>CAJULH010000041.1 GCA_910587175.1 Candidatus Gastranaerophilales bacterium | reverse complement strand
GAGATTCCGTATGGTGACTGGAGTTCAGACGTGTGCTCTTCCGATCTCTCTCGAAAACCCTGAATATTTTGAATATGTTCAAAATGAAGTTCAAAAATCAAAAGTTTATTTGATGAAAGAGTTAAAAGAGCTCGGTTTTGAGCCTTATGAATCTGAGGCAAATTTTATTTTGACAGATTTTAAGGACAAGGCGGATTTTGTCTATAGAAAGCTTTTATCTGCCGGCATAAAAACAAGAAAATTTTCATCTTCTTCTCTTAGGAGCTGCCTTCGAATAGGGATTCCGGGTATTTTGGATGCAAAGAAAATTATTGATGCGCTAAAACCAAGAAATCTTTTAGTGTTTGATTTGGATGGCGTTGTTTTTGATGTTTCAAATTCATATCGTTTTGCTATCCAGAAAACCTATGAATATTTTGCCGGATGCCCCTGCGAAGCATCTGAAATGCAGGAAGCTAAAAACAGAGGCGGGCTTAGCAATGACTGGGATTTAACAAAATATCTTTTGGATAAAAAAGGAATAAATACTGATTATTCAAAGCTTGTAGAAATATTTCAGGATATTTTTTATAATCCCGCTAAAGAAGGTTCTAAAGGGGCGATTGACAACGAAAAACTTGTCTTGCAGCAAGATTTTTTTGAGGCGCTTTTAAAAAAATATGATTTGGCTGTTTTTACGGGCAGACCAAAAGAAGAAGCTTTCTATTCTTTGAAAAAATATGGACTTGATAGGTATTTTCAGTATTTTGTCTGTCTGGAGGATGTTCCTCATGGTAGGTCAAAACCTTGTCCGGATGGACTTTTGAATATAAAAAAACATTGCTATTTTAATAACATATGCTTTTTTGGTGACACGCCTGATGATGCGAAGTCTGGATGTGATGCCAATGTGCAGGTGTATGGTATTATTCCGCCAAATGCTGTAAATATTGATGAAACTAAAAAAACCCTTATAAATTTCGGTGCATATGATGTTATAGATGATGCAAATAAGATTTTAAATTACAATTTTTTTAAGGAAGATGTGTCATGCAAATAGTTGAAACTTCTAGAAATACAAAAGAAACAGAGATTTCTTTAAAATTTAATTTAAAAGGCTCTGGTCAAAACAAAATTGATACACCTTTAAAATTTTTTAACCACATGCTTGAACAATTAAGCTACCATGGCAAGTTTGATATTCAACTTTGTGCAAAATCTTTGGATTTTGACCCTCATCATATAGTGGAAGATGTGGCGATTGTGCTTGGAAATGCTTTTAGAGAATCACTTGGAGATAAAAGAGGGATTGTTCGTTATGCTAGCGTATTTCTGCCTATGGATGATGCTCTTTGTCATTGTGCTCTTGATATTTCAGGGCGTGCATATTGCAAGTGCAGCTTTGTTCTTAAGGATGAAAGAACTTCTGATTTTGAGACGGTTTTAGTACCGCATTTTTACAATACTTTTGCGCAAAATGCCGGAATTACTCTTCATATCAGGCAAATTGACGGATATGACACGCACCATATAATTGAAGCATCGTTTAAAGCTTTTGCGCGCGCGCTTCGTGCTGCAAGCAGTATTGACGAGGCATCTGTTGGAGAATTTCCTTCTACAAAAGGTGTTTTGTAAAACCTTCTTGCATTTTTTTTATATTCTTGGGATAATAATCAGGTGTTCTGATAGAACTGAATCAAGAAGAAATAAATTTAAAACTAACGGCTGCTGACTCACTTTTGTGAGGCTGTGAACGAAAAAAGCAATGAGAGCAGTAATTCTCCGGGCAGCTGGTCGCAATAAAATGAAAATTGAATAATTTTTATGAAACTAAATGGCAAGGTAGCTCAGCTGGTGAGAGCGCACGGCTCATACCCGTGAGGTCGAGAGTTCGAATCTCTCCCTTGCTATTTTATTTTGTCTATTTTTTCTTTAAAAGTCGCATTAACTGTTTTAATCCGCCAGTGTTCCACTTTGTTTGATATATTGAATGTTGTTCAGGGAAGTAATTCTATAATTGCTCTCATAAAAACTTGCCTGTTGTGATATCTTATACATATGAATATTGAAGTTTTAAAAAGAATAAGAATAGAACGCTGTTTGTTTGGAATACTTATGGCATTTGTTATGGTTTTTATAGCAGAACTCAGTGGTGAAAAAGAAATAATCTTTCCTGAAATTTGTGCTTTAACTATTGGCGCCTGGGTTTCAGAACAGCAGCCTTGGAAAACAAATAAAAGAAGAATATTTTTTCTTATGTCTGCCGCCGCCCTGTTCGGTGTTTTGGTTGTAAGATTTATATCTCTTCCTTTGATATTTCAGGTATGTTTTTGTTTTGCCTTTACCGGCTTTGTTTTAACTATTTTTAAAACAAATTTTATACCGATAATTTCAGCATGCATTCTTCCTGTTTATCTTGGCACAAAAAGTTGGATATACCCTCTTTCTGTTGCCTTTATGGCACTTATTATAATAATTGCCCAGTGGCTTATGGAAAAACTTCATATGCGTCCTGTTAATAATTTTATTCCTTGTAAATTTGATACAAAGAAACAAATTATAAAATGGTCAAAACTTCTTTTGGTTTTTGCAATTATTGCTTTGGTTCCATTTAATAGTCATCAAATATACTTTTTAGCCCCGCCTCTTATTGTTATGTTTACGGAATTATCCAATTCAAATAGTCCCGCAAGAAAAAAGCCTTATTATATTGTTTTTCTTATGACTTTTAGTGCTTTTACCGGGTGTCTTTTAAGGTATCTTTTAGAAATATATTTAGGTTTACCTCTTTTTTGGGTTGTCGTTTTTGCCTGTATTATTTTATTTTTTGTGTTAAACAGAGTCAGGATATATTTTCCCCCTGCGGGGGCAATTCTTTTGATTCCTTTGATATTAGATAAAAAACTTCTTTTTGCCTTTCCACCGGAAGTTTTTACTGGTGCTGTAATATTGACTGCCGTTGCTCTTGCACTCTTTAAAGAGCCAAAAAATAATAAAGTTGAAAATTAATATATTCGCTTCATTTCAATGTCGGTATTATTTTCACCCGGTTTTTTATCAAGTTTTATCCTAAAAAGATTCACATTAGCCGGGTTGGTATTTACATCCGGCACCTTATTAAATTTATCTTTATAATTTTCAAGTGTATTTTCCGGTCTAAACAAAAGTTTTGCCACGAAGGAAAATGGCATAAAAAGGATTTTTATTTTTCTGTGTTTGTCATTACTATATTTTCCAAACATCATTAAATTTGCTGAATCTTCTTCTAAGTTGCAGTTGCCTTCAATCAAAAGAGACAGATTTTTTTGCTTGGATGTTATTAAAATATTTTCCAATTTGCTGTTGTTCACATAAAGACTGCCCATAATATCAGATGCATATTCGGCAGGGTTTATGGGTTCATTGTTTTCGTTCCTTACCTTTATCAAATTTGAGAGTTTTATTTTTTTTCTTGTAAATCTGTTTTTTATTTCAATATCCCCAAGTTGCGGCATATAGCCTTTATCTATGCGGAATATAAGCTTTGCTTTGATGTCATCAAGTTTGTTAAAGGTTTTAATATAAAGAACTCCGTTTGCAGTGCCTGCTACCTGATTTGGCAAATTGAATATCAAATCTGCTGCAATGTTAGAATCCACATTTTTAGCGCTAAAACGTACGCCGGATGATTTCTTTTTAAAATTATACAAGCCTTTTGCACTCAGCACCCCTTTTGCAAATGAGATATCTGAAGTCTGAAATTTGAAAACACTATTTTTCAGACTGCCTGCAAGTAATACATTATTTAAAACTATACGGTCTTTAACTATCTTATTTACTCTTATTTTCCAGTTTTCAATGGTTAAATCAAAATCTTTTATTTTATGTGCAAACAAACGGTCTTTTTTTGGATGAAAATGTTTTTTACCTTCAATATATTTATCCAGGAATAAATCCATATTGTATATGGTTATTTTATTTCCTATTCTGTTTCTAGCCTGCATTTTGGAGACAAATTTCTCTCCCTTGTATTTGCCTTTGGCTAAAATATCTATACATTTTTTATCTGCTTTTATTTGGGCATTTTCTATATAAAAATCTTTGTGTCTTGCGTTTTTAATTATAAAATTGCCAAAAATCTTGTTCTTCAGAAAATCATATTTTAAGTCTCCGCTAAATTCTCCGCCTGAAATGAATTTGCCAAATGAACCGGTAACTGATGCCGGTGCAAAACCGTTTGTTCTGGCTGAAAGATACTTTGGCTTCATTTTATCTTTTAACTTTATAAAAAGTCCGTCTCCAAGAACAATATTATAAGCCTCTCCGTTATTTAAAACTGAATAATCGTAATTTTTTATATATAAAATTTTATTATTTTTTATTGTATGAACAAAAACCCTTCTATCCTTGTTTCGAAGTCCTAAAAATGCACCTTTGTAAAAAATGTCGGCACCTTTTTTAATTGAGGCAAGGTAGTCTACGGTAATAATTTTATTCTTTATAAAATACTCTACTTCAATATTGAGACCATTTTTTATGCTTAGGTCAGGAATATATTTACCAGCCTTGCTGGCAAGGGTAGAGTTGATACTGCCATATGTTTCTCTGTCTGCTCTTAAAATGTTTGTCACTCTGAGAATATGGCGGACTTTTTCCTCTGCAAGGGTGCCGTATGCTGTTGAATTTACATTTTGTTTGTCGAATATAAATTCTGCATTCTCAAAAAATACCGGTGCATTGAATAATACTGATTTTGCGCCAAGTTCTTTTGCAACGCATTTTCCAAAAATGCCATTTTCTTTGAAATTTAAACTTATATCCAGAGTTCCCTTGTAATCTACGAAGTTTTCAATGAATTTTTTAGACGGGTCTTTGGATTTTTGATAATAAAGCACTGATGCCATTGTATCGTCTACGGGCAGGTTTTTTGCATCAATATAAAAATCGTGTCCGCTGCTTTTATCGTATATTTTTCCATTTAGGGCAATTTTTGAATCTTTTGATAAAATTTCAAAACCCTGTGCTAAAATAGTTTCTCCATTTGTCACAAAATACCCGTTTTCACCTGTTTTCAAGCTTTCTTTTAAAAAGCTTGAAGATATTTCGCCGTAAAATTTTAAATACCTTTTATCGTTTATCTCCTTCAGGCTCAGGTTTGAAAAGCTTCCTTTAAAATCTTTTGTTTCATCGAATATTATATCCGCACCTTCAAAATATATATCAGGAAGCAGCGAAATCTTGTAATCATTTTTCTTTTTAGTATTTTTTTTAAATTTGCTTAAATTGACATACAGGTATTTTCCATCAGCATATTTTAGCTTGTTAAATGTAACTTTTGCACTGAAATCTTCCAGATTTAAAAATTCAAGACCATTTTTTGTTGCAGTGATTTTATCT
The DNA here is from genome assembly GCA_910587175.1 of Candidatus Gastranaerophilales bacterium. Classification (GTDB taxonomy): domain Bacteria; phylum Cyanobacteriota; class Vampirovibrionia; order Gastranaerophilales; family Gastranaerophilaceae; genus MGBC122484. Next base: position 12,389 of record CAJULH010000041.1, on the reverse strand, counting down.
GCTTTTATATAATAAGAGAGTCCCCTGGTTGCTTTTATATCTAAATTTTTAACTGAAACAAGGGCTCCGGTTTTATTGTAGATGAAATTTTCAGCTTTTTTTATAAATCGCCCGGAGTTTAAGAGTGCCGGCAAAAGCATTACAGCGCATAAATACAAACATAACAGTGCTAATAATAATGATGCACTTAAAACTATAAATATTTTTTTATACTTTTTTATAAATTCCATAAATATAATTATACCATGCTCTGATTGGGTAATTGTAAGGATATGTTAAAATCGTATATACTTTTGGTTGAAATTTGAAAATGACGTTTTATAATTAAACTCCCCGCTATTTGAGGTTTTAGACAAAAGGGATAAAGAAAGAGAATAAAATATGAGAATTAATTCTATTACCAGTTACAATTATACAAGCAATTTAAACAAGCGCACCAAGCCTTGCAAAAATAATGAACCTCCTGTTATAAATGAGCCCATAAGAGAACCCATGAGACAGAGTTTAAGTTTTGGAACTTATGGCAGCATTGAAGCTCAATCCCGTACGAATAAAATCGGTTCTCCATTTTATCCTGGTATAGAAGGGGACCCTCTTGCTGTTTCTCCGCTTGTACATGTTTATATTGACTCTGATGATAAACTAAAGGCGGAATGGAATAAGGAATTGATTGAAAAAAGAGGTGCGGATGAATACCTTAAAGAAACAAGTACCTATAAAGTATTTAATGAAGGACATCCTGACAATATTACCACATTTGAAGATGTTGATGCTATAGGCAGTGCTGTTGGATTTGCCCATGTGCGTTTTGGTGATGTGCACCATGATGTTTTAGAAGCTGCAAGCAAATATAAATATGCTCCGGTTATATATAAAGAAGAAAAATTTGTAAAATTAAAAAAGGTTGATCCTGACGGTTTTACACTGCATTTTGAATTTGTGAGAGATCCTTTTGATGCAAATAGGGAACTTTCCAAGCGTAAAGGCTTTTTAGGGGCTCTGGAGCGTTTTGGGCAGCAAGGTGAAATCCAGGAAGCAAAAATGAAAAATGCAGAGGCATATGATTTAATAAATAAGTTTGAAGAGAAATATGGTCTTAAAAGGGGCTGGGAACAAGCTCCTATGGATTGTAGAACCGAAGATGGCATGAAGCGTTTTAAGCTTATTTCGTTGCTTAGCTGCCAATTGTATAAAAAACTTGGCTGCATTCCGCCTCCGCCGCCTACTGAAGAAGAATTGGAGGCGCAAAGAAGAGAAGCGGAAAAATGGCAGAAAGAATATGCAAATTTCCAACGATTTGGTGATTGGTTCTAAAATTTTTAAAACTATTTAATAATACTTAACAATCCGGCAATTTTTGTCTCAATTTATCTTTATTTATATAAAGGAATGTGTGTAAGTAAAGGTCAAAAATGAGATTGCCTCAAATGGGTGTACAAACTTTTCAAAATGTTGCAAGCCGTGTTGTGGCTCGTTTTTCAAACAAGACACCTCAAGTTAGCCCTAAAACATTCAACATGCTTTATAGAAGGATGGATTGTGCACTTTCAGGGTTTATATTTGATGCAACTACATCCGCGCAGGTAAAAAATTCGAAGCTTTTTGAAAATGCAAATGGTCTTTTGCTTGCAAAAAAAGATACGATTCCAAGACGTCTTTTTGAGGCAGGGAGGGATTTTCTTGAAATTCCTTTTGATGTTTTATCCGAAATTGCTTCAAAATTCCCGAAATCCAAATTGAATAACTCACAGTTTCTACAAAATCACAGGGCGCATATTCTTGCTGAAAAGGAACTTGCAGCTCTTCAGGGTGCACGCGATGCCGTGCCTGATATTGCTGAATTTCTTAAAAAGTCTGGCATTAAGATTGAAGATATTGTTATTAAAAAGAATCAAAACGGTAAATGTTTAGACTCTTGTGAAAAAATATGCAATGCCGTTGGGGATTATCTCAATCCTCTTTTAAACAAGACAATGGAGTTTGGAAACTCAATTTTTGATACTAAAAAAGAACGTTTTACAACAAGAATCGTATCGGGATTTTTGCCTGCGTTCTTTTTGGGTGCAGACTATTTTAACAAAGCCAAGTTAAAAGGAAAGAGTGATGAAGACGCTAAAAAAGCACAATACGGCAAACAATTCCAAGAGATAAAAGAAACCATAGATGAAGGTATTATGCAGTATCTTTTAAGTGCATGTTTTAGTGAATTTCTTAATGGCCATGTCACTGCCGGTGCAATTTCCGGGCTTATTATAGGAACTGCTTCAAGAATTCATTCAAGGATGTCTGAAGGAAGACCAATAAAGAGAGTGAAAACACCTGAAAACTCAATGACTGAATTTGTAAGAGCTGCAAAAGCTGGTGAAACATATAAAACCCAAAGCGAAATAGACAAGGAGGCAAAACCGACTCTCCTTTCAATGAAAAATATTGTAAAGGGCTGTGCTATTGCCGCAGCTGCCGTATATGCCTTAAGGTTTGCTTCAAATACAAAAGTGGCTCAAAAGTTTCTTGCACCGTTTAAAAATAAGCTAAAACAATTTGAATTATCAAATATTGAGGATGTTGTTGCATCAAGAACCGATATTGATAAGTTTAAAAGTGTTTTAAAACAATGCGGAGAGAGTAAGTATACAGAGTGGATTGACGCCACTCTTGGTGAAGAACTTGTTAATGGCACTGCCGATATTAATCTTGGCACAAGGTATAAGACAATAAAACTTTTAGGTCTTTTTGAAGTAGAACAAAAAGAGTTAAAAATGCTCCCGCTTATGCCGTTTAAATTTGTAAAAGAAATTTTTTGCTATCCTTATAAGCTTGTAAACAAACTTGAAGCTCCCGTAAAAAAGGGAATAAACAGCATCACAAACCTTGTAAGAAAAGCCCAGGGTAAACAGGTTATTCCTCTTCCCGAAACCAAAAAAACACTCGAAGGAAATGCTTTCATCAAGGATAATTACAACTTTAAAAACGTATTCTTAAAATATAAAGAATTTGAGAAAAAATTCGGCTCAGATCCTGATAAACTACAGAAAGAATTTGGTAAATATCTGCATGAAATGCGGGTTGCATCCTTAAACAAAAAAACTTCTTCCAAGGTTGACAACACCACTGTTGCGGCTATTTCACAAATAACAGGTTCGCTTTCCGGTATTTGGTTTAATATGAATGATGATTATAATGCTGCAATTAAAAATGGCGAAAACAGAGCTGAAGCAAGAAAGGCAGCAAGGCTGCGCGGCATTAATAAAATTGCAAGAACAACTTCCCAGGCTGCAATTTGGGGTACAATAGCTGGTATATTAAGAAAACAATATGGCGGAAGTTTAATAGGTTCTATGATTGTTGTTGGTATGTCAAGCTTTTTAACAGATAAGGTTTCAAGGCTCTTAACCGCAATGCCTACAAGAAAAATGAAGACAAAAGAAGAACTTGAAGCGTATCAAAAAAGCCAAAAAGAAGGGAAAATGGCTTGGTATTATAATGGCATAGACCGTCTTGCCTCATAGTTTTGCCTGTTTTTATTTTCTTGAGGCTTGGTTACCGTCTTAAATTTATTTAAGCTGTTTTGGAATTTCAAGTCTTGTATTGTCTGTATTTTAGCTTGTGCAAATTGCCTCATTTGCATTTAATTTTTAAAGGGGTATTATGAGTGTGGAGGAAATAGAGAAACCATGTATAATCCTAAGTCACACAATGCCGAAGAATTTATTTGTCACGAAGAGGTTTTAGCCTCTCTTGAATATGCGGAGCAGAATAAAAATAATATCAAAGTAATTGATGAAATTTTAGCAAAGGCAAGACTTAAAAAGGGTTTAAACCACAGAGAAGCTACAGTTTTGCTGGACTGTGATATCCCCGAAAAAAATGAAGAGATTTTTGCTCTTGCCCGTGAAATTAAAAATGATTATTACGGCAACCGTATTGTACTTTTTGCGCCTCTTTATCTTTCAAATTACTGCGTAAACGGATGTGTCTATTGTCCATATCATCTGAAAAACAAACATATTCCGCGTGTTAAACTGACTCAGGAGCAAATCAGCCGTGAAACAGAAGCTCTTCAGGATTTAGGACACAAAAGAATTGCAATTGAAGCAGGTGAAGACCCTGTTAATAACCCAATCGAATATATTTTAGAATCAATTAAAACAATATATAGCGTTAAGCATAAAAATGGTGCTATTCGCCGTGTAAATGTAAATATCGCGGCAACAACCGTTGAAAATTATAAAAAACTACATGAAGCCGGAATAGGCACATATATTCTTTTCCAGGAAACTTATAACAAGGAAACATACGAAAGACTTCACCCGACAGGTCCAAAACATAACTATAAATACCATACAGAGGCTATGGACAGAGCAATGGAGGCGGGAATTGATGATGTGAGCCTTGGAGTATTATTTGGCTTAGAGCTTTACAGATATGAATTCTCTGCTCTTTTAATGCATGCAGAACATTTAGAAGCTGCATTTGGTGTAGGTCCACATGCCATCAGTGTCCCCAGGATTAAAAAAGCGGATGATATTAACCCGGATGATTTTGATAATGGTATTGATGAAGATACATTTGCCAAAATTGTTGCGTGCATAAGGATTGCTGTTCCGTATACCGGAATGATAATTTCTACAAGAGAAAGCGCTGAGTGCAGAAAAAGACTTTTAAATTTAGGGGTTTCCCAAATAAGCGGCGGTTCAAAGACCAGTGTGGGCGGATATTTTAATCCTGCGCCGGAAGATGAAGAGTCTGCCCAATTTGATGTTTCAGACAGGCGTCCCTTGGATGATGTCATTAGATGGCTTATGGAATTGGGTTATCTGCCCAGCTTTTGTACTTCCTGCTACAGACAAGGGCGTACAGGTGACAGATTTATGGAAATTTGTAAAAGTCAGCAAATTCACAATTTCTGTCAGCCAAATGCTGTTATGACATTAAAAGAATACTTGGAAGATTATGCAACAGAAGCTACAAAGATAGTGGGAGAAAAGCTTTTACCTGTTGAAATTGCAAAGATTGAAAACGACACCGTACGTGCAAAGGTGGAAGAAAATTTAACCAAAATTCACAATGGCGAGAGGGATTTTAAGTTCTAGCTGCGCTTTGTCTCACTTTGTCCCATATTATTTTCTGTTTTATTGCTTGACAAAGACAAGTATTTTCGTTAACCTAATTGTTAGGTAAAACTAACAATATTGAGATACGCAATGCGGGGATAAAATGTTCATAGTACTAAAGGCACTTATTTCTTCACTATTTATAATTTTAGTTACGACAATTGCAAAGAAAACTTCATTAATAGGTGGACTTATTGCTATGATGCCTGTAAATATTGTTCTTTCGCTCCTTTGGCTTCATTTTGAAAAAGCGGATACTTTTTTGCTGATAAACTTTATTCGGTCTGCTATCTTGGGTACCCTGCCCACGCTTTTCTTTTTGGTTGCTGTTTTTATTATTTTAAATAAATTTCAAAAACTTGAATATTCCCTTGCGGCAGGTGCTTGTATTCTTTTTGTTTTTGCTTTGCTGCAATATAAAATTTTAAAAGTTATATTTTGATTGATTCAGTTAATTTTAAAGTATATTTTTATTATTTTGCACTTTCTGCTCTTTTTGAAAGCAAAATAAATTCATTTAAGGTTTTTTGTGCTAAACCATTATCGATAGAGGAATTTGCCAATTTTATAGCACTATTTATATCTTTTGCCTGACCTGCAATATAAATTGCCAAACCTGCATTAAGCACTGCAATATCTCGTTTTGCGCCGGTTTCTTTGCCTGAGAATATATCTTTTATGATTTTTGCATTTTCTAATGCGTTACCACCCTGAAAATCCCTTAATGATGCTGTTTTTAGACCAAAATCTTTTGGCGAAATTTTGTAAGAAATTATTTGTGAATTTTTGATTTCTGAAATAAAAGTTTCACCTGTAATTGTTGCTTCATCTAGTCCGTCAATGCCATGATAGGTCATTCCTCTTGTAATGCCAAGATTTTTAAGTACTTCGGCAATTGGCTTAACCAGCTTTCTGTCGTAAACTCCAATGAGCTGCTTTTTTGTATGGGCAGGATTTACGAGTGGTCCAAGTATATTAAAAAGCGTCCTTATAGTTATTTCTTGCCGCACGCTTGCTACAAAATTCATGCAGGGGTGATAATTTGGCGCAAACATAAAACAAATTCCGATTTTTTTAAAGATTTCTATATTGTCGGATGGTGAAAGATTTATATTTGCACCTAAGGCTTCCAGTACATCTGCAGCTCCGGATTTGCTTGATACAGAGCGGTTTCCGTGTTTTGCAACTTTACATCCTGCTGCAGCAGCTATGAATACTGCTGTTGTTGAAATATTAAACGTGTCTGCGCAGTCCCCTCCTGTGCCCACCATATCAATTGCTTCGGGAGTTCCTATATCAAGCGGTATGCTTTTATTCTTCATTACGCTTGCGGCAGCAGTTATTTCCTGAACAGTTTCACCCTTTATTCTTAGGGCAGTCAAAAATGCTGCTATTTGGGCATTTGTGGCATTTCCTTCTGTTATTTGCTCTATGACTCTTTGAATTTCTTCAAATTCAAGGTCTTTAGCTTCTACAAGCTTTGAAATCGCTGTTGTTATTGCATTTGTAATCATTTTCTATAATTTCCAGGAAATTTTCTATTATTTTTTCTTATTTTTTACGTGAATGAATTCCGCGTGAAATTGTAGTCCAAAAACATTGTAAATGCAATGTTTTGCATTTGTTAAGATGCCATCATTGTATTTTGCTGCAATATTAGTTTAAATAAAAAATATTTTGATTTTGTTTGTCAGGAGGTCTTTAAAATGTCTGATGTGCTTGGTTATTATACTGCAGGAATATTTTTCTTCAATTTTTTTGTTGTATAATCTTAATGAATACCCCATGCCGATATAGCTCAGCTGGTAGAGCGGCGCATTCGTAATGCGTAGGTCAAGGGTTCGAATCCCTTTATCGGCTTTCTTTATTCCTTGTAGAACAAGCATTTTTGCAAATGAAATAATATTATAATTCTTAATATCTTTTTCCTGGATACTTCTCAGTTTTTCTTTGGTTTTGTCGTTTTTGTGTTAAATTTAAGATTGAACTTATAGTTAAATTTATGAGGTTTTTTATGAAATTTAAGCAAATTAAAGAAAATATTTATTATTGCGGGCTTAATGATGTCGACAGAGTGATTTTTGATGAATTAATTCCTTTGGAAAATGGTACCACATATAATTCTTATCTGGTAAAGGGTTCTGAAAAGACTGCAATAATTGATACTATGTATCCGCCATTTGGTAAAGATTATCTTAAAAATCTTGAAGAAAACGGTATTGAAAATATTGATTATATTATTGCAAATCATGGCGAACAAGATCATTCAGGCTCTATTCCGCTTTTGCTTGAAAAATATAAAGATGCAAAAGTTGTAACAAATCCTGTTTGTAAAGGAAATATCAGGGAAATGCTTCTTATTCCCGAGGATAGAATTATAGTTATAAAAGATAAAGATACTCTTTCTTTGGGAGATAAAACTCTGGAGTTTAATATTGCACCCGGTGTGCATTGGCCAGATACAATGTTTACACGTATTGTAGAGGATAATATTCTTTTTACCTGCGATTTTCTTGGGGCGCATCTTCCCTTTGAAGATTTATTTTCCAAGAATGATGATATGCTTATTTCATCTGCTAAAAGATACTATGCTGAGATTATGATGCCATTTCGTCCCATGTGTAAAAAGTATGTAAAAATGATTGATGAAATGAAGCCTGCAATGATTTGTCCAAGTCATGGTCCTTTGCATGATAAGCCTGAGTTTATTTTGGATTTATACAGAGACTGGACGTCTGATGAAGCTAAGAATCTTGTTTTAATTCCGTATGTTTCAATGTATAAAAGTGTTGAAGAAATGGCTTTTTATATGAAGCAAAAGCTCGAAGCAAAAGGGATTAAAACCCTATGTTTTGATGTTGTTGGTTCTGATTTAGGGGAAATTGCAATGAATCTTGTTGATGCTGCAACTATTGTAATTGGTGTTTCAATGGTGCTTGCAAGCCCGCATCCGGCTGCTGCGAATGTAGCTTATATTGCAAATCTTCTAAAACCAAAGGCTAAATATGCTTCATTTATAGGTTCATATGGCTGGGGCGGGGATTTATTTGGAAAATTAGGTAGCATGCTCTCAAGTCTAAAACTTGAAGTTTTAGACCCCGTTTTGGTTAAAGGAAAACCTAAAGAAGAAGATTTTATTTCCCTTGATGCCCTTGTGGAATCAATATTTGAAGCTCATAAAAATTTGGGGCTTGTATAATAAAATATTTTTTGTTAATATCAGTGCTGCACGTTTTTTGGAACTTTAATTTAAAAGTTTGGTAAAATGTGCAGCACTTTTAGTGTAAACCTTTTAGAGAGATGCCCCAAATGTGCATATCTTTTTGGGGAAGCATATATTTCTTATTTTATGTGAATAGGTGTATAAAGCTTAAATAACGTCAATGTTAAAGAAATTTTACAAAAATTTACATAACTTTGGCAATTTAATTCGTTTACATGTTTTTGTGTATATAGTTAGTGTTTAGTGTTGTGTAGGTAAAGTTTTATGAAAATTACCGCTTTGCAAAATCAAGCTCATCTTTTAGCGTCCCAAAATAATGCAGTTTCGGGGGTTTCTGCTGTAAAATCTAATACGTTTAATAATAGCGTCAATCAGGTTTCTGCTCCTCATTCTGTTATTACCTTTGGTGGAATTAAAAACAAGGGGCACGTGCTTTATGTTTTGGCTGAATTGCCGCCCTGGATGAAAGTTGGTGGTGTTGCAACTGTCGGCAAAGATTATATGAATACTGCAGATTGGTTTGACCAATTGAAGGCTCAATATCCTGACATAGCTGCTGCACTTGGCGATGGCAAATCAAAAGTGAGCCTTGTTATTCCTTATTACAATGGGGAATTGGGCGATAATAACTCCGTTTCTGTACGCACCATAGCCGGGCAGCCGATTTGGATAAATGAAGCCGATGCTAAAAAATACGCATACGACAAGGCTGCTCTTGCTGCTGATAAAAAAGCTGTAACAAAACTCCAAGAAGTTGTTTCAACCGATATGCAGTGGGGCGCTACTAAGTCAACTCCTGTAAAAATGTTTAAAGTAGTTGATCATCCGGCACTTCAAGGCAAAGATAATATTGATGTTTATATGCTCTATACGGATGGTACCGCCCGTATGCCGAAAGCCTATGCAAACGGTGATTATTGCAGTGAGCCGCCGGAAAAAGTGAAATTGGAAAAGGCATTGTCTGCAGATCAGCTTCGCGGTATGGCGCCTGATGGCAGGGCTAAGGCTTTAACTGATGCTTATACAAGCAAACAACCGTATCACATGTTTTCAAAAGGTGTTGTAGAAGCTGTTGAAAAAGCAGGTATAGATGCCGAAACTATTATTTGCTCCGATTCCCAGACTATGCTTGTTCCTGAATTTATTGCCCAAAAATCCCAGGCTGGTGATAAATTCTTTGAAGGCGCAAAAACAACCGGTGTCTTCCACAATACCGGTGCCGTATATTGCGGAGAATGTTCTCCCAAGGAGATTTTTCTTGCTATGGCATCACCAGAACAAATCGAGATGGTAAGAAAAAGTCCCGAATATAATTTTGCTTTACAAATCGGAAGGGAAGAAGATTACTTCAAACGTTTTGTTAAAGGTTATCAGGATGCAAATAACAATACCAACCCAAATATGGTTATGTTGCAGCATGTTAAGAACGGTTATGGCTATGTAAATACCGTTTCGCAGGAATATGCAAAATCTATGGCAGAAAACCCTGATGTTACGCCATTGCAGCCCCTTTGGAAAGAACTTTATGATCAGGGTAAGGTTGGCGGTATTATAAACGGCTTTGAAGATGAAAGTGTTTCAGCCTTTAAAAAGCTTGGTCTTGGCGGATATACAACGCAGCATGTTGTTCGTGATGTTCATATGCCGAATTATCCCGTTGAAAACGATATTCTGATTCGTCCGTATGTTACATATGCGCTTGATGATATGAAAAAAGCAATTGGATCTACAGTTGAACCCTTGCAGTTTAAAGAGGGTGCAACAGTGGATGAAATGATTACTTCCGTTTCTGATATGTTAAGGTCAAGCGACAAAATTGATGTTAAGAGTATAACTTTTCATATTCAAGATTCTGCCGATCCAACAAAAGTTGAAGATGTGGTTATAAACAAAAATAATCAGCTTGAACTTTTGCCTGATGTTTTTAAGCGTAAAATTACTTCCATTGATGTGGAGAGGGGACCGATTTTAGAGGTAACTGAAGCAGAAAAAGCTCTTATAAACAGTGCTACGGAATCTAATTTGCAAACGGCAAAAATTGCCAAAAGACATAATAAAATCAGCTTTTTGGAAAGATTTGCCTATGATCCTGATAATAAATATGCTATTGCAGGACTTCCCGGAAGGGATTTGTCACTTATGGGAAGTATAAATCCTGGCATAGTACAGCGGATTAAGGCTGGCGAAGATGTACCGTTATTTGTTTCCTGGGGAAGAGGAGATTTTCAAAAAGGACATCCAATTGCACTTGAATCATTTATTAAATTTGCCAAAACCAAAGAAGGTAGTAATGCAGTACTTGTTTTAGGTGGTGAATTACCAAAGGGAACAGCTGAAGCAATGAGAATACAAGAATTGATGAGTCTTGTAGAGTCTGATGCTGCATTAAAAGGTCGTGTGGTATTTATAAATGGTTTTGCACCTGGCTATGCTATGTCCAGCGCTGCTGATTTTGCACTCTTTACATCAAGGTTTGAACCATGCGGTTTAACAGACCTTGAGGCACAGAAATATTTTGCTACACCAATTACCATGAATACTCAAGGTTTTGCCCAAAAAGTATTTGACCCAAGAACTGCTCCTGAGGGTTCTATTGTCAATGGTTATAAATCTACAAATGAATTCTTTATGCCAAAGGAAAAGATTGACAACGTGGTTGAACTTTTTGCAACCAAGACTAAAAAGCTGGATGATGCTGCAAAAAGCAAATTGATGGCTGACTTTCCATATTCAAGCGATAATTTCTCACGGTTTGAAGAATTTGGTAAAGAATATAATGTAATTTTAGAGAAAGTTAAAAAAGATTTTCGTGGCAAAGTTTCCCAAGGAGAGATTGACAAAAGGGCTATTGCCGAAATGCCAATGAATCCCGAATACCAAGCGCTTCTTCAGACTTTAAAAGAAGATATTCTATCTGATGAATTATCTGCCGCTATGAAACAAGCGGTAGCCGATGCAGCTGATCCTGAAATGGCTGAAAAGATATTCAAAAGCCAGCTTGAATTAAATACAACTTGGATGGGCAATGGTGCATTAAACGGTGTAGATCCGAAAACCGGCAAAGAATTATCAAGTGCAGAATTGTATTGCAGACGTCACGTTATGCCTGATGCACCGGCAACTGCACCTAAGATGATATTCCAGTTTGACGAAGATATTGTAAATACAAGAATGATTGATGCCGGCGACTTTTATATTCCCGGCGGTGAAGTTAAAGAGGCAGTAGCTTCAGCAGGAGATATTAAAGGTGCGACAGCTGTTGATTCAAAAGCGCTCGAAAGCTTGAGTCAAAATGTAAAACAAATAGGTGATAAGCTGGATGGCATTACCGATGCAATTAAGAATGCACCGGCAAATAATGCGCGACAAGCTTCTTCTTATGCTCCAGGCTTCGGTAAAAAAGGCTTTTTGACAAGCATTACAAGCACAATTACCGATAAGAAAGCTCTTGCTGCAATAGGTGCATTGGCTGCTGTTGGTGCCGCTGCTGCGCTGATTTACACTAAAGCTAAAGATGATAAAAATAAAACTAATTCTGTGCCTGAAACGCAATCTATGAATACAACCCAGACCACTTATCAGCCGCAAATACCTGTAATTGCGCCTGATAACAGATTTGCACAGCATTTTCAGAAAATGGCATGATATTGTATTTAACTGGTGTTTTCACGACAAGCAGGTACAAGAGCAAAGAATATAAAACTCTTTATTAGGGTATAAAATCGGCTTACGGCATAGATAACAACTATCTATGCCGTACATCAATAAGCATTATACAAACAACTTTTCGGGTGCTGATTGTAACCGATTTTTCTGCATAGGGCGCAGAAAAATTCAATGCAAAAGCGCATTGTTTTGTAACCTTAGTAATCATTATAAACGTGTTTTAAATTTTTGCCAAGAAGACTCAAATTTTAATATGATTTTTTTGAACGAGTAATTTTTTGCCTTATTTTTTATCACTATATATCTAACAGAAATGTATTGATAAAATGTAATTATTAGAAATATTTTAACATCAATGTACGATGAAGAAATTTCAAAAGAAGTTG
>CAJULH010000040.1 GCA_910587175.1 Candidatus Gastranaerophilales bacterium | reverse complement strand
TGCTCCCGGCTTAAAATATTAAGAAATATTAACAAAACCTTATAATTTGAAAACTCATCTTAACAATTCTTTATAATCCTCTTGTAAAATTAAAACCATAATGATATATTAAATATATATCTTATATATCATTCCTTCTGTACCAGTATTTTTTAAATCTTTCCTATTTTAATTTTTTAAATCTATTAAAGTTGCAAATCAGATTAATTAACGCCATAAAAGGCGTCAGCAAGCGTACCTTAAATGCTTTACAAGGGCTTAATTTGCGCTGCCGGAAACAAAAGCATCCTATTTTAAAAATGTTAGAAATCGTGTGTAAATTTCAGGAGAAAAGATTTTATGAAAAACGCTAATTCTGCAAACCTAAAAACAAGACAAACAAACTCTCTTTTCAATTCAAGCCTCGCTTTTGATGACTCTCTGAATTTTTATGTAAAAAGAGTTTCAAAATTCCCGGTTTTAACATCTGCCGAAGAAAAAGAACTTGCAAGACTTTCTTCTCTGGGAAATGAAGAGGCAAAGAAAAAACTTATTCAGGCAAATTTAAGACTTGTAATTAATATTGCAAGAAAATCTATCCATGTTTCAGAACTTTCTATGTTTGATTTAATTCAGGAAGGAAATCTGGGGCTTATGGCAGCAGTAGATAAATTTAACTGGAAACTGGGATATAAATTTTCAACCTATGCCACCTGGTGGATTAAACAGGCAATGTTTAAGGCAATTTCAGAACAGTCCCACTGCATGAAAATCCCTGTTTATATTCAGGAAACTTTATCAAAATACAAAAAAATCAAACATTCTTTGGAACAAAAATATAATTGCAGCATAAAACCATCTGTTGTTGCAGACAAAATGGGAATTTCAGAAGAAAAAATTGATACATTCCTTGGTGCCTATACAAAAGCGCTTTCTTTGGAATCAAGCATGGATTCAAACGATGAAAACAATATGACACTTTCCGAAATAATTGAAGATGTAAAACAAAATGTTGAAAAAACTGTTGAATATGAAGATTTAAAGCATGACATAAATATCGCGCTTGATACACTAAAGGACAGGGAAAAAGAAGTTATAACATTAAGATTCGGATTAAAAGGCGACATTAAAAAAACTTTGGAAGAAATTGGCAATATGTACGGCGTTACAAAAGAATGTATAAGACAAATGGAAAAGCGTGCAATAAAAAAAATGCATTCTTCAAACATTGCCCGCGAATTATTAGCCTGCTATGTTATGTAGGAAACAGTACTAAATACAGCACAAAAAGACCTGGTGCATTCAGATAAATAGACACGCTCCCGTCTATGAGCTTCGGGTTAAACAATCAATCTTTGGTACACAAGCCTCTTTTACGGTCTTCTTATCTAAACACACTGACCTTCAAAATCAGCAAAAAGCTTATCGACCTTTCCTTAAAATAAAATATTGCGGATGATAGGTTAATTCAACACCGTTATTGTCAGAAAAATGCTTTAAATACTCTTTTCTAAATGTTTCATATTTTCTTTTCGTCCAAAGACAATTAGCATTTGTGCCAACACCCGTCAATTTTATATGTTCTAAAATCTTTTGCACACTTTCAAAATACAGGGTTTCGAGCTCTTCTTCAAAATAGAGGATTTCAAACCCTGTTTTATTTAAAAATGGTTCAATATCTTTATATTCAAGCCCAAAACCGGATATATCCTTTATTTGGCAAAAATTTTCCCTACCAAATGTAGTAAAAGAAAGCATCCCGTTAGAATTTAAAAGCCCGTAAAGCTTTGAAAACAATCTCTCTTTGTCATCAATCCATTGAAAAACAGCATTTGACATTATCAAATCAAAATTTTCATAAATTTCAATGTTTAAAATATCACCTTTATAATATTTATATGGAAAGATTTCTGTAAAATTTTCGGTTAAATCATTTAAAAAAAGTTTTTCAAAATTCATCCCGTTACAGATTTCATTTGTTAAAAGCCCGGTGCCCGACCCTATTTCAAAGACATTTTTAAAATCATTCCCGAAATTTTTTACCGTTTCATAGATAAGTTTTTTTGCCATCTTCTCCTGAATAATGGCGTTTTTTTTGTATGTGTCCTTTGCCTTTGTAAAATTTGCTTCAGTAAAATTCATAAATATTGTCTTTCAGGCTTCTAAGATATTATCAAGTGTTTTAAATTCAAAGAAAGGAAAATGCCCGGTCTCCAAAATAACCTTGTTTGGATGTTTTTCAAAGAATGCCTCCTGTGCTTTGAATGGAAATATTTTATCATTTTTAGTTAAAATTACCGTATCAAAAGAAAAACCATATTCCATTCTGCATTCTGAAGACTGTGCTTTTATATTTATAAGCTCTTCGCGCAGATTTTCAATAGTCCTTTCTACATGTGTTATATCCGGATTATCCTTATTGCAATTTGCAAGCATATTGCGCTCAAAGTTTACAATTGTCTGTACGCTTAAGGCATTCAACATAATATTATACACCTTGGGATTTATACCAAAAAGAGGATGTACGGGACAAAATGTTCCTGAAATCGCAACGCTTTTATTTATATCCAAAGGCAGACTTTTTGACAGATATGCCCTGTTTGCAGCCCAAACACCATATGAATAAGCTATAAGATTAACTTCCGTATACGGCGTAAAATCAAAATACTGCAATTCATCAAAGTCCATCTTTGAATAATCGTTTATAAATAAAATATCAGATGTTTTTGTATCAAATTCCTCAAAGCAATTGTAATCCGTATAAAAACCGCCAAAAAACAGCAGCAGTCTTGTTTTATCATGGTTTATATGATGAAATCTCACAGCTTTAAAATTCCTCTTTTATGTCTGAGTTAATTATACCAAAAATGACACTTTAAGATTATAAGATAAAATCCGACTTGTAGTATAATTAGAGGTGTTCTTAAAACTTTTATTATTAAGAGGATATTTAAAATGAACAATAAAACATATATTATATCTTTTCTTTTGGTGGCATCCCTTATAAATAATATGCAGGCTGCATTTTCTGCAGACAGTGCAGATATTAAAGAAAGATATAACATATATTATAACAACGCTGTGACCTTGTTCAAAGAAAAGAAATATACATCCGCCATAAATGAATTCAAAAAGGTTTTAAGATTTGTACCTTATGATACCAATGTTAACAATGCTCTTTATACATCATATATTTCAAGAGCAGAGTATTTTTTAAACACGGAAAAACAGCCCAAAAAAGCAATTAATGATTTAAGATCCGCCCTTTTTTATATGCAATACTGGCTTGAGGGAAATAAAGGGGTTGATACTAGCAAAATCGCATCCATTGAGAATAACTTAAACCAGCTTTTAAAAAAATATGAAAACCTTGGGACAGATGCAAAGTTCCAAAATGCTAAAAATCTAAGAGCCCAAGGTGAAATTGCTGCAGCAGGATATGAATTTAATAAATTAAAGAATACAAAATATAATTATGATGCACTTATTGTGCTTTCAGACATTTACAAAAGCTTAAACAACCAACAAATGGCGCTTGAAAATATACGTACCGCTGTAAAATTAAAGCCCGAAAATGCTATGGTGCATTATAAATACGCATTAATTCTGGATGATATCAAAAATTTTGATGCCGCAAATGATGAATACTCACTCGCATTTAAATATTCAGATAACTTTCCGGAGGTGCAAAATGAACTTAAAAACCTTTGGATGGCAAGAACAGCATCAAACCCAAAAGATGCCGAAGCGTTAATAAACCTTGGCGCACTTTTTCAAAAACAAAAACAGTACGATTTAGCACGCGCACAATATGTTAAAGCACAGGATATAAACCCGAATAATCCCGTAGTGCTTACAAACCTTGCCTCTTTATACCTTGAGACCAAAAACTACCAGGGTGCGCTTGATATCTATGATATGATGCTGTCCAAAAATCCAAACGACCTAAAACCCCTGTTTTATAAGGCTGATGCGTATAAAAAACTTAATGATTATAAAAATGCGCTTGCAGAATATAAAAAAGTGTTAAAAATCCAGCCGGATAATATAGATGCTAAAAACGGCATAAATTCCATTACATCAAACCTTTCAGGGGAAGCACTTACGGCTTATTTAAAAGAAGATGCAATGAACAACCCATATGATTATGACAAGCAGTTTAATTATGCCTACGAACTGCACAAAAATAAAAATTATACAGAAGCAATTCAATACTATAAAAAAGCTATAGCACTGAATCCGAAAATGCCTGAACCATACATAAACATAGCTCAAATTTACAGGCTTCAAAATGATACTGTGCACGCAGACGCTGCAATAAGTCACGGACTTTCAAACATACCGGATAATAAAGAACTTCTTTCTATGAAAAATGATATTCAAACAGAGGAGGCAGGAAATCTTTATAACACTGCAATAAAATATTTTAATTCAGGCGATTATAAAACAGCTCTTGAAAATTATCTGAAAATAAAAATTCAAACACCTGAAGTATTATATTCAATAGCATCCTGTTATTTTGAACTTAATGATAATGAAAAAGCAATTGAATACTTTAAACGCGTGCTTGAAAAGACGCCAAATGATACAAAAGCTATGTATTTTATTGCAAATTCTTATGTAAACCTGCAAAATACAACTCTTGCTATGGAATATTTGAACAAAATATTAGCTCTTGAGCCAAACAACCAGGATGCAAAAACAGCTCTTTCAAGCCTGAAACAGGGAGACGAAGGAAGAGACCTTGATATGGCAATTTCTTTCTACGAAAATAAAAAATATAGCGAAAGTTTATCTCTTTTAAATAAAATTATTGCATCTAACCCAAAAAGCGCTTATGCATATTATTACAAAGGTGCAATATTGGAAGACACCAAAAACACAGATGGCGCAATTGAAGAATACAAAAAAGCAATAAATGCGGACGGCAATTTCTCCCTTGGCTATTATATGCTTGCCGTAGCCCTTGATAACAAAGAAAAATACAATGATGCCGTGCCGTATTATGAAAAATATATATCTCTGAAATCAGGCGAGGGTGTGGATGACGATTATACAAAATATGTAAAATCAAGGCTGAAGGAATTAAAGGATTATTTGGGACAAAAATAAATAACACACAATTTACAACAGGCAGATTTTATTCTGTCAAAAAACGGAAAGTTATGGAAAAAGATTTTGACATTAAAAATATAAAGGTGATTCAGGCGCCGCTTGCAGGAATTTCCGACATCGTATACAGAAACCTCATAAGGCGTTATGGTTCAAAATGCCTTCTTTCAACAGAGATGCTGTCATCCGAGGCTTTAAAAAACGTTCCAAACCCAAAAATTGCTGACTTTAAAGAAGAGGAATATCCGCTTTCTTTTCAAATAGTGGGACACAAGCCCGATTTAATGGTAAAAGCGGCAAAGATTCTTGAACCCCGGGCAAGCGTTATAGACATAAACTGCGGCTGTCCCGTAAACAAAGTTGTAAAATCGAACGACGGCTCAGGGCTTATGAGAACGCCGGGGCTTGCATATGAAATTGCATCTGCCGTAAGAGAGAATATAAATATTCCTTTAAGTGTTAAATTCCGCCTCGGCTGGAGCGAAGATAATAAAAACTTTATTGAATTCGGACAATTGATGCAAAAAGCCGGAGCGAATTTCGTAACACTTCATGGAAGGTGCAGAAGCCAGTTGTATTCGGGTAATTCAGACTGGAAAGCTATAGGAATGCTTAAAAGAGAGCTTGATATTCCCGTATTTGCAAACGGAGACATAAAAACAGTAGAAGATGCCGCAAAATGTCTTGACATTTCAAAAGCAGACGGAGTATCAATAGGCAGAGGCATTATGGGAGATTTTACCCTGCCGGGAAGAATAGAGCACTATCTTGAAACCGGAGAAATTTTAAAAGAGCCAGAGCTTGATGAAAAAATAGATATGCTAATTAAGCATATTGAAGATGAGATAGAACTTCGCGGTGAAATTAACGGTATAAAGTTTATGAGGAAATTTTACGGATTTTACATATCAAAGGTAAAAAATGCCTCAAAATACAGACAGGTATTGGTGACGCTTGAAAGCTACAAAGAAGTAAAGAAGGCACTTTGTGACATACTTTGTTTATATGCTTGAAACCCAAAAGGGGACAATATATACAGGTTTCACAACCGATGTTCAAAGGCGGTTTCAGGAACATCTAAACGGAATTTCTAAAAAGGGTGCAAAGTACACTAATGCAAATAAACCAATCAGAATTATTTATACAAAAAGCTTTGAAACAAGATCTGATGCCATGAAAGAGGAGTATAGAATAAAACACCTTTCAAGGAAAGAGAAGCTTCTTTTAGCAGGCAAAATAGCATAATTTTCCATTACCCTTTGGGGTAATTTTAAAAATCTGTAATTTAGAATATTATTTAAAGAAATTAAGAAAGGAATAAAAAAAAGGGGAGTTTTTCAAAACCCCCATTTCCCCATTAAAATCTTTTTCATCACTTCATTTGAATACATTGTAACATAAAAATTTTATGCTGCAAATTTTTTGTATCCTTTTCTCCCCTATCACTCTGTGCCCTAGTATTCAATACCTCTGCGGGCCATAACTCCTATATCAAAATAGTGTTTAACAGGCTGCATTTCTGTTACAAGATGAGCCATTGCAATCAATTCCTGGTTAGCTCTTCTTCCTGTCAAAACTATTTCCAAACTTCTTGGTTTGTTCAACAATGCGTTTTTCACATCCTGAACTTTAATCATACCCAAATCAATACAAACATTGATTTCATCCAGAATAATAAGACCATACTTACCGCTTGCAATTGCATTTTTAGCAAATTCCCAACCTCTCTTGGATTCTTTATAATCATCCATATTTAAATTGTGGGAATAACAAACTCTGTCTAAACCAAATTGAACGACTTCAAGATTATCTGCAAAACGTCCGGAGGATGCAATTTCACCATATGTTGTACCCTTGTCACCCTTTGCAAACTGAATAATCAACACCTTCCAGCCATGTCCCAAGGCTCTGAGTGCCAAGCCCAAGCTTGCTGTTGTCTTACCCTTTCCGTCCCCTGTGTAAATTTGAATGTATCCGTTTTCTAACACGTTTCCTCCAAAGTATGAACCCTTAAACAATAAAATTTTAATTGTTCATCTAACACTATCTATAGTAAACTAAAAGGTCTTCTTAAGGCAATTACTAACTTCAAAAACTTTATCTAACTTTAGTATTTTACACTTGTAGAACACCGTTTTAATCCTGTTTTTGGTGTATTTAACATTTAGACATTAAATTTTACATAAACATTTCTTTAATATTCTTAATGAATACTTGAAATGCTCTAATCATGGTTAAGCTACCATTCTTTTAATAAATAATCAGGTTAAATTTTATTAAGTTATTTGTTGGGTATTTTTTATAAAATAAGCAATTTTACCATGCTTTTAAAAACAAAAACTCCATGCTTTTTGCAGCATGGAGTTTATCCATAAGTAATATTTTGTTTTATAAAAGAGGAAGCCTGAAAAGTCCGGGTGCAGAAGGTCTTGCAATTCTTACGATACAAAATGCGGAAAGTTCTCCTTCTGTGCAATGATTTAGAACGTCTACGCCAAATTCAGGCGCAGTATTATAAATAGTTCCTTCAAATTTTTCAGGATATTTATTTTTATAATCACTACAGATTGGGTCTCTTGGCAGCATATTGTGCCTTCCGCTCTTGCAGGCAGCTTCTTTGTAGCTCACACCAAGAAGTTCTGTTGATGTATACCTTTTGTTGGGGTCTGAAGCATCTGCATAACTTCTGTACAAATTATACGAGAACGGATAATTTGTATCCTGCCAGTTTGTCTGTGAAAGGCTGCTTAGACTGGCTGCGTCTGTCGGACAGTAAGAAACATAGGTTTCACCGCCATCTTCTTCTGTATAAATGCCTTTATTGTCACTACCGCAAAATCCAGGAATAATTTCCCCGCCAAGTTTGTATATTCTTATTGGAAACTGGTCTTCGCCAAGCTTATTTGGCTTATCATTCCCGTTAACATCTATAAATATCTGTTTGTAAAAATCTTTATCATCTGTGGCATCCATCGCATTTTCCTGCGGGGCACCTTTTACAATCTTTTTCCAGGGTCTTTCAAGAAAATAATATGCCACCATATTTGATGCCTGGAAATTCGGCTTTCCTGCATTTTCTCCCTTGCCGTCACCCTTTGGAAGATGGACATGGCTTCCGCTTGCTTCTGTTGTTTTATCATATTTGCAATTGATTTCGTTATTTATCAACGTAAAAGCATTGGCAATTTCAAAGCAATAGACATCATCAACCGTATCTTCCGTTGGCAAACCTCCTGTAAACTTTGAAGGATCAGCATTATATACAGTCTGCATAGAATCTATTGCAATAGAAGTATCCGGAAGACCGGTACCTGACTGACATCCATATATATCAGGCGCACCAACAGTACCTTTTTGCGTGCTGCATTTTTCCAAAATTTCAAAATTTGCAGTCCTTAAATTTTTAACCCCGGCATAGGCAAAAGGTCCTATAAGAAACTTTTTTGGTTTCAGGGATTGTATTGAAATGCCAACAAGTATTGCAAGGGCAATCATGGTAACGCACAATTCAACCATTGTCCAGCCCTTTTTGAATACCACATTGCGCCTTTTTTCAATGATTTTATTCTCTTTCATACCTTTTCCTTATAAATTCTAAACAATTCTGATAGCTTGAAAATTCTTTTATATTTATATTTCCCGTTATACCCCTTATTATATCATTTTTTAAAAGCTTCTTGCAATCAATTGAAAGGACGGTCTTGTTATCTACGGCGCAAATCTCTACACCGTGCTCTATCGCAGACAATACAGCCTTTGAACCCAATGCACCCTTTGGAACAATAAGACATTTAACATCCTCTCTTGAAATTGTCCCTTCCTTATTTTTTGCAAAAGAAGGTGCAACAGAAAGACCATCTAAAATGCAGGGCAAATAGGTGGATGATATAAATTCGGAAGCAACTTTGTAATTTACTCTTTTAAATGCTATATCCAGCCCTAAAAATGCAGGAGAGTGGGCACATGGCAGCATAAATTCCTTTGTTAAATAGTGTGAAATTACAGCCTCAATACCTCCGATGGGATCAACTCCGTTTCCTTCCTCATAATTTACATCTTCACATTCATCCCCGAAAAAACAAACAACGGCAAGCGCCGTACATCCTTTTTCTATAAGTTTTTTTGCCGCCTTTTTAAGAGTGGATTCATTTTTAATCTTTCCTGCAGAGATTCCGGAGCTGTCAATTGAGAGGCTCACTCCGACAGGTTCATCGGTTATTTCAAAAAATGGAATATTATATCCTTTTACAATCTTTATAGCTTCAATTGTATTTATATGGAGATTTAAAATATTATTGGGGATTGATTTATCAAAAATAACCCCGATTTTATTAAAATCCGGCGCTTTTCCACCCGCACATCCTGCAGCAGCGCCGGGCTTTAAATTTATATTTCCGGCAAAAAATTCATCAAAGGCATATCCTTCAACATATAACATATCATTATTTATAGCGCTTAAAATGCCTGCATTTACAACATTTGGATTTACAATAACCCTGAAATATTTTGAAAATTCCCTGGCAATGGCTCCCGCGTCTCCGGCATAACCGCCAATTTCAGCACCGATACCCGTCGGAATTGATAGTGCAATAATATTTTTCATTATATACCGTTTTTGCCCCCACATTGTGCAATATCAAGAAATAAACTTTCAAGCACAACTTTTGCATTCATTGAAGTCTTAAGTCTTCTTTTTGCCTTTTGAATAAGCCTTATATGAGAATTAAACAAATTAAACGCTGTGTCATTGTTAACATCGCCTCTTAAAAAAGAAAGCGCATATTCCTGAAATTCATTTAAGAAATCAAAAATATCAATACCGGACGATTTAATTTCAGCCTCAATTTCACCTGCAATTTCAAGTGCATCCTGAATATTTAAATCCGGATAATTCCTTAAGAGTATTTTAAAATCAATGCTTGAAACGTTTGATTTACCTTTAACAGAAGCTGTCAGTTTAAAAACATTTGACCTGGAAACTATTGTAGATATTAAATCCTCCCGGTTTTGGGTTAAAAATATAAAAGTCGTCCTCTTTGGCGGTTCTTCTATGGATTTCAAAAGAGAATTTGAAGCTTCTGCCTTAAAAACTTTAGTGTTTAAGGGCATTGGCGTCCAGTTTTCTTCAGGAAAGCCTGTTGAAAGCCTTTTGTATTCATCTATTCTGTCGGTTTCATCAGCATTTCTTTCCTTTACCTGTGCATCACAAAAAATAAATACTCTGTGATAATCGCTGGTTTCCCTTAAGGATGAAGTTACTTTCTTTGCCTGGTTTATAGATATGACAGTCTTTGAGGCGTCATCTTTAAAATTTATCGGTGACACAATATTTACACTTGGATGTTTAACATCTCTTATCCAGCTGCAATTTATGCAATCACAATCAGGCTTTTTGACGTCTTTCGTGCAGTTTAAAATCCGCGCAAGTTCCATAGAAAACATATATTGCCCTATGATATCAAGCCCTTCAAATACAATAGACTGCGGAAATCTCTGTAAATCATTATTTATCAGGGTTTCAAAATAGTTTGAGACAAAGGGAAATTTTTCTTTTAAAAGAGGGTTTATCACAGCATTATTTACAACATTCGTCATAACTCCACTCCTTTCTTTAAAGCAAAATCCAAAGACTTTTCGCCTTTATCCAAAAGCGCACACTCCAAGGCAAGTAAAGGCTCTTTCTGCCCGCTTTTAATTTCATATTCCGCCTGTGTCAGACCTTGTTTTATCCTAACGAGCTCTTTCAGGGAAATTTTCCCGAGTTTTTCGATGCTCTTTTTTACGGCATACTCATTTTGCCCTGTTTTCCTTGCAATATCAAAACTTGACATAGAGGCTGAATAAACTTTTGTCATTAAAAGTTTTGAAAAAGAACTCTGCAAAAAGGCTAAAATTTCAAGATAATGGGATTTATCAAGCATTTTTGAAATTTCAAAAAGAGCATCTGTATATCTGCCATCTAAAATTAAATCATTTATTAGAAATATATTTCTGCCATCACCGCCAGCTTCTTTTACAGCATCTTCCGTTATGCTTTTTTCAGGGTGAATTATAAGTTTTATCTTTTCAATTGCCGTATTCAAATCCCTTAAAGAGGGTCCAACCTCTCTTATAATAAGCGTCAAAGTGTCATTATCAGCTCTCAGACCCGCCTTTTGCACCATACTTTTTAAGACGGGTAAAATTTTATATTCCTCATATGCTTTAAAACTCGCGAATTCTTTTATGCTGCCTGCCTTTTGAACAGCCTTATAAAGTTTTTTCCTTGAATCCGGTTTCTTCCTGTCCCCTTTTTCAATAGGGCAGGTTAGAATTATATGCACCCTATCCGACACCAAATCCAGGGCTTTTATGATTTCATCAGTCTGTTTATCATCAAGCTTTGCCTTTTTTGCGGTCTCTAGAAAATATTTATCAGCCCTTATTTTATACAAAATATCCCCAAACATCATTGGCTGTGCCCGAAGTGCATCTATAAGAGTCTTAAAATCAGGGTTATCAAGGCACCTGTAATTCAGGGGCGAAATTTCAACGCCATTGGAATCTCCACATCCAAGAATCTCGTCCTTAATGCTTTTTATTTCATTTTCAAGCGTAAAATCTTCATCGCCCCAAAACAAATATACAGGCATTAGTATTTCCTTAAATTCTATGCACCGGCTTTTGATATATTATCTCACCGCCGGCCGACACAATTTTATTCTAGCTTTCAATTAAAAGGCTTGCACCAATAACCCCTGCCGTGTTTCCAAGCTCTGCAGGAACAATTTTTACGGCAGCCGCCTGAATTGGCATGGCTCTTTTTGCAACAACTTCTCTTATCGGGTCTAAAAGAATATCTCCGGCATCTGCCACGCCACCCCCGATAATAACTTTTTCAGGGTTAAGCAGATTTATAACAGATGTAAGCCCAAGGCCTATAATTTCGCCGATTTTCCTATAAATCTGTTTTGCAACAACATCCCCCTGAAGAGCAGCTTGTGCCACAATGTATGGACTCAATTCTTCTGTTGCAAGTTCTTTAAATTTTGATGATTTGCCGCCCATAATATATTCTTTTGCCATCTGAACAATAGCAGGACCGGATGCATAAGCTTCAAAACATCCAAAATCACCACATCCGCAAAGAGGTCCGTCATTCATTGAAAGTTTAATATGACCAATTTCGCCGGCAGCATTCTTAGCCCCGCGCGCAAGTTTACCGTTTATAACAAGTCCCGAACCTATACCGGTACCTACCGTAATGCAGACAAGATTCGTACATCCTTTTCCTGCACCATATTTCAATTCACCAAGCGTTGCAACGCGAACATCATTATCAAGACGTGTCGGTATTCCAAACTCTTTTTGCATAATTTCTGCCACAGGAATATCCACCCAACCCGGCATATTAGGAAGAAGCCTTACAACACCTGCCTGATAATCTATCTGTCCGGGAAATCCAAAACCTATAGCCTCAATTGTATCTTTTGTTTCATTTGTTTCTTTCATTAAATCTGAAATTGCAAGCTTGATATTCCCTAACGTATGTTCATATCCGAGGTCTGCACGGGTAGGTGTAGTGTTTGAATAAACAATTTTTCCATCCAAATCAACAAGTGCAATCTTAATATTTGTGCCGCCGATATCCACACCTATTCTGTATTTTTTCATAAATTCTCTCCCAACTCTTTTAATAATATTTGAGTAAATTATATCATAAACCCCGTATTTAGGGGCAATATTAAAATGTTTAAGTTTTTGTTAACTAATGTAACAAAAGAGCTTTTTGGTGAAATTCAATACTTTTTATATACTTTATATATATGTAAGTTGAAGATTAAGTTGAAAGCAAACGAATGGCAATCACACCAAGCGACAGCATAGATAAAAAACTGGCTCAGATGTACGCAACAAAAGTTACGGTCAATCTTGATGCCAAATCGACATTGTCTCCAAATGATTTTTGGAATTCAATGGAGATTATCGCACTGAATAACAAAGCGGTTATGAACTTCAGGCGAAAATAAAGATGTAATCATTAATTGATGGATTATGGAGTAGAAAAAAATTCCGCCCCCTCTTTAAAAAGAAGGCGGATTTTTTATTGGGAAACAATATTTCTTTTCTTTGCACTTCAAATATTTACAGCGAAGACAGGGCGGTCTGTTGCACATTAACTTGCTATTTGAGAGTTATAAGCACCATGCTTCGCAACAGTCTTCTTATGTAAATATTTTGCGTTGCAAGAAAAGCTTGACCCTCTTTTTTTGTGGTAAAATTTTAGAGCATAAATATTTTTTAAACTTTAAAAAGAGGATGTTACCATGGATGAAAAAGATATAAAAGCCCAAGAGCTGCACACTTTAAGACACTCCTGCTCGCACATTATGGCGCAGGCTGTTCAAAATTTATACCCGAATGCCAAGCTTGCAATAGGTCCCGCTATTGAAAACGGCTTTTATTATGATTTTGATATTGAAGGCGTAACCCTGAAAGAAGAAGACCTTGAAACGATTGAAAAAGAAATGAAAAAACTCGTTGAAATGGATTTAAGGTTTGAAAAATATCAAATTCCTGACGTTCAAAAACAAATTGATGAATTTAAAGCCCAAGGAGAAATTTATAAGGCTGAACTTTTAGAAGAACACAAAAACGATAGCCCCACACTTTATTTAACAAAAGACAAAGACGGAAATGTTTTGTTTAACGATCTTTGTTCTGGTCCACACCTTGAAAATACAAGAAAAATCAAAGCATTTAAACTTTTATCCGTTGCAGGTGCTTATTGGAGAGGCTCTGAGAAAAATAAAATGCTTCAAAGAATTTATGCCACAGCATTTGCATCCAAAGATGAATTAAAAGAATATTTAACAATGCTTGAAGAGGCAAAAAAGAGAGATCACAGGAAGCTTGGCAAAGAATTAGATTTGTTCTCCGTACATGATGAAATCGGTGCAGGACTTGTGCTTTGGCATCCAAGCCTTGCTTTGGTTCGCGAAAATATTGAAAACTACTGGAGAGAAGAGCACAGAAAAAGAGGCTATGTAATTGTTAATACTCCGCACATTGCAAAAACAAAGTTATGGGAGGTTTCAGGGCATATTGACCATTACAGAGAAAATATGTTCTTTGTACAAAAAGAAAATGAGGAAGACGAACAATTTATTATAAAGCCAATGAACTGTCCTTTCCACATTTTAATTTACCAGGCACAACGCCGCTCTTACCGCGATTTACCAATTAGGATGGCAGAACTTGGCACGGTATACAGAAGGGAAAAATCCGGTGCGCTTGGCGGTTTGACACGCGTTCAGGGTTTTACACAGGATGATTCCCACATTTTCTGCACACCCGAACAGCTCGTAGGTGAAATCAATGAAATTATAGATTTTATTTCAGATGCGATGGATATTTTCAAAATGGAATTTGAAGTTGAACTTTCTACCCGCCCCGAGAGCTATGTGGGAAGCCTTGAAAACTGGGAAAGAGCAGAAGCCGGACTTAAGGAAGCCATGGACAAACGCGGCATGAAATATGAAATCAACGAAGGCGATGGCGCATTTTATGGTCCAAAAATAGACTTTAAATTCAAAGATGCAATCGAAAGAACCTGGCAGTGTGCCACAATTCAGCTGGATTTCAATCTTCCTGAAAGATTCAACTTAAAATATCAGGATAAAGACGGTGAGCTTAAAACCCCTGTTATGCTCCACAGGGTAGTCTTTGGCTCTATGGAAAGATTCCATGGCATTCTGATTGAACATTACGCAGGCGCATTCCCGGCATGGCTTGCCCCAGTGCAGGCTGCAGTTGTACCCATTGCAGACAGGCACATTGAAGCATGTGAGACCGTATTTAAAAAGCTAAAAGACAAAGGAATCAGGGTAACTCTCGATGACAGATCGGAATCAATGAATTACAAAATAAGAGACAACCTGCAAAACAAAAAAATCCCTTACGTGCTTGTATTAGGAGACAGGGAAATCGAAGAAAATACGCTTGCAGTACGCGCAAGAGGAAGAGGACCTATCGGTACATTTAAAACAGACGATTTTATAAATAAACTTGAAGAAGAAATTAAAACAAAAGGCAAAAATATTGTAGAGTAAAAAGCATTTTGCTATATATAGTTTTATTTTTGTATAGTTTTGGAGAAGAATTTTTGGAAAAACATGTTAAAAACTGGATTGAAAAAGGCTATATAGATGAAAAACAGGCGGGAATAATCCTTGCAGATATTAAGCAGGAAAAAGAAAAATCCGCCCGCCTTGCAATAAATATTACTCTTTACACTATCGGTGCAATTTTAATCGGAATCGGCGTCATAAGTTTCATTGCTGCAAATGATTGGATTTTAAGGCTTTTCTATTCAAGGTTTGCAAAAATTTCAGCCGCTTTAATTGTGACATTCGGGTGTTTTGCGC
This sequence comes from Candidatus Gastranaerophilales bacterium, assembly GCA_910587175.1. GTDB lineage: Bacteria > Cyanobacteriota > Vampirovibrionia > Gastranaerophilales > Gastranaerophilaceae > MGBC122484. The sequence continues at coordinate 3,682 of CAJULH010000040.1, read as the reverse complement.
TTGGATACCGGTTTTCATTTGTAAAAGCAGAATATAAAAGACTTGGAAGCGTTTTAATATTTTTATCCACCCTTTTAATTGGCGGAGTCTGGGCGCTTATCGGGCAAATTTACAACCTGCCCTCAGAGAGCAACTGTGAAATTTTCTTCCTGTGGCTTTTAAGTATTTTACCTGTTGCGTTTTTGTTTAATAAAAAGAGCATAAACAATCTTTCAATCATGCTTTTTATTGCGGCATATTTTAATATTCCAAATATCTATGACCTTGAATACCTTGCTTTCATTGTATTTGGGCTGATTTTATATAATTTTGCAAACATACCCGCCATAAGGCGCAATTTTGGTGACTTTACACCTACATATAAGGCTGTATCTACGGTGGTGCTTTATTTTACAATCTTAATTATGTTTTGCATTTTTGAAAACATGAACATTTTAAGGTCGCTTGGAATCGTACTTCCCCTTGCAATGCTTGCTTTTGCGCTGCTAAATTTCACTGCCGAAAAAGTAAAAGACAGTGTATTTAACGTTGAAACCCTTATACTTGCAGGCATTTCAATCTATGGCATCCTCTCAAGCCTTGATATATCAACAGATACGCTTGCCATTATAAACGTTATCGGAAGCAATATTTTACTTGCCTCAATTATTATGGCGCATTATCATTTTGGCTATAAAGCCCAGAACACAGGGCTTGTCACCCGCGCAAACTACTTTACGCTAATCTATATCAGCGTTTTATACTTTAAGATAAGCTATCATCTTCTAGACAAGGCTCTTTTCTTCTTTCTTGGAGGCGTTATCCTTCTCTCGCTTGGGATTTACCTTGAAAAACAAAAAAGAAGCCTAAAAGGAGGACAAAACAATGAACAATAAAACTAAAACTCTTATAATACTTGGTTTTTGGCTGGTTTTAGCCTTTATATTTGTTGCGGCAAACGAAAAAGTATTTCTTTTTGGAGAAGAAATCCGCTTAAAAGTAAAACCTGTTGACCCAAGAGATCTCTTAAGGGGGCAGTATGTGGCGCTAAAGTACGACATATCTGAAATTCAGGTGAAAAAAAGTGAAGATTTTGAAAGAGGAAAAACGGTTTATGTTTCATTAAAAGAGGATGGCAAAACTTGCACAGCACAAGGTATTCATAAAATTAAGCCCTCTGGCAATCCATATATCAAAGGAAAAATCGATTTTATAAAGCACAATTACAGGCAAAATGTAGACTATAAAACACTGTCCATTGAATATGGCATAGAAAACCTTTTCACCAAAGAAAAAGAGGCAAAAAATATTGAAAAACGCTTGCAAAATGGCGGCATTGCAGTAATAAAGCTCGATAAATCAGGCAATGCAAAGGTTTTGAGGGTGGAATAGTACGAAGCCCTTTGCTAAATCAGTCAAAGTCAAGCCGCAAAGATGCAAAATACTTCAAAAGACAACTGGTAAGGACATTTTAAGCCTTATCCTCTGGAGAAAACCTCCAATTCAAGCGGGTTTTCAACCTTCATTGGATTAAAATAAGCAGCAGAAGCTACCATAGCAGCGTTGTCAGTACAATATTTCATTTTAGGCGCAAACACACTGAAAGAGCCATTTTCAGGCTTCTCAAGCTCAAACAGTTTCTCCCGAAGTCTTGAATTTGCAGCCACTCCGCCCGCCAGAACAATTGTTTTTGAACCGTTCTTCTTTGCAATTTTTACGGTTTTGTTGAGTAAAGTTGTAGTGATTGTTTCCTGAAAGCTTGCACAGATATCATTAACAGGCATTTCAACGCCCTTAAAACTCTGAACAAGCCTGAGGACAGCCGTTTTCAAGCCTGAAAAACTAAACTCATCATCACCCACCTTGGCTTCGGGCAGCTTAAAAGCATATCTGTTACCGCTTTGCGCTAATTTATCAAGCTGTATTCCGCCAGGGTAGGGTAAACCCAATAATCTGGCTACCTTGTCATATACCTCTCCTGTGGCGTCATCTATCGTGGATGCTGCAATTGCACTGTTTCCATACCCCGAAACATTGATCACCTGCGTATGCCCGCCCGATACAAGAAGGCACGTGAACGGCGGTTCAAGACGTGTGTCAATAAAGTTTGCACAAACATGCGCATTTAAGTGATTGACGGGGATATACGGCTTATTGTACACAAGAGATAGCGTTTTTGCAGCATTTAAACCAACAAGAAGGCAGCCAACCAGCCCCGGACCTGCCGTTGACGAAAATGCATCAATTTCATCGGGCTCAATCCCAGCTGTGGCAAAGGTTTCCTCAACCACTATATTAATAGCGTCGAGATGTTCTCTTGCAGCCACTTCCGGCACCACACCCCCAAATGCCTGGTGTGTCTTAATTTGGGAGGCCACAACATTTGAAATTACTTCTCTGCCATCTTTTACAATTGCACAGGCAGTTTCATCACAGCTGGTTTCTATTCCAAAAATTAGCATAGTTATATTGTTTCTTTTTTCATATTGTATGAAATTCCGGCTTCTTTCATCCTTAAAAGTGCCTTTTGGAGTACATCTACAGGTTTTGTAAGTGCAATTCTGAAGAATCCTTCTCCGTATTTGCCGTAACCGTTACCCGGAGGAACAACTATAGCAGCCTTTTCAAGCATAACAGTCGCAAATTCTTCACTTGTAAAGCCCTTGGGACAAGGAAGCCATAGGTAAAATGTAGCTTTTGAAGGCTTAACATCCCAGCCTAATTCGGCTAAACCCTTTTCCATAAGTTCTTTTCTCTCCTTGTACATAGCATTAAGGCGCTCTATTTCAGATTTTGGAGCTTTATATGCCTCCACTGCGGCATCCTGAATTGCTTTAAATACGCCCGAATCAATGTTATTTTTAATTGTACCCAAAGCCTTTATGGCATCTGCATTTCCAGCAACAAAGCCAACTCTCCAGCCTGTCATATTATAAGATTTTGAATGAGAGAAGAATTCTATTGCAACATCCTTTGCACCCTCTGCTTCAAGCACAGACGGAGCTTTGTAGCCATCATAAGTCATTTCGCAGTAGGCTTGGTCCGAACACAGTAAAATATCATATTTTTTACAAAAATCAACCGCTTTTTGGTAAAATTCAAGGTCACAAACAGCTCCGGTCGGGTTGTTCGGATAATTTAAAAACATAAGTTTTGCAGCACGTGCTACATCTTCAGGAATTTTATCAAAATCCGGAAGGAAATTGTTTTCAGCTAAAAGCGGCATAGAATAAGGTTCCCCGCCAGCTAAAATAGTTGCATTCTGATATACAGGATACCCGGGATCCGGACAAATAGTAACATCCCCCGGATCAACAAATGCAAAGAAAACGTGTGCTATGGCTTCTTTTGAGCCAATGTTAGCTAAAACTTCCGTTTTCGGGTCTAATTCTACACCAAATCTTTCTTTCATCCAGTTTGCACTTGCATCCCTGAAAGATTTTGTGCCGTTGTATGGAGGATAGTCATGGTTTGCAGGGTTGTCAATCGCTTTATGCATAGCATCTACAACTGTCTGAATTGTAGGTGTATCAGGGTCTCCCACGCCTAATGAAATTATATCTATGCCTTTTGCTTTTGCTTCTGCAATTTTGGCATCTATTCTTGCAAATAAATATGGTGGAATCCTATCAAGTCTTTTTGAGGTTTGCATTGTATATTTCTCCTTTTTTGTTATAATACATAGTATCATGAAAAAACTAAT
>CAJULH010000039.1 GCA_910587175.1 Candidatus Gastranaerophilales bacterium | reverse complement strand
ACTTTTATCTTTGGCTTAAAAAAGCTTAATAATATTTTCAACTTTCATGCAATATTTTCAAGTTTAGGGTTTTATTAAATAAGTACGGTGCCTTTAAATTTAAAAATATGAGTTTAAACAATATTAACAGCTTTAATATTCAAAATGCATATCCAAATGCTCCCTATGCTATGCCGCAAATTCAGCAGCCTGGTATGCAGGCACCTTATTATGGTACAGTAAATGGCGGATATTACTATGCTTTCAATCCGCAAATTGCTACAAATAATGCTACAAATCCTGTTTATGGTCTGTATAATAATGTTATAAATCCTAATCTGCCTGTTTCGTATACATTTCTTGGCACCCAAAAAACACCGTACGGCGATGATATCTACCTTTATATGCTCCAAAACGGGCAAAAAGTGGCTATTATGCCAAAAGAAGGTTCAACTATTGTTAAAACATTTGTCAATTCAGGTTCAATGAATGAAACTGATCCAATCAGGGGAATCAGTCATTTTATTGAGCATAATCTTTTTAACGGCAGCCAAAATCTGGCTCCGGGACAGTTTTTTAATGAAATCAGCAAAATGGGTTCTTCGACAAATGCGTCGACAGATTATGCCCAGACAGATTATTATATTGAATCTGCCCTAATGTCTGATAGCGACCTTGAAAAAACAATTTCAATGCATGCTGATATGATTACAAGACCACTGTTTCCAAATGATATGATTGAAAAGGAAAAGGGTCCTGTGACTTCTGAAATTAGTATGGTGAATGATGATATGGTTACAATAGCTGCAAATGATGTAATCAGGAATCTTTTTCAGATAAAGTCAAATTCTGATAATCTTGTTGCGGGTTCTATTCAAACTGTAAACTCATTAGACAGACCAAAAGTTGTTGATTACTGGCAAAGGCATTATACGCCGGATAATCTCTATACTGTGGTTGTCGGGGATGTTGACCCGCAAAAAACCATGGAGCTTATCTCGAAAAATTTTACCCAAAAAGCTGCCCAAAACCCTGAATATTACAGAAGAAGCGAGACTTTGACACCTATTAATTCATCTGTCCGTGCGGATTATAAATCCCCAACGGATAATTGCACATCTGTTCTTGCTGCATTTAGCGGTCCCGCTGCAGGGGTTTTTAAATCAAACATTGCAGCACGTGCTCTTGGTGTATTTTTAATAGGAAGTGTGAATTCCAGACTTTCAAAATCCCTTGAAGAAATAAACGGATATGCTGATTTTCAGATGCAAAAGGTCGGACTTAAAAAAGAAGACCCGCAGGCATTTTTATTCCAAATGGTGACACCATCCGGCAAAGAACAGGAAGCGCTGGATATTTTCTATTCCACAATTGAAAATCTTGCCCAGAACCCGCCTACTGAGAATGAAATGAAAGTTTTAAAAAACTATATCTTAAAATCTGTTGCAATAAATTTCCAGGATTCTTCAGCCATCTGCGATACTATCGGAACAAGTCTTTTGGATGGAGATTTTAATTCAATTTCGGATTATAAAAATGCTGTAAATGCGCTGACGCCATATGATATTCAGATGGCTGCAAAAAACTTTGTAAATTTAAATAAAGCATCTATTGCTGTTGTCCATCCTGCAAATGTTTCAGAGGAAGAGATTTTAAATAACTACAAAAAGAGTAAATATTCTCTCCATTCTGTGAATTCAAAGGCGCAAAATATAAATATGGTGCCGACAGGCGGTGTGGTTGGTCAGCAGGTGTCATTCTCATCAAGAGATATTACAACAACTAATGTTGAAGAGGTTGTATTACCTGATAATACTCACTGTGTTTTAAATGATTATCCAACAGAACCGTGTTATTTGGAATGGCGCTTAACATCAAAAGAATCCGTACCCAAAAATCCTGCGGTTGCTTATGTTTTAACTGAACTTTTAAACAATGGCAGCGCATATAAAAGCAGGGATGAATTTATTTCTGATGCAGAATTAAACGGGGTAACATATTCTGCTGACGCAAACGGTTTTCAGATTTCTTTAAATGCTATTTGTTTGGAAGACGGTGTTGGTAAATCAATAGACACAATGAAAGAAGCGCTCTATGCCCCAAGGTTTACCGAAGCTGATTTTAACAAGGTAAAGACAGATTTGGAAGCCTATTTCTATTCTTTAAGTAAAGATGCATCAAGCAATATTCTGGATAGCATGTTTGGTGATTATTTTGCAAAGCCCGAACAGATTTTAGCCGGTCTTAAAACTCTTACTTTGAACGATGTTATAAACCATTACAACAGCATGATTCAAAATTCTACTTCTGCTTTTGTTGTAAGTGCTCCTTTTAAAAACAAACCGGAATTAAAAAATGAAGTATTTGCAAAGATAAATACCCCAAATAAACAATTCAAAAAGCTTCTTCCTGCATACACTCCCATTTACAACCGGTTTAAAGAAAACCAAATTTCAAAGGTTTTATTGGATATGGAGGAAAGAAACCAGGCACAGATAAACAAAACGTATACCTTCAAAATGAGCGGTAACATTGATGATGAAGTAAAATTTGAGCTTCTAAACACAATTCTTGGCGGTTCTCCTTCTTCAAGACTGTTTCAGGATTTAAGGGAAAAGCAAAAGCTTGCGTACAGGGTATCAAGCACTGTCCAATCGTTTGAAGATACCGGTGTTTTAACTATGTCTATTTTATCTACCACGGATGATAAAAGACAAAATGATATAAAATATGATAACTTGCAAAAGTCTTTGGTTGGTTTTGAAAACCATACACAAAAGCTTATGAATGAGCCTGTTAGCGAGGATGAGCTAAACAGTGCAAAGATGATTCTGAAGCAAAAATATGCAAGGCAGACAGAATTGCCGGGCTCCAAAACGGCTCTTCTTGCAATGAACCTGCATCAGCCATACGGGGTTAAGAGAATGGATGAATATGTAAGAGCTATAGATAAAATGACTCCTCAGGACATTCAGGCTGCAGCAAGACACATATTCTCAAATAAACCCTTGTATTCTATCCTTGCAAGTGAAGATACAATAAACAATCAGATTGGATATTTAAATACTCTTGGTGTTGTGACCGGTGAAGTGCCTGTGCAGCCGGGAATACAAACTAAAATGGCAGCATAATAAAAACACTGCCATTTTTGGGTTTTTAAAATTTAGTAAATTTTATTGTGCAGCTGTTGCGCCTGCGGTATTTGTACTTTTGGGCACACTTTGGAATTTCAGGGATTTTATGGATTTTGGATTTGTGATAAGACCATTTATTGCAACCTGAAAATTCTTTGTATTTTCTGTTTCATTTGTGGACAATGGCGGTATATTTGAAATGTCCCCTGCCGGAATTACTCCGAAAAGCGGATTTGTTTTTTCTTTTATTATACTTGTAACCAGCTGCCCTGCTGTTTTTTGTTCGGTTGATGTTCCGGTTGCAGTTTCACCTGTTTGGGCATTTTTAATTGCACCAAGTATTGCAAGTCCTGTTTGAACACCCTTGTTTTCGGATAATTTTGCACTCAGGTTGTCTGCCACTTTATTTATTGCCTTTTCTGCGCTTGCTGACGCCTTTTCTACGGTGCTTTGTATCTTATCCATTCCAAGAGTTCCTAAAACCCCTGCAACCTTTGAAGAAACCTTGCCTGTTATCTTTAAATTAGCATAATTGTTTAATATATTGTACGTGCCTGTTGCATAAAGGCTCATATTTGGTCCCTGGGATTTAAAGTTTGCAACGTTTGCAATACCGTTATTAAAGCTTAAAAGTCCTGTTATATCTTTAAATTCCTGTGTATTTAAAGAATTCACTTTGGATATGACGGTATTCAAAGATGAAGCAAATGTACCGGCACTTGCTACGTTTGAAGCGTTTATAAATCTGCCAAAGCTGATGTTTTCACCATATTCGCCATCTTTTACATCAAAAGATACAGTTCCGTTTAATGTTCTCATCTGCTCTTCAAAGGTGGCACCGGATAGTGTTAATTTAGCTTTTCCCTGAAGTGTACCGCTTTTAACAAGGTCAAGTCCTATAAATGCTTTTGCGGCATCTCTTAAAGAGATATTTTCCGCCTGCATGTCAACAGCTATTTTTCCGTTTATGACATTATATGAACAGGTGCCGTTTGCATTTCCTTTTGCAAAGATTGCATTCAGGTTGTTCAATTTGTAAACATTATTCAAAAGTGTGTGATCATAGTTTATATTTTCAACAATCAGTGTTCCTGATTTTAATTTAGCTATCTTTGCCTGTCCGCCTTTTATAATCACCCCGAGGTCTGCAGGAGCTGTAGTGCCTCCTGAAGAAGCTGCAGGAGCAGGTGCCGGCATGGTACTCATAGCCTTTTCTGCAAGGGCAAGCAGGGCATCTGTATCAATAAAACCGGAGCTGTAGTTTAGATTATTAATCACAACGCCCTTTGCAAAGTTTGTTGAGATATTGGCATCTCCGGCAAAGTCTGATTTTGCAACATTTGCACCTTTTGCTTTGGCGGTCATTGTTGTTTTGTTAAAATTCAAAGCCAAATCTTCAAGCGTAAAGCCAAAATCCGGATAATTTACATTTGCAACATTTATATTTCCGCTTATTTCAGGCGAGAAAGCTCCGCCTGAAAGCATAATATCTCCTGTCGCTTCAAGGCTTGTGTTTGCAAGAGGCGGAATAATTATTTTTGTTCTGCCGGGCAGGCTTACATTTACACCTGCAAGTACCGGTTCTTTCGCATAGATATTTTTTACCTGTCCTTTAATATTTGCAAGCTTGCTGCCCGCGGATTTTACTGCAATTTCATTTAAATCAAGAATATCATTTTTAAGTGCCATATCAAGGTTTAAAGTATTTTGCAAACCTTTTATTGAAGGAATTTCTATTATGCTTATAAAATTAGCGGGGTCTGTTATCATACTGCCTGTTATTTTTATATTTTCAATTGTGCCTGAAATCAAGGCATTGTAAGGCATTGCGCCTTTGTATAATATTCCTTTTCTAAATTCTTTTGGAATAAAAGCGAAAACGGTGTTCGGGTGTACGTTTCCGTTTATTTTGATGTTTAATACGGGAGCTTTCATATAGTCTGAAACATCCCCGGATACATTTATTTTTGTACCTTCCAGGGTTGCACTCAAAGGTTCTATTATAATTTTTGACATATCTGCTGTAATTTTTGCATTTGGTGCGCTAAAATTCAGTTTTGGTTCAGGCATTGAAGCGCTTATATTTTTTACATTAATTTCAGCATCAATATCCGCTTTGTCTTTCGGACGGGCTGTTATGCTTATATTGTCGATACTAATTGGCATTTTGGCACTTTTAACAAGCATTTTAAAATTATCCAGATTTATGTCTGCTTTTGGTTGGATATTTTTAAAATCTCCAAGAACATTGATTAAAAGCGTTAAAGCACCATCGTTAAATTCAAAATCTGCAATATCCTTTTTATTTACTGCCTTAAATTCAACAGCAAGGTTCACCAAATCTTTTATTTTTAAAGGGTCGGATTGGATATTTAAATTGATATCGGAATTTGATGCAATTTCTCCTTTGATATCAAATTTTGCCCCGTTTACAAAAGCGCTTGTGTCCTTAATATTCAATGCATTTTCTGAAAAGTCTAAAAATGCCTTCATATCAGTCAGATTTAAACCTGCTTTTGGATATTTTATTTCACCTTCATTTAGCCTGAATTCACCGTTTGATTTTATGGTTTTAAAATCTGTAGCTAAATCAAAGTCCCCCTTGATATATCCTTTTGCTGTCATATTTTTGATATCATTTTCTATGCAGCAAATTTCAAGGAGTGCGCCTACGATATCTTTTATGCTTTTTATTGTAATTTTGTCTGTTTTAACGTTTAAATCAAGTTTGGATTTTTTACCGGTTCTAACCGTGCTTTTTGTTTGTATAAATTCTTCGTTTTGTACAAAAACTTTCGAATCAATATTTATATCTCTGTCTTTAAAATTTAAGTTTAAATAGCTTTCAGGAAGCTGAATATCAGCAAGTTTAAGGCTGAATTTTTGAATATTTAAATCTCCCTTCGCCTTAAAATCTTCAATATTTTTGATATCCAGTTTTGCTGTTACATTGCTCCTAAAGTTGAAATCCTCCAAAGTTTTTAGAGGGTTGAAGTTAATATCAGGAATTTCAAACTCTTCATCCTCTTTTTTTGCCTTAGAGCTATCATCATTTGAGACCAATTTGGGGAGTTTTGTTTTAAAATCAACATCAACATTTATAAATTTTGTGTCGGTATCTTCAATTCCTATGAACCCTGCGGTTTTAATTGAAAGCGGTCCTTCCATTGATTTCATCAAAAGCGAAGAATTATTTAATTGTGCCAGGTATGTTTTATTGATATTTTCATCAAGTAAATGAAGTGCGATTTTATCTGCTTTTATGTTTATATTTCTGATTTCAATAGGGAAATTAAACTCTGTCCCCTTTTCTTCCTGTGCCTTGGGCTCTTCCGGAGTTACATTTTCCAGGATTTTATCAACATATTCCATCACTGTATATTTTTTATCCTTGGTGAAAACAAGGTAGGCATCCAGTGAATCTGCCTTTATTGTATCTAAATTTATGTGTCCGATAAGAATTGTCGGCAGATTTATTTCAATTTCAGGCTTTGCCAAGTTAAGTAATGGTGAATCGTCTTTATAATTCAGTGCAATCCTGTCCGCTTTTAATTTTACTCCGAATTTAAAAGTTGTACCCAGTTTCAGGTTTTTGGCATTAAATTTAAAACCTGTCATTTTTTCAACTTCCGATGATATCATCGGGGTAAATTTATTTAAGTCTATAACATTTGGCAAAATGAGCAAAAATGCAAGATATATTGCAGCAAAAATGCCTGCAAGTATTACAGAAACTTTTTTAATATTTCTTTTTTTGTCATTACTGATGTTTAAAATACCCTTCAGGGGTGCAAAATTCATATTCACTTTTATCATACTTCCTTATTCTTCTGTTATTTTTAAATCTCTGTTATTGAAATACTGTTAATTCCTGTATTTCTTGCTGTATCCATTAATTTTACAACAGCTCCGTGATCACTGTTTCCGTCGGCTTCTATCATAAGTCCTCCAAAACTGCCGGTCGCACCGCCAAGCTCCCTTGTTTTTTCCTTCAGCTGTATAGCCAGTGATTTTTCAGGCACTTCTTCTTCATCTATTATATATTTGTTATCTTCTGTTACGGTTACGGTTAAAATCTTATTATCATCAGGGGTATTATCTGTTTTTTCAACATAATCAGGTATTGCAAGGTTTAATCCCTGCTGGTCAAGCATTGGTGCAATTACCATCATAATAATTAACAACACCAGAAAAATATCCGTCAAAGGCGTTATGTTTATTTCATTAAAGGTTTGTCTTTTCATATATTAGCCCTGTTCCTGATTTTTATTTTCTTCTTTTAATCTGTCCTGCTCTTTTTTGGATAACGGTTCTCCTGCAACAACAAGCTTTTCAAAGCCTGCAGCCTGTGCTGCCCTCATAATTTTCATAATTTCAGAGCTTTTAGCATGTTCATCAGCCTTCACTACCACCTCTTTTTTGTCTTCATCACTTGCGTTTGATGTCAGCTGAATGAGTTTTTCTTCAAGTGTAGCTTCGTTATCAACCCTTTCTCCGTTTAAGAAAAACTCGCCTTCTTTTGTTAAAGATACGGTGGCATTTTTCTCTTCAACGCTAAGTCCTGAATTAATCTCCGGCATTTTGATGTTATTGTCCATAGATTGAAAACTTGGTGCAATTACCATCATAATAATTAACAACACCAGAAAAATATCCGTCAAAGGTGTTATGTTTATTTCATTAAAGGTGGAACGTTTTTCGTTTTTGCCTGTTGTTCTGATTGCCATTTTTAGTCCTTTTAAATATTACAGGGATATTGTACCTGCATCTGTTAGTTTTACTTCTTCATCAGAGTCAATAAAGCTTAAGAATACAAGTTTAATAAGCTTAAAATCTGATTCAAAGCGGGTTACAACACTTTGGAAATAGTTATATAAAATAACTGCAATGATGGCAACGCCAAGACCAAATGCTGTTGCTATAAGAGCTGAAGCAATACCTGTTGCAACTGCTGCGGATTGGTTTCCCTGTACCGCTAAATCCTGGAATGTATAAAGGATTCTTACAACCGTACCAAATAACCCTAAAAACGGTGCCACACCTCCGATTGTACCAAGTATGTTTAACCCCTTTTCAAGCTTTCTTGTAGCTAAGGAGGATGAAATATCGTAGGCTCTTGAAAATCCTGATCTTTGTTCTGTATAGATTCTTAAACCCTCATCTACCATCTCTGATATGATACCGCCAAGCTGTACGGAAATTCTCTGCGCCGCACCTATATTATTCTTTGCAAGCGCTTTTTGAAGGCTTTGGATAAATTCGCCGATATTTCTTTCGTTTTTTCTGTAATAAATCAATTTATTTATTGCAACTGCAATAACAAGCACCGAACATATAAATATCGGGGTTAAAACAGGCCAGTCCATTTTGATTGATTCTAATAATAAATCCATAGTTTTATCCTTTATTTTCCTTTTTCTTCTTTATTATCTGTAGCTTGCGCCAAGAACGTTATAATCAAATGTGAATTCAATATCTATATTGCTTCCTTTGAATTCAGGAGGCAGTGGCTTAAATGGTGCTGTAAGTTCAATAGCTGCCTTTGCTGCATCGTCATTTGAAATTGAACCCGAGCTTTTACTTACCCTGATTGAGAGCAATCTGCCGTCTCTTCCTATCTTAAACAGCACCACCACGCGTTTTGAAGCATCGCCTTTCGGCGGGTTCCAGTTTCTTTTTATGCGGCGTTCAAGCTCGCGCATATACGGTCCCCAGTCCGGTGATTTTATGGCATCGATTCCTGGCGGTCCTGAAGGGTTGCCGGGTCCCGGGTTTCCCATGGAACCTGTACCGTAGCCTGTTCCTCTGGAGCCAGGTCTTCCTGTACCTGAACTTCCGGATGAGCCTGAAGAACCAGTGCCTCTTGAAGGGGACAACTGCGGGGATGGCATACCTACACCCGCTCCGCCTGATGCGCTTCCGCCTTGTGCAAGAGTACCGGTTGATGTTCCGGTTCCTGCTGATGGTCTTGGACCAACAGGTGCTGATGTTTTTGGCACCGCTACGCTAAACGGGCTCTTTGGAGCTGTTGCAAGTTTTGGCATTGCAGGTTTTGGAGCTTCTGTTGTTGGTTTATATACAGGTCTTTGAACGGGCGCTGCAGGCTGGGTCGGTTTTTTAGGTATTGGTTTTTGTGCCTGGGGCGCTTGGGTTTGTGCAGGTTTTTGTACTGGTTTTTGCACCGGCTGTTGGGGTGCCACTTGTTTTGGCTGTTGCTTTTGCACCGGCTGTTTTGGTGCAGGTGCCGGAGCGGGGCTTGGGCTTTGTACAGGTGACGGAGCAGGTGAAGGCTCTGATACGCGCTTTGTCGGGTCATGCTTTCCGCCTGCTCTTGAATTTCTGTCAGACCTGTATTTTGTATTTTTATCTATAGGTTCTGCCTCATTTGTTACAATCACAAACTCAAGGTCTTTTTTCTTCCAATCCGGTCTGTCTGCTCTTGGGACAACAAGTCCTAAGAGAGTTAACCCTAAAATTGTTAGCCAGATTAAAAATACACACAACGGGTGTAATATTAAAGATAAAATCAAAGATTTTGCAAATGAAACCTCATCCTTTGAATCATCAAAGGAATTTGGAAGGGTTTTTAATCCTTCTGTCAATGGTTCATCCAAATCCTCAAAATCGTATTTGCTTCTTAACTGTGTCATGTTCTTCCGTTTTTTAGTCTTTGACTATTATTTATTACATATTTTTAACAAATAAAATAGCCGGACTTGCTAATTTGCGTGTACTAGCCATGCGGTTTGTTTAATAATTGTAAATATTTGGTGCTGAAACCGTGATAGGCTGGGTAAAATATATATCAAGAATAACATTTGCCGGGATGTTAACATTTTCTCCCCTTTGTCTTGCAGCATTTGCAACGCCAATGCCGGCTCCGACTGCTGTGCCGTAAACTGCACCTCTTCCGACAGAACCGCCTGAAAGAGCTCCCATTGCAGTACCTAAAGCAGCTCCTGATGCTGCGCCGACTGCGGTATTTTTACCATAATCCTTTGCAGAATCAAGCTTTGTGCCGCCTTTTAAAATGCCTGAATTGTCGTCGGTTTTGAATACTGCATTTATTGCAATATTGTATCCCTGCGGAGTTCTCAGATTGTTAAATATAACCTTTATTTGTCCGTTTCTGTTTGCAAGCCCTGCTTTTTTTGCTTTCACTACTGTGCCTGTTATAACGCTGCCCTTCTGTGCTACGGTTTTTCCGTTATAAGTTATGGCATTGGGCAGAGTAACCGTTACAAGAGAACCAACGGCTGCAGACTCGGAATTCAGAGGAGCTGCCAAAATTGCGGGTGCGGTTATTCCCGCAGGTACGTATACCACCTGTCCCTGCAGTGTGCCTGAATTTTGAACATTACTTTGTGAATATGAATAGTTTGATGCTGCAGATGCAGTGTTTAAGAATGACAATGCAAAGCAAGCACCAAGAGCCAAAATGCCAAATTTTCCAAGTTTCATAATATGTTGCCTCCTCTATAATTCCTGATTGAATTTCTGGTTTATGAATACTAACTGTCCAGTCTACAGTATAATACAAATTTTGAAAATGGGTGCAAATGTTACAAACTAAAACACTGCAAGCTTAGTGCATATTTTCTCTTTTAATATTATCTGATGCACTGTTGTATTCTTCATCCAGTATTATATAAACAGCATCGCTTGTAGGCAATGTAATATGAAGACCCATTTCATAATCTCCGCTTGGGACATATTGAAGTACCCCTGCTCTTTTCCAATACATTCCTTCTCTTGGATGAACAATTTTGTTGTATGATGCAGGCGGTGCCAAATTTCCTCCTATTTGTCTGCTGCCGTTTTGCGTTACGGTTGCATTCATCTTTTTAACGGAGCCATCAGGTAAAATTACTTCGGTTATTTTTATAACCATGGCTGCATTAATGCCCTTGACCGGCATTTTTAGCATTTCAATATACCCCCTGAAATATGAATTTTCCGGCAGTACATTCACTTCATATGCCCAAAGGTCTGTCGGGTTTATAAAATATACAATATCTCCTTCATTTAATGCTGCCGTGGATATAGTCTTCATTGGGTATGCCTGCAGCATGACGCCCTTTGATATCTTTGTGCCGTTTTCAAATACCGCAGCGGAAAACGCAGCATTTAAAGAGCTTTGTATATTTACTGCTGCATTTAAAATTAATATCAAAATAAGAATTAAGATTTTCTTTGCCATATCATATATTTTAAGCTATTTTTCATTTTTTGCAAAAATTTGCCAATATGTTTTATAATTTTTTTATGGGAAACAAGGAGACAGAAAGTAAAAAAACATCTAAAGTAAAAATGACATTCAGGCTTTTGAATATAGCCCTTTGTCTTATTTTTGTGGCGTCTATTCTTCTATATGCCAATTTGGGCAGGATTGTAAATTCTTTTGTTGATGCGGAACGCATTAAAAATATTGTAAACAAAAATACCAATTTGGTGCTTAATCTTGAAGATTCGGATTTTTATACAACGAAAGATTTTTGTATAAATTTATCGGCAAAAAATATAAAGCTTGCTGTGCCTGATGAAAATCTTCCCCTGGCTGAGGCTGACAGTGCCGGAGTTGAGATTAAAATTTTTCCTTTGCTATTTAAAAGGATTGAATTCAAAAAGCTTTCACTGTCTGGTTTTAAACTTAATATTGAAAGATATAAAGACGGAAGTTTTAACTTTGAAAAGTATTTAAAGAAAGATTCAAAATTTCCCTTTAAATTTATTGCAAAAAATGCTTTGGTATTGTCTGACGAGTATTTGATAACCTTTAATGATAAAAAAAT
Source organism: Candidatus Gastranaerophilales bacterium (assembly GCA_910587175.1). GTDB lineage: Bacteria > Cyanobacteriota > Vampirovibrionia > Gastranaerophilales > Gastranaerophilaceae > MGBC122484. The sequence goes on along the minus strand of CAJULH010000039.1, from coordinate 8,241 downwards.
ATATTTAAATGTTGAAATTAAAGGTAAGGACTTAGTTTCAACAGAATTTAATCTTGATAGTGTTGCGGATATTAAAACCGAGGGCGAACTAAAAATGACAAAGGCAGGTAAAACGAAAGTTTTCCCGTATGCTTTTGATTTAAAATTGAAATTTCCGCTGAATAAAAATCTTGATTTTAAGGATTACCGCCTTGAAGCAAGTGTAAAAAATATTGATTTTTCATATTTTCATCCATATATTGTTGAGTTTATATCAAAGGATATAAAAGATTTTAAGGGCGCAGGTTCATTGACTGTCTTGCCCGCAGAGGACAGGAAACTTTCTAAAAATCCTTTGGAATTCAAGCTGGAGATGGAAAATATTTTTGTAAATGTGTTTAAAAACGGACACAATAACTTTATAGATATCCCTGGCAAAAGCAAAGCGGTACTTACTACGAGTTTTCAAAAAAATGAAATATTTATAGATGATTTTAAATTTAATAAAGACAGGGTCGATATTAAAGCGTATGGTGTTTTAAAAAATGTTTCAACGCCGAAAAATATAAATCCTGACATTACCTTTGAGATAAAAAATTCTTCTTTGGCTTTAATGTTAAAAATCATACCTGATTATTTAATTAAAATGCAGCAGGATTACATCCCGAACCTGAAAAAATATAATGCAAATGCAAATGTTAACGCTGAGTTTCAGGTAAAAGACCGCTTCAGATATCCTAATATGTATGGCTATATAAAGCTTGACGATGTTTATTTAATTGAGCGCCCTAAAAATATTAAAACCTCATCCGGTGATTGTACATTCAACGGTGACAAAGTTTATATTAACGTAGATGCAAATCTTCCTCCTTTGGGACAAAAGCTCATTGTAAAAGGCGAGACGGAAATAAAAGAATTGCCTTATGCAAAGTTTGATATTCAGTCATCAAAGGGTGTAGATATTGAATTTGCGCACAGAATATTAATTCCTATTCATAAAATTTTTGGTTTCCAGCTTGGACCGTTGCCCTTCATGACTGTTGCCGGAAACGGGGAAATTTCACTTAAAACTGAGGGAACAAGAGAGAGTTCCAGTCTGAACGGGTATTTTAGGACAAAAAACGGTATTGCAAGCTTAAATGGTTTAAATACAAAGTTGTTTAACGGAAATTTAAACCTCCTTTTTAAGGACAAAAAAATAATATTTGATAATACAACAGGAATTGTTGAGGGAGCAAAAATTAGAATTGACGGCAATTCTGATGTCACAGGAAATTTGGATTTATATGTAAACATCTTTGATGTAAACGCACAAAAAGCACTTGATGTTGTAAAGACGAGCGATATGGTGCTTGCGCTTTTGAATGGCGGAAAATTCCTTGATGCCTATACTAACCCGACGGGAAACATTGATTTTAATATGCGTCTTTGGGGCAAAGTGTCGCCGGTTTCCGAGGAGGATTTTACGGATTTTTCAAAGATGGAACCTTCCGATGACCTCAAAGCAAAGGGTACAATAACTTTCAAAAATAATAATATCGATATATTTCCAAAGATAAAAGCATCCAAAGTAAACGGCAAACTTGATTTTGCAGATTTTGTATCATTGAATTTGAATGCCGATATTTACTCTTCTCCGTTTAATATGGCAGGAACTGTGGTACCTGACTTTAAAGCCTCTAAAAAGCGCTCTGAGCAGCCGCAAATTGTGGATTTAACATTCAAATCCAAAGACATTAAATCTGCAGATTTATTTAGATTTTTCTATGATAATCAGGATGGTTTCCAGGCGAAGAATAAAATCGCCCCGGAGCTTTATGAATTTTTAAATAATATCAATTTTAAATTTGCTGCAAATGTTCGCGCCAAAGGAAAAGTGAATCCTGATGATAGCATGATTGATATGAAAAAATTTATGCTCGATGGTTGGGCAACAGGCATGAACTATAAGGATTCGGATGTTTTATTTAATTCCGGTGATGTGAAATTTAAAGACCAAAAAATAATATTTAAAAACCTGAACAAAACTATCTGGGGTGCAAATATTGTAACAAACGGAGAAGTGGACAAAATTTTTGATGATTATTTTATTCCGGATTTGAATTTCAAACTGGTTTCTCTGCCTTTTGAAAAGGTGCTAAAACTTGCATCCGGTGTTGAGGATAAGAATATTCAAAAAATCTTAAACGATTTTAACGATTTTAAAGGCAATCTGAATGGTGATTTTAAATATAATAAAGATGGGTTTTCAGGGCATACAAATTTAAACAATATCTCTATTTATGATAAGAAAAGAGATTTGCCCGTATTCTTAAACAGTGGAGATTTAAGATTTTCCAATAATCAGATGAAACTCAATGCGCTGAATATGTCATACGGGCATACACCCGTTTATCTTGATGCTGTTTTGGATGATTTTAGCACTGCAAAACCTGCATTTAATGTTTATCTTTCTACAAATTTAAACGAAGAAAGTCTTGATAAGCTTTTAAATCCCATGCTTCAGTTTCCGCTTAAAACAAAAGGCGAGTTTACGTTAAAAGGAAGGCTTCGCGGCAGATTAGATGATTACACAATATTTTCTTCCGTAATTCTAAATCCCGGCGCAGATTTATATTATATGGGTGCAAACCTTGGTGATGTTGCAAGCAAGAGAGAGATTAATTCAAGAATAGATTTTAAAAATGATGAAATAAATATTAAAAAAATCGGCTATCAGAAATTTATACTATCCCAGAATAACAAACAAACCCCGTATGAAATGATAAAACTTTCCGGTGGTGTTAAAACACAGGATGGGAAAATATTTTTAAACGATTTAAAATTTAATACTCCAAATCCGGCGCCTGCAAGACTTTTAAATATTGTATTTAAAAAGTCTGTTTTAAAACAAGGGACATTTACCTCTGATGTGCTTTTGAATGGTTCCGTATTTAAGCCAAAGGCGCGTGGTATTGTGAAGTTTTCCAACGTTGATGTGCCTTTATATGAATCAAGGATAAGAGATGTTAACCTTGCCTTGGATGAGGACATCATAAAAGCTGTTTTTGACGGAGAGGGTTTGGGGTCTGATATTAAAATCAATACGGAAATTGTAAACAGTCCAACGTTGCCCGTTGTTATAAATAAGGCTGAGATAAGTTCCAAAGTTGTTGATTTAAACACCTTTATAAATGGTCTTTCTAATTTTGCGAAGGCACAAAAATCTACTGATCCGACTGCAAAACAAATGTATGTTTTGTCTCCGGCTGATTTTGAAGTAAAAGACGGTAAATTTGAAGCGGACGAAATACATTTTAATAATATTAAAGCGCAAAATTTTAAAGGAGCATTTAAACATACAAAAGAAGGCGTTTTTAAATTTGATGATGTGGTTTTTGATGTTGCCGGCGGAAAAATTAAAACTGACGGCAGTTACGAATTTGATACCACTAAATTTACAATAAATTCCGAAATCGAGAACTGTGATGCAAACACCCTTGTAACCGATATTCTGGGCACTAAAAACCAGATATTTGGCAAGACAAACGGCAGAATCTTCCTCACGGGGCGTGAGCTGAATACTGCAGGAGGCATAAATACCGTCAAGGCAAATGTCGATTTTGCAATTTACGATGGCAAGATGCCAAAATTAGGTTCTCTTGAATATCTTCTTCGCGCCGGTAATCTTTTGAAAAGCGGCATAATGGGCTTTACGATAAACAATGTAATAGAGGTTCTTATTCCATATAAAACAGGGGATTTTAAGAAAATTTCCGGTGATTTTATCGTAGAAAACGGCAAAGTAGATAAGATGAATATTTATTCAAAAGGGGATAATTTAAGTATTTATACAAGCGGAAATTATGATATTGCAACAAATGTCGGAGATTTTGAGGTACTTGGAAAGCTTTCAACAAAAATTTCAAACCTGCTTGGACCCGTTGGGAATGCTTCCGTGAATTCACTTGTAAACTTTGTAACGAACAACAAACTGAATAAAGATTCAAAAAATGATCTGGTTCAGAATGTTGAAAAAATTCCTGACATTGCAAATGGTTCCGGTGATTTCAGACTTTTTGCCGTTAAAATACTTGGAGACTTAAATGCGGATAACTTTGTAAAGAGTTTTAACTGGCTAAACTAACCGAAGCTTAGGCTTTTGGTCTTATAGCCGGTTGTTGCTTGCACATATTTTAAATTGCAGATAGAATAGGTATAAATTCAAATTGGGGAGAAATTTCTAAAAGAGGATTAAAATTTTATGAAAAAACTTTTAGTTTTTCTTGCAGTTTTGTTTGTAAGCGTTATGTCAAGCGCCTGTATAAACAATTTTGCAATTCAGGAATTAAATACAAAAGCCAAAGAATATCTTGACAAGGGTGATTATGATGAAGCTATTAAAAGGCTTGAATCCAGTGTTGATTTAGATGGAACGGTTTTTGAAGCCAGGTACAATCTTGCAGTTGCGTATACGCATAAAGAAGAGTTTCAAAAAGCTGTTGACCAACTAAATGAAGCTGTGAGATTAAACCCTAAAAATCCTGATGCCTATTATACTTTGGGTGTAGCGTTTGAAGGACTGGCATATAAAAAGCTTGAAAATATTAAAGACGATAATATGCAAGGTGATGCTGAAAATGACGGTGAGCCTTTGGATGAAGCTAAACAGGCTGCGGAAAATCTTGAAAGCGCAACTTTTGCCGCATCAAAGCTTGATGAAGCCATAAAGGCATACAAAAAGTATTTGGATATTTCTGAGAACAAGGAAGATACGGATGCCGTAAATGAGCATATAAAAGAGCTTGAGGCTGAAAAGGAAGAATGTTATAAATATATGCAAAAAACCAGTGATACCGGTGGCGAAGGGGCTTAAAAAGAGGAAATGTTTCAAGCCCCGTCTACAGGTGTCGCGTTTAGTATTTTTGGTTTTGATATCAGATATTATGGCATAATGCTCTTTTTAGGGATGATTGCAGGTATTTTTACCACATGTTTTGTTGCAAAAAAATATTATAAACAGATAAATCCGGATCTACTTTTGGATTTTTTTCCTTATATGATAATATTTTCAATAGTTTTTGCCCGTCTTTACTATGTTTTATTGAGTCTTGATTATTATCTGAAATATAAGGGAGAAATTTTTGCTATCTGGCATGGTGGAATAGCAATCCATGGGGCGATTTTGGGCGGTTTGATTTCTGGAATTGTATTTTTTAAATTTTTAAATAAGAAGCCTGTTTTGCCTTATGCTGATGTGGTTTCGTATGGCTTAGTCATAGGACAGGCAATAGGCAGATGGGGAAATTTTTTCAATTCAGAGGCTTTCGGCAAGCCTTGTGATTTACCTTGGAAGCTTTATATAGAGCTGGCTAAAAGACCCCTTGAATACGTATCTGTGGAGTATTTTCACCCGGCATTTTTATATGAATCCTTGTGGGATATTTTTGTATTTTTACTTTTATTTTTTGTAGTTAGAAAAATTGCTGCCCAATTTACCCAAAATGCCCCCGGGATGGTATTTTTCAGTTATCTGGCATTATATTCAATTGGCAGAATATTTATTGAAAACATAAGAACTGATAGTGTTTTGAATGTTTTCGGGGTTCCTGTTGCAGTTTTGGTAAGTATTTTGATACTATTTGCATCTGTTATTTTGTTAATATGGACTGTTTTAAGGTATAAAAAACCTGCAAATGTTTGATTTTGCAGGTTTTTTGAATATTTATACTGTTAATTAGCGCTCTATCATTGATTTTCCGGTCATTTCTTCCGGTTGTTTTATTTCCATTAAATCAAGTACCGTAGGTGCAATGTCACACAGGGCGCCGGTTTTCCTTAGATTGTATTTTTTATTGTCAACAATTATAAACGGTACAATGTTGGTGGTATGGGCGGTTTGGGGTGCTTTTGTTTCCTCGTTGTACATCCATTCCGCATTTCCGTGATCTGCAGTGATTATCATCTTAACCCCTTTATCCAAGGCTTTTTTGGCAATTTTGCCAACACAATCGTCCACGGCTTCGCAAGCTTTAACTGCTGCATCCATAACCCCTGTATGTCCCACCATATCCGGGTTTGCAAAGTTTACAAGAATAAAGCCGTATTCTTCATTGTCAAGCGCCGATAACACATTATCGCAGACCTCATAAGCACTCATTTCCGGCTTCATATCATAAGTTGCAACCTTTGGAGAGGCTACAAGCTTTCTTGTTTCAAGCTTTCCAGGTTCTTCAACCCCGCCGTTAAAGAAAAACGTGATATGCGCGTACTTTTCGGTTTCGGCAGTTCTGAATTGTTTGATGTTATTATTGTCAAACACTTCTCCCAGAATGTTTTTCAGGTGTTGTGGTCTGAATGCAACCGCTAAATCAAAGCTTTCATCGTATTGGGTCATGCAAACATAGAAAATATTCTTCAAAACTTTCTTTCTCTCAAAACCATCAAAATCACTGAATGTTAACGCTTTTGTAATCTCTCTTGCCCTGTCTGGTCTGTAATTGAAGAATATTATAGAATCACCGTCTGAAATTCTTTCGCCGCCAATTACTGTAGGCTCAACAAATTCGTCGCTTACATCTTTTTTGTACGAATTTTTTATAGCATCTAAGGCGCTTTCAGCTTTATTGCCTTCGCCTAAAACAAGACAGTCGTAGGCTTTCGACACTCTATCCCACCTTGTATCCCTGTCCATAGCATAGTATCGACCTATTACACTTGCAACAGGAGGCAGATTTTTATCTTTTAACATTTTTTCTACTTGCGCCACAAAGGTTTCGGCACTTCTTGGAGGTGTGTCGCGTCCGTCTAAGAAGGTATGCACGTAAACGCGTTTTACCGAATTATCAGCTGCAAGCTTGATTAAAGCCTCCAGATGCTTCATGGAGCTATGCACCCCGCCGGATGAAGTAAGTCCCATTATGTGTAAAGCTCCGCCGGTAGCCTTTATATGGTCTATTGCACGACGGAATTCCTCATTTTTAAAGAATTCTCCTTCGTCAATAGATTTATTAATTCTTGTAAGCTCTTGATACACAACCCTTCCGGCTCCTATGTTCAAATGCCCTACTTCGGAATTTCCCATCTGACCCTCTGGCAGCCCTACATTCAGTCCGTCAGCATGAATTGTTGTGTGGGACATATTGTTCATAAAATCGTCATAATTTGGTGTATGAGCGGTTTCCACGGCATTGTATTTTTTATTTCCGGATACTCCCCAGCCGTCTAAAATACACAATAAAACTCTGTTTTTACTCATTTTATCCTCTCGTTAATTTTAAGCTATATTTATTAGCCAATATATCACAAAAATGTTAGAATAATATTATGCAAAAGCATGTTACAGAAACCGGAAAGATTACTTTTAAAAATGCCGAAAGTCCTTTTATGAAAGAGGTTTTCGGGGTGATAAATCCTTATTCTCCAAAAATGTCGCCAGGTTCCGATATTGCAATTTCCCAAAAACAGATTGAAATCCTGGAGGATGCAATTCGCCGCTATGAAAGGCTTGAAGATATTAAAAAATTTTCTGCACTTGCTCTTGAAGATATTGAAAATGTAACAGAAGAAGATATACAAAGAGCTGTAGAGCTTGAAAATACGGTATCTATTGAGGATGAGAAGGCTGTTTTGAATTTAATTCAAAACGAAGGGTTTTTAAAAGACCTCGAAAGTGCTGATTTTACCGAGATTTTGTCTTCCATACAAAACTTTTCCGATTTCGATAATGATGATGGAAAACCTTCTTTGGAAGAAGATTATTTTGATGATTTTGATGTCTGAACTTTAATTTGGGTTTACAAATGTTTACAATTGCTAGATTATTAGCCAAATTAAAAACAGTTATTACACTAAAGGTGTCTGAATTTAGTGTTTGGATAAAGAAGTTTTTCCACCTTAAAATTTTAAGGCGAAAATATTACAGAGTCGGACATTGTAACTGTTGCGGCAGATGCTGTAAAAATATCTATGTAAAACATGGCAAGGGTTTTATATCGGATGAAAAACTTTTTAACAGGCTAAAACCATTGCATCCTTTTTATTTCGACCTTGAAATTATAGGAAAAGATGAAACAGGGCTGCTTTTTGCCTGTAAAAACCTGGATGAAGAAACCAAAATGTGCAAAGTTCATAAAAGACGTGCTAAAATCTGCCGGGATTATCCTATGGAAGAAATTTTAAAAATGGGCGGAACCCTTGCAGAAGGCTGTGGATATAAATTTGAACCCATTGAGAAATTTAGATCGGAAGAGCACACGTCTGAACTCCAGTCACCATACGGAA
>CAJULH010000038.1 GCA_910587175.1 Candidatus Gastranaerophilales bacterium | reverse complement strand
CTGCAAGCAACAATGATGCAACAAGAAGTGCCATAAGCATTTCAACTAAAGAGAAAGCGGAGGCCCTGCTGTGCAGGGTTGAAATCCGGCTAACGTTCCTAAAGTTTTTAGCCCTTGAAACGGGGTTTAGGATGACAAGGTCTCTTCGGCGTAATAGCAGACCTTTAAAATAATCTTTACTAAAATCTTTGCCAAAATTCAATGCACCAAAAAGTAACCTTTTAAAAGGCTTTAGATAAACAATTTTCATTTAAACAGCTCCAATTTTTCGATAAACAGCTTCTCGTTATTTAAGAATCGTTCACAAACATTTCTTTCACGTTCGTGAACGTGATAATTTTATTTTAACTTATTATTTAAAAAATGCAAGAAGAAAAGAAAAAATTAATTTGCAAAGTTGCCGGGCAGGCTTTAAAAATGCTTCGCGGGGAAAAAAGCTTGTATATGCTCTCTGCAGAATACGAAATTTCAACATCACTTTTAAGCAGCCTGGAAAGAGGTTTGAAAGACCCCCAACTTACAACGGTTTTTAAACTTTCAGAGGCTCTCGGCATAAAAGCATCAGATTTTGTAAAAATAATTGAACAAGAATTGCCAAATGGTTTTTCGCTTATTGAATAACTTCAAACAGTAAACAGGATTATTTTACAGGCGGCTTACGAAATGTAAAATTATTGTGCACCTGCATAAGATACATTTTTAAATCTCCGATATTTTGATTCTCCTGAATTAAATCTTTTGAAGCAGGCATCATAAGACCATCCTGTACTTTTTGAAACTCGCTTTTTTCTCCGGAAAGAACCATGATGAGTTCATCCAAATCTCTTGCACCTGCGCTTGGATGCATAGAAATAATTTCCTCAGGGCTTTTTCCCACATCAAATTTATACAGCCAGCGAAGAGTCTGGACATCCCTTTGAGAAAGGTTTATAACACCATATTGATGCGGGGTATACATTATATCTTCTTTATAGGGAGAATGCCCAAGCCCCAAAGCATGACCAATTTCATGCAAAATAGTATGATAAACTTCAGCTTCATCCATATATTGTTTATGAATGATACCATCCGAAAGACCAATATGAACCTCAGCAGAATAGTATCTGCCATTAGGGTCATAGTGAAACTGGCATTGCCCAAGAGACTTCCTGTCTATTCTCTTCCACTCAAGATTTATCTGGGAATCATTCAAGGTGTTCACCACATTAAATCCGACACAACCGCCTGCGGCTGTCTGCCAGGCGTTTAGAGCATCTATCACAAGGCTTGTATATTTATATGCATCGGACTGCGAATTTGATTTATACCACCTGAATGGTGCAATATAAAAAGTCAATGGCATCATATTTGAAAGCCATCTGGATAATTTTCCCCTATTATTTAAGCAGTGTTGAAGATAAGTTTTTCTTTGCATATAATAGATAATTATAACATGACTTTTTTATTAGAAATATTAGGGGAGAAAATATATGAATATGATTCAAATGATGCAGCAGGCACAAAAAATGCAAAAAAAATTAAAGGATGCACAAGAATCTTTAAAAGAAATTGAAGTAACCGGGCAGTGTGCAGGCAGCACCATTGAAGTAGTTTTTGACGGACAATCAAAATTTAAAAAAATAACAATTAAACCGGAAGCAATTAATGCTGAAAATCCTGAAAGCGTAGATAAAGACACAATTGAAATGCTTGAAGATTTAATAACGGAAGCTATAAAAGATGCAACCAAAAAAGCAACTGCTGAAATGGAAAAATCTATGAAGCAGGTAACAGGCGGAATCAGTATACCCGGGTTGTTTTAAAAATATAAGCCGGGGTGATATCTTCTTGCAGCGAGAAATATTTGCACAAAGAAGACCGTTGCAAAGCAGACTGCCTAAAACCTTCTGATAATGGGCTGATATGCAACAAACCACCATATCTTGAATTTACGAACCCATGGGTTTTGGTTAACCTGTTTGCAAATGACGTTTTACTTCTCACAATATTTGCTGCCTTTGCTTTAAATATTTATAGTGAAAGAAGACAATCTTTTTGGATTACTCCGGTCGTTGTTACTTTGCCTTGCAATAACGACTGTACAATATTGACAAATGTAAAAAATAGAGGATTATGGAATATACAAAACCGCTTGCAAAACTAATAGAATATTTTCAAAAATTGCCTTCAATTGGACCAAAAACCGCCCAGAGGCTTGCTTTACATTTATTAAAAATGCCGCTTTCTGAAGTAGAAAAATTTGCCGAAGCTATGATTGAAGCAAAAACTACAATAAGTTATTGCGACATTTGTTTCAATATGAGTTCTTCAAATCCTTGTGAAATTTGTCAAAGTACAACCCGAAACAGGGATACAATATGTGTTGTTGGTGAAACCAAGGATTTAATTGCAATAGAAAAAACAAACGAATACAGGGGGCTTTATCACGTCCTACAGGGACTTATATCTCCAATTGACGGCATAGGTCCCGAAGACATAAGAATCAAAGAATTATTAACAAGGGTTCATTCCGAAGATATCAAAGAGGTGATTTTAGCCCTGAATCCTTCAGTTGAAGGTGAAGCTACAAGCCTTTATTTAAACAAACTTTTAAAACCATTCGGAATAAAAATTTCAAGAATAGCATTTGGAATACCTTTGGGTTCCGAGCTTGAATATGCAGACGAACTTACACTTATCAAAGCACTTGAAGCAAGATGCGAAATGTAGCCGGAAATTTTATACGCGCCGTTAATATTTACAATCAAAGACAGTAATCCGCTGTGCATCAACCTAAAATAAAGGATACAGTGTTTTTGACAACTTGTTTATATAAACATTCTCTATCTTGTTAAAATGCATACTTGGTAGTATCCACCTTGGCTTTCGCGTTTCAAAAAAAACCGACTTTCAATTTCGGTAAAGATTTTGAAAATCGGTTAAACAGTTTACGAGTGAGAGTGGAATATGCACAATAGTTATAATAAAAATCTTAAAGGGAAATGTAAACTACCTCTTTGGGTAATTCTTGATTAGACATATTTTAATCATATAATTGTCTTATGTTATTATCCTGTTTATTAATATGTTTAAGTACATGCTTTTTAGCCTCCGTGTTTGGCTCTTTTTTATACTTTTTTGTGATATTTTTGGGGCTGATTCTGCTAAATATAGAAGTTTTATCTTTATTTAAAGCAATAGGAACACATCAAATATTAGCACTTAACGTCATAATGCTTTTTATAACATCCGCGATCTGGATAAAAAAAGGAATACCTCTTTTAAAACCGGATTTGTATACAGCAAGATTAAATATAAAAAAAATTTGGAATTCCCTAAAGTTTGACCGCAGTTTAATTATACTCTGCCTTGGAGTGCTTGTTGTAATATTCACAGGCTTTATGCTTGCAGCCTTCTTACCCGTAAATGATTTCGATGCACTGGATTACCATGCTTACCGCTCTCTTGTGTGGGCAGATAAGGGATATATCTTTCATTTTGATACAAAGGATGTAAGAAACCTTGTTATGCCTGTTAATTCAGAGATTATCTATAGTTGGATATTTTCTTTGACAGGGAAGGATATAGGGTTTGGGTTATTGGAGTTTTTGAGCTATATCTTTGGAATATACGGGATATGGGTGTTTTTAGGAAGATTAAGGTTTTGTTTTAGGAAGAGATTATGGGCAATATGTATATTCTCTTCTTTTGCAGGAGTGATATCACAGATTTCAAGTACACAGACTGATTTACTTGTCGGGGTATTATTGCTTTATTCAATGATATTCTTTTTTGATTGGATTAACAGGGTTAACAGAAGAAAGGTTATTGACGGGTATTTTTCTTCTCTTTGTTTTGGTATAGCTCTTGGGGTCAAAAGCACTGCATTTATTGCAGGATTACCTTTATTGTTATTGTTTTTTGTTTATTCATATTTAAAGTTTAAAGATAAAAAAGAGGGGATAAAGAGGTTTTTATTCTTCATTGGATTTTTAGGAATAAATTTTGTTATCTTTTCAGGGTATAACTATGTATTGAATTTTATTGATTATTCAAATCCCTTAGGTTCTGATATATCGATTAACAGACATGGATTCTTTGGAGGAATTAAAGGTTTTATTGCAAACTTTATCAGATATAACATTCAGATGTTTGATTTTGCAGGATTTATGTGGGGAATATATCTTAGCGGAATAATGTTTAAGATACAGGGAAGTATATTTTCATTCTTACATATTGCAAATGATACAGGGGTAATAATGAGAATGGAGGGGTTAAATTCTTCTCTTTCAGAACAAACCATAGGATTTGGAATAACAGGATTTTTAGTATTTATACCATCTGCTTTATTTGGAATATTCAGGTTGATTAAAAGCAGTATTGGAAAAATTTCAGATAAATTTAATATTAGTTGTTTTGATTGCTGTTTTAAAAGAAATATTAAAGAAAGATATTTAATAATATATTCTCTTGGTTTATTGTTTTATCTTTGCCTTATTGTTTTAAGTTTTGCACTTGGATATATGGTATACAGTATAAGGTTTATCTGTGCTTTTGTTGTAATATGTTCTCCTGTATTAATACTTAGTTATTTCAGGAAGAATAATTTTTACAAAGGTTTAGTTGTTTTATTTGCTTGTTTTTATCTTTTTATTGCATCGGGGCATATGGCGGCAAGACCTTATTGGAAGTTGATGGAAAGTTACAAAGCAGAAAAAAACTACGAAACTTTCGTAGATAACGTAAGGTGTATGGATTATAAATATTTTAAGGGCGACAGAGCCGGATGTAAAACAGACAAAGCAATTATTTCACATATTGAAGACAACAAAAATGTTGGCATATTTTCAGATGGCAATGCATTAATGCATGTTACAAAGCTAAATGCTGCAAAAAAACATACAAATATAGAAGAGTTGGTTCTTCCAAGGATAGATTCTTATGATCTTACCAAATATGACTATATTATTACAGCATACCCGGGACAAGTTTTAACCGAATTTAATAATAAAGATGAAAGATTATACAGAGCAGGAAAACTGTTAAAGCAATGCAGTTTCATAGAAGACAAAATAAGCAAACGTATTTCGCAAATAGATTGCTATATTCCTTACGAAAAATTTGATGAAAAAGGCTTTGTACCACTATATAATATAAAAACAGGGTGGAAAAACATAGACGGCAAAGATATCTACGCCAAATATATAATTTGGGAAAATATAAAATGATATTTGCCTCTTTGTTTTTAATATTTCTTAGCTCATATTTTCTAGTCTCAACACTTGGTTCATTTTTGTATTTTTTCGCTGCAGCATTAGGATTAATCATTTTAAACATAGAAATTTTATCATTACTAAAAATGATTTCTCCGGTTGGGATAATTTCATTAAATTTTTTGACGTTCTTTTTCATGCTGCTTCTATGGCTTAAAAAGAAAAGAGTATTGTTAAAAATAAATTTTCAAAATATTTTAATAAATACAAAAAAGTTACTGCATTGTTTCAAACTGGACAAAACGCTCGCTATTCTATGCTGTGGGGTCTTGTTTCTAATATTTATCAGCTTTGTTTTATCGGCATTTCTACCTATAAACGACCCAGATGCTTTAACATATCACTCTTACCGCTCTCTTGTATGGGCAGATAAGGGATATATCTTTCATTTTGATACAAAGGATGTAAGAAACCTTGTTATGCCTGTTAATTCAGAGATTATCTATAGTTGGATATTTTCTTTGACAGGGAAGGATATAGGGTTTGGGTTATTGGAGTTTTTGAGCTATATCTTTGGAATATACGGGATATGGGTGTTTTTAGGAAGATTAAGGTTTTGTTTTAGGAAGAGATTATGGGCAATATGTATATTCTCTTCTTTTGCAGGAGTGATATCACAGATTTCAAGTACACAGACTGATTTACTTGTCGGGGTATTATTGCTTTATTCAATGATATTCTTTTTTGATTGGATTAACAGGGTTAACAGAAGAAAGGTTATTGACGGGTATTTTTCTTCTCTTTGTTTTGGTATAGCTCTTGGGGTCAAAAGCACTGCATTTATTGCAGGATTACCTTTATTGTTATTGTTTTTTGTTTATTCATATTTAAAGTTTAAAGATAAAAAAGAGGGGATAAAGAGGTTTTTATTCTTCATTGGATTTTTAGGAATAAATTTTGTTATCTTTTCAGGGTATAACTATGTATTGAATTTTATTGATTATTCAAATCCCTTAGGTTCTGATATATCGATTAACAGACATGGATTCTTTGGAGGAATTAAAGGTTTTATTGCAAACTTTATCAGATATAACATTCAGATGTTTGATTTTGCAGGATTTATGTGGGGAATATATCTTAGCGGAATAATGTTTAAGATACAGGGAAGTATATTTTCATTCTTACATATTGCAAATGATACAGGGGTAATAATGAGAATGGAGGGGTTAAATTCTTCTCTTTCAGAACAAACCATAGGATTTGGAATAACAGGATTTTTAGTATTTATACCATCTGCTTTATTTGGAATATTCAGGTTGATTAAAAGCAGTATTGGAAAAATTTCAGATAAATTTAATATTAGTTGTTTTGATTGCTGTTTTAAAAGAAATATTAAAGAAAGATATTTAATAATATATTCTCTTGGTTTATTGTTTTATCTTTGCCTTATTGTTTTAAGTTTTGCACTTGGATATATGGTATACAGTATAAGGTTTATCTGTGCTTTTGTTGTAATATGTTCTCCTGTATTAATACTTAGTTATTTCAGGAAGAATAATTTTTACAAAGGTTTAGTTGTTTTATTTGCTTGTTTTTATCTTTTTATTGCATCGGGGCATATGGCGGCAAGACCTTATTGGAAACTTTTAAACACATATATAAATACACAGGATAAAGAAGAATTCATACAAGATATCCGTTGTATGAAAGACGATTTTTATATGAGAAAAAGAAAAAGCTGCAATATTGATGAAAACATGTTCAAATATATTGAAAAAGACAAAATCGTAGGAATTTTTCCGGATGAATATATTATGATGCAGCTTACAAAAATTAACGCAAAAAAGAAGAATATAATAGCTGATGAATTGCTTTTTACAAGAATAGACAAATACAACCTTAAAAAATACGATTACATTATAACGCCGGAACAATACCAAACCATTACGGAATTCAACAAAAAAGATAAAGAATCTTTTGACAAATATAGAAACACAAGACATTGCCTTTATATCGCAAATGACAACAGGAATAAACTTATATTAAATGCAAATGAACTAAAAACACTTTATGAAATACAATGCATAGTTCCAAAAAACTTTCTTGAATTTAATGGGTTCAATATGATAAAACAAGTTGAAACACGCTGGAAAGACCCCAAAACCGGCGAAACTACGGTATCATCCCTCCGCATCTGGAAAAATAATAAATATTAAAAAGTGTAACAATTTATACTCAAAACTCTTAAGTTTTTATCATTTAATGTCGATTTGAAATATTGTACAAGGATTTTTACAAAAACAGTATATTTTATGCTGTACATTATTTATCCCAAAACTACGCAATAAAAGGTCAAAAAAGAATTAGTAAAATTACATAAGTGCGAAAGGATTTAAGATGTCTAACAACATTTCAAAAACAGGACAAACCACAGAATTAACCGCAAAAATTGGAAAGATGGATTTAACAAAAGCTGATTTAAAAAAAGAAGCAGACGCATTATTTACAAAAAGCTACTTTAACGGCGGACAGGATTCAATTGATGACATTAATGCGCAAATTAAAAAGATTGACGAACAAATTGAAGCTTGGCAGGCTAAAATTGATACTCTCCAACAAAAGGTTGATGATATTGAGAAAAAGATAGACACAAAATCAGGCGAATTGTCAGATGCCATCTTTGATTTAAACGAAGAAACAAGAAAATATGAAGCAGATTTAAAAGAAGCTATTGATATGGCAATCACAAACGCAATCAGACAAACGAAAGTAAAAAATGCGTCCGGCAGTAAAACTACTTCTTTTGAAACTGAATTTCAAACACAACTAGACAATTTAGCACCAAACTTTGAACAAATAACTGCCATATATTCTAAACAAAATGGTCTAAGCAGTGAACTTCAAAGCTATTGCACCCAATTAGACGGTGTTATCACAGAAAGCAATGCAGCTGCAAACGGATTAAAGAATGCCCAGGCTGTTGTTACTTTATTAACCCAAACAAAAAATAATATGTCAGCAGAAGTGGATTCATTATATGCAAACTCAAACAAAGATTCAAAAGCTCCTGTTTACACATATGAAAAAGAAGCAGTAGTTGCAGATTTAGCTGATAAATACGGAACAAACCTTGCAGGCAGAGGCAATGCAACAGAAACCGTAAACAGCAACGGAACAGGAACAAAAAATCAGGCGGCGATTGATGGCTATATGGCACAATTAAAGGAAATGGGCAAAGCAAGTGCCGGTACCGGAGATACCTATAAAGCAGACAATCCCGGAAATGAATTATCCAAAAACCTTGCAAAAGTATTGTTTGGCGAAGGTGCAAATGCAGCAACAGCAACAACCGTACAAAAAGACAGCCTTGTTTACAAAATGGCTGAAGCAGGCATGAGCAATATTGAAATAATGGATGCAATTGCAAGCAACTTTGGCGGCATACATGTTGGTGGCTCCAATGGTGAATACAGCATACCATATGGACATGATACAGAATCAAAGAGAATATATGGTGCCTTAAAATCTGTAGCAAACAACACATCAGGAATTCCTGAAGTTAAACCTCCTGCAGCTGATGCAACTATGGCAAAAAATGCTACAGAAGCAGTTAAAACACTTGCAAGCAAAGGATTTACATTTAAAGAAGCAATGTTTGCGCTTGACCAATTATTCCCCGGACTTGATATCGGATATTCTCTTGGTGAACAGGTTGGCACAAAAGAAGGTGTTGTAAGATTCACTTCAGACAAGAGCTATGACACACTTGCAAACACAATCGAGGGTTTAACTAAAAACGGTCAGGTATGGCAGGATTCTAAAGTTATACGATCAACCCCTGTTGAAAATAAACCTGCTGATGTGAAAAGAACAGACCCGATATCTATTAAAACAAAAGATGCTAACGGAAAACTTACAAGCAGCATATACTTTATGGCAGATAACGGCAACGGAAAATATGACGGTGTTACAGATCTTCTTGGTTCCGAAAACGGCATGAAAGACTTTGACACTAAATATAAAGACTACATTACAACAAATGCAAATGGCGAAAAGGTTATAACCGGTGATGCCCTGGATAGTATTATGGTAATGGTTGTCGAAGAAAACGATAAAGCAGACAGCAAAGGAAACGGCGGCGTTGGCGTTAAACAAAGCTTTATGAGCGCAAAAGATGCAGGTATCACGGAAATTAACCTAAGCTCCGCGCAAAAGAACGGTAAGTACGATATAAACGGCGGCGAAATCCAAAATACATTTAACGTTAAGATGGGCGGCACAACATTAACTGCAGAACAAGCCATGGAAGATGAAGAATATCTTGCAGCAACGCTAAATAACGACAAGCTCACAGGTGAAAATCTATTCTCACAATTAACCCAGGCGCAAGTAGATAAAGCATTTAGTGATGCAAGCGGTAAATATTCCGGTGACATTGGAAAATTACAAAATATTGCAGCAAAGGCTGCCGAATTGAAAAATAAACTCACAGGCGGCAACGGCGGCACAGAAACAGAAGCTCCAACTGAAACTGAAACTGATTTCAGAAAGCGTGTAACAGAAGAAATGGAATACGCAAAACTTATCGCAAAACGCAAAGGTGATGAACTCTATGATGAAATGGAAGCTGATTTCAGTGATTCAAGAGACCCAAGTGGCTTTGATTATATAGACAATAGCGGCAAAATATTAAACGAAGAAATACAGAAAGGCGTTACTGAAGAAATACAGAAAAAATACGATACGTACGGCAAAAATAAATAGAGCAAAATAAATAATAAAAACTCCCTTTGAAATCAACCAAAGGGAGTTTTTATTTACCATTAGGTTTTATTTTTCCATCTTCAACATAAACTATCTCAACATCTTTTAGAAAATCATCATCAAAAGCAAGGGTATCAACACTTGTAATAATAGTTTGTACTCCATCTTTTATGGCGCCAAGAAGATAATTCTGGCGCAAATTATCAAGTTCGGCCAAAACATCATCCAGAAGCAAAACAGGCATTTCATTTATTTTTTCCTGAATAATATCAAGTTCGGATAATTTTAATGCAAGAACAACAGTTCTTTGTTGCCCCTGGGAAGCATATCTCCTTGCATCAAGATTATTTATACAAAACAGAATATCGTCTCTGTGAGGTCCTATTAAACATTGCCCTTTCCTGATTTCTTCCGTTTTCATTTCATTTAATTTATCATACGCAAGGGTGCTTAATTCTGAAACACTTGCATACTCTGCATTTAAGGTATTTTCATATTCAATATTTAACTCTTCGTCCTTTGAAATTGACATATGCTTTTCATATGCAATTTTTTTAAGTTCACAAAGAAACTTCATCCTTAAATACATAATATTTGCACTTGAATTTGCAAGTTGGGTATTAAAAACATCCAGCATTGTTTCATTTAAATTATAAACACCCTGAAATTCTGACAAAAAATTTGCCTTTTGAAGACGGATTTTATTGTATTTATTTATCTTGTCCAAATATGCGGGATACACCTGGCATATTGCATTATCAAGCCATTTTCTCCTGTCTGAAGGTTCTCCCCGCAGCAAAAGAAGGTCGGAGTTTGAAAAACTTACCGTTGAAAGCACACGGACAAAATCTGCGGATTTATTTTTCTTTATCCCATTCACTTTTAAAACTTTGTTTTTCGGCGGATTTATCAGAATATCCAGTTCGATATCAGTATCAGATTTCAAAACCGTTGCATTAATATTTAAAAATTCATTGCCAAATTTTATTAATTCTTTGTCCTTTTTAATGCGGCTTGAATTTAGAGCAGAAAGATAATAAACAGCCTCAAGAAGATTAGTCTTGCCCTGCGCATTTTTGCCGATAAAAAGAGTTTTGTTTTTTGAAAATTCAAAATCCAAACAATCATAGTTTCTGTAGTTATTAAATTTTAACCTTTTTAAAAACACAAAAAATAACTCTATATTGCTATCTTACAGACTAATTGTTTGTATTATAATATAAAGAGAAAAATAAATAAGGATATTTTATGTTTGATGTAGTAACAATCGGCTCCGCCACTTTGGATGTTTTCATTGAATCAGACAGCGCAAATATAGTCTCTGTAAGTTCCAAAGATAAAAGAAGCGACTTTATGAGCTTTCCTTACGGAAGCAAGGTTGAAATTGATGATTTCTCAAGAAGTCTTGGCGGGGGTGGCATAAACACTGCAATGAACTTTGCTCATCTTGGCTTTAAAACTTCAACAATTGTAAAACTTGGAACAGATGAAATCTCTCCTGTTGTATGCGAAAAGCTCAAAGAATCAAACATAGATACATCAAATATCATAAAAGCAAAAGAAGGTCTTACAGGTTTTTCCATTATTCTTGTAAGCTTTCAGGGAGACAGGACTGTTCTTGCGCACAGAGGTGTAAATTCAAACATAAAAGAAAAAGACATAGAGTTTGATAAATTAAAAAATACTAAATGGCTCTATATCGCACCATTAGCGGGTGATAGCAATAAAATGCTTGATAAACTCGCAGTATATGCAAAAGAAAATAACATTAAACTATCAATAAACGCCGGTACAACCGCTATTAAAAAAGGAGAAAAATATTTCTCAAAAATAATAGAGACAGCAGATATTTTAGTTTTAAATAAAGAAGAGGCAAGCCTTTTAACTAAAATTTCCGTACGCCCCGATACAAAAAACGAGAAATTCTCAAAAGAATTTATACACCCTGATATTATTCAAATGTTAAAAATATTAAGAGGCAAAAACCAGGTAAATGTTGTAATAACCGATGGCAAGGCAGGGGTTTATGCATACGATGGAAACAATTTATACAAAGCACCGGAATTTCCTGCAGTAGTAAGATCAACACTTGGTGCCGGAGATGCCTTCAGCTCCACATTTACAGCCGCTATGGAAAAATATAATATGGATATTAAAAAAGCACTTGAATGCGCATCAGTGAATGCTGCAGCCGTTGTAGAGGTATTTGGTGCCCAGGAAGGCTTTTTAACATTTGATGAAATAGAACAAAAACTTAAAACTGCACCCGGTTTTAAAGTAGAAACAATAAAAGCAAAATAACATTATGAGATTAGATAAATTTTTAAAGGTATCAAGAATAATTAAAAGAAGAAGCGTTGCAAACGAAGTATGCGATATGGCGCGTGTTTTTGTAAATAACAACCCGGCAAAGCCTGCAAAACAATTGAAAGAAAATGATATTATAATGATTGAATATAAAACAAAAGTACTAAAGGCAAAAGTTTTAAAAATCCCCACCGGAAATGTAAGTATAAATGAGGCTTCAAGCCTTTATGAAATAATTGAAGAATAACCCCAGATAATAAGCATTTCTGCATTTATGCGTTTTAAAATAAAAGACAAAGAAAAAACCGGCTTTAAACCGGTTAAATTTACCACATATTAGAGAGAGGAATTAGAGAGAAACTTTTTTTAAATAACCTTTAGGTTACATATATACAATTCCCGATTATAAATTTTTATAACATTCTTTAAAAAAATGTTTAACATTTCTTAATAATTTTGTTTCAGGCAGAAAAAAATATTCTTTTTTGCTAAAATACTCTTGTTATGAATATGGAATTTTTATACGGAAAAATTCACAGGGCCACTGTAACTGATGCAAATCTGGAATATGTCGGTTCAATTACAATTGATAAAAGCTTAATGCTGGCATCAGGCATAATGCAGAACCAAAAAGTAGAAATCCTGGATGTAAACAATGGTGAAAGATTTTGCACATATGTAATAGAGGGCGCGGAAAACAGTGGTGTAATATGCCTGAATGGCGCAGCAGCAAGAAAAGTGCAAAAGGGTGATAAGGTTATAATTGTGGCATATGCATCAATGACTCCGGATGAATATAAAAATTTCAGCCCGAAAATTGTGCATGTTAATGAACAAAACAAAATAATTTAACTGTGCTTCTGTGCCGGTTTTTGATTAGCCGTAGGTTTTTTATTTACTGAAGCATTTTTATTTGCAGGCTTTACAATATTGTGCACCTGCACATGTTTATGAACACCAGGAACAGGCTTTGGTGCATTGTGGTACTTTTTAGGCGGCACTTTATGGTAAATTGGTCTAAAACCGTTCGTAACAGTAAAATTAGGACGGCTATAGTAATTATAAATACCATACACCTCGTTTGATATGCTGAAGCTAACATTTGGAGTCGAATAGCTGAAGGAAACTGCAGGCTGCGTATAATATGCCGCAGAATATGAAGGATTTACACCGTAATATGTGGTGCAATTTGTACCTTCACACACAGTTCGTGACGGAGAGCAGGGGTTTGGACAAGGAGAATTGCACACAATAGCATCTGAAGATAGGCAAATACCCATAGAAAGAATTAAAGCACATAAAACACCCGAAACTATTTTCATAACAATCCTCCAAATCTTCTTACATAAATAATAACGATTAGGATTATAAAAAGTTCATTAAAAAATCAATACAGATTTACAAGTTTTTTATATTAACAAACTGATTGCCTTTAGACATGGCAATCTTGCCGCTTCTGACAAATTCTTTTACGCCGTACGGTTTAATTAACTCGGCAAGCGCCTGAATTTGTTTTTCGGAACCAACAGTTTGGATAGTATAAGCCTTATCTGTTACATCGATAATCTTAGAGCCGGTTGCATCTACAATCCTTAGAATATCTGATTTTTCTTCATCCTTGCAATGCAGTTTGACAAGAGCAACTTCGCATTCAAGTGCTTCATTCAGGTTTAAATCTGCAACTTTAATTACAGGAATAAGACGATTCAATTGTTTATTTATTTGTTCAATTGCAGCAGAATCACCGTCAGTTACGATTGTTATCCTTGAATACAACCTGTCTATAGTAGGTGCAACCGTCAAACTTTCAATATTATATCCGCGCCCGGAAAACAAATCTACAACGCGGGAAAGCACTCCTGATTCATTTGTAACAAGTATTGAAATTGTATGAAAAACGCCCATAATCTTTCCTTATACTAACTTATTGCCTGTTCGTTATTTAAAAGAACCTTGGTCAAAGGCTGCCCTGCAAGCACCCATGGATATACCATCTCAAAGTTTTCAACTATAAAATCAATAAACACAGGGCTTTTGGTCTCTATTGCCTTTATAATTGCAGGCTCAATTTCTTCTTCTTTTTCAACCCGGATACCAACCGCACCATATGCTTCTGCCACCTTTACAAAATCAGGTCCTGATATTTGGGTTTGGCTGTAATGTTTATTGAAAAGCTTCTCCTGCCATTGACGTACCATTCCAAGATAGCCGTTGTTAATAATACAGTTTACAACGTTAAATCCATACTCAACACAGGTTGCAAGCTCCTGAATATTCATCTGAATCGAACCATCACCGGCAATATTTAAAACCAATTGTTCCGGTTTGCCGGCACAAGCACCCATAGCAGCAGGAAAACCAAAACCCATAGTTCCAAGACCACCTGAAGTTATAAGTTTTCTCGGTTCATTAAATTGAAACAGCTGTGCTGTCCACATTTGATGTTGCCCAACCTCTGTACATACAATTGGGTTATATTTTTTTGTCACTTCATAGAGCTTTTTAATAACGGTGATTGCGCTGAGTTTTTCTGAAGTAAACGGCGGTATTGCACGCTTTTTCTTCCACTCGTCAATTTGTTCAAACCATTTTTTCTTATCATCCGGATATATATTCGGATTCTTCTTCTCAAAAATCTCAATCATACCCAAAAGAACGTTTTTAACATCCCCGACAATAGGAATATCAACCTTAACATTTTTTGAAATGGAACAAGGATCAATATCAACATGGATAACGTGCGAATCCCTTGCAAAGCGCTTTAAACATCCCGTAATTCTATCGTTAAAGCGTGTGCCTAACGCTAATATTACATCCGCATGAACAACGGCATAGTTTGCCCAGTAGTTTCCATGCATTCCAAGCATTCCAAGACTGGAATCTAATGAATCCGGATAAGTCCCTGTTCCCATTAAAGTGTGGGTTACAGGTGCCTGCACCAAATCAGCCAGTTTGCGAACCTCTTCGCTGGCGCCTGACATTAAAACTCCGCCGCCTGAAATTATAACAGGTCTATGGGCTTCTGATAACATCTTTACAGCCTTTGCAATCTGAAGCGGATGCCCCTTATAGTTTGGATTATAACCCGCAAGTTTAATTGTTTCAGGGTATTCAAAAGTTGACTTTGCAGTCTGAACATCTTTTGGCAAATCAATAACAACGGGTCCGGGCTTCCCTGTTGTCGCAATATGAAACGCTTCCTTTATAACTCTTGGAATATCTTTAATATCTTTAACAAGATAATTATGTTTACAACAGGAACGCGTAATGCCAACAATATCTGCCTCCTGGAAAGCATCGTTTCCAATTTGCGCCAAACCCACCTGTCCTGTTAAAACAACAAGCGGATAACCATCATAATAAGCATTCGCAATGCCTGTAATAGTATTGCAGGCACCGGGGCCGGATGTTACAAGCGCAACACCGCATTTACCGGTTGCACGGGAATACCCTTCAGCCGCATGGATTGCAGCTTGTTCGTGGCGCACGAGATAGTGCTTTATTTCATTTTGATTATAAAGAGCTTCATATATAGTAATGACTTGTCCGCCAGGATAGCCGAAAATTTCTTTCACGCCTTCTTTTGCAAGAGATTTTAAAATAATTTCGGCGCCTGAATACAATTCTTTTGTCATAATTTCCGTCTCGCTTCCAATAATGAATAATGCTTCCAAAGAAAATCAATACTGTTTTACTTTTTAAAAAATAAGTTTTTGATATAATCAAATTATACTATGAATATAAGAAATGTGTCAGGAGATTTAATAGGCGGATTTATAGGTGCAACAATTGCGCTTCCGCAGGCACTTGCCTTTGGCACAATGACAGGCGCCGGGGCATTATCAGGGCTTTATGGAGCCATGTTTTTATGCTTCTTCTCTGGATTTTTCGGTGTAAATGTCCCGATTATCTCAGGTCCTACAGGTCCTGTTGCAATAATATTGGCATCTGTTTACGCAAGCCTTGGAGGCAATTTAAATGCTCTTTGGGCAGTATTATTTCTTGCAAGCATATTTCAAATTATACTTTCATTTACAAAAATTCCGAACCTTGTTAAATATGTGCCCTACCCTGTAATATCAGGTTTTATGAACGGAGTCGGAATAATTCTTATAATTTTGCAGATTGCTCCGTTTCTTGGATTAAAAGGTTATGCAACACCGGTTTTGACGTTTAAAAACATTGGGCTTATTTTATCCAACATTAATACAGAAGCACTCGTAATAGGATTATTAAGCCTTGGGATTTTAATTTACACTCCAAAAATCATAAAAAAATATATCCCGTCTGAGATATTTGCATTAATATTTGGTACATTCTTTGCGCAAGCTTATAAAATGGATATACCAACAATCACAGGGCTTACAGGAAGTCTGCCCGGCATAGTTTCGGCTGATTTTTCAAATATAGTACATATTTCATCCCTTGCTTTAATGATAGCAGTAATTTGTTCCACAGAAAGCTTAATGACAGGACTTGTAGTATCCTCTCTGACAAAGAAAAAAATAAATAACCAGACTTTAATCTTTGCGCAGGGAATTGGAAACTCTATTTCATCCCTTTTTGGCGGTATCTCAGGTGCAGGAGCCACTATGCGTTCTGTTGCAGCTATAAAAACGGGTGCAACAACAAAACTTTCTACTATTTTCTGCGGCGTTTTAATACTGCTTGCAGTACTTTACGGAGATGAACTTGTAAATATGGTGCCAATGGCAGTGCTTGCTGCGATACTAATCCGCGTGGGCTATAATATTATTGATACCAAATTCTTAAAAGTGCTTCATTATGCACCAAAGGAAGATTTAGCTGTAATGTTTCTTGTTTTCTTCCTGACTATTTTTCATGACATTATTTTTGCCGTAGGTGTTGGAATCACACTCTCTGCAATGCTTTTTGCAAAGCAGCTGGCGGATAAGGCAAAATTAAATATCAAAGACATTGAAGACAGAGAAATAACAAAACTTGAAAAACAGCTTCACGATGAAAGCGGCTATAAAATAAGAGTTGTGCACATTCAGGGCGAATTCTTCTTTGGTTCTGCAAGTCAAATTATTTCACAGTTTGAAGATTTGCTTGGTACAAAACATATAATTATTTGTTATGATTCAGACAGAAGACTTGATATAAGTGCCATTTTTGCACTTGAGGATATTTTGGCAAGACTAAAATCCCAAGGAATTAAGGTGTATATGGTTTTAAGAAATACTGAAATTCTAAAACAAATTGATGAAATGCACTTAAAAAGACAGCTGGATGACAAGGACATATTCTTTGAAGAAATTGACGCAATAAGATGCGCCAAGGATGAGTTTAAAAAATATATTAAGCTGGAGATTAAACAGGCAGAGGATAAAACCCGCAGATTTTTGTTTCATTTTAAGAAGTAGACAAATATTTGTAAAATAAAACTACCGTTTCTTCTTCATTTCAAATATTTGCAGCGAAGATAGGGCGGTCTGTTGCACATCAACTTGTTGTTTGAAAATTTTAAGCAACATGCTTCGCAACAGTCTTCTTGTGCAAATATTTTTCATTACGCAAAAAACCCAAGAAAAACAAAATTAAAAAAGGATTATTAAAATGACGCAAAAACTTGAACTTTACAGATGCAATATCTGCAAAAACATTGTGGAAGTCGTGCTTGAAGGAGATGGTACGCTTGTTTGCTGCGGGGAGAAAATGGAGCTTTTAAAACCGGGCACTACAGACGGCGAAAATATGCCTCTTGGAGAAAAACATGTTCCCGTTATCGATTTTGAATGCGAAAGCGCAGGGGTTAAAATCCGGGTAGGCGAATTTCCACACCCAATGATACCTGAACACTACATTCAATTTATTGAAGCTATTTCAAAAAGCAAAAAGACAATTCACAGAGAATATTTATACCCCGGAGAAGCACCTCAGATTAATATAAACTGCAGAAGCAATTTAGGCAAAGGAGACGGGCTTCAGGCAAGAGAATATTGCAACATCCACGGACTTTTTGCAACAATGGAGGAAAACAACAATGAAAATGGATAATTCACTATTAGAAGATGTAAACACACAAATAAACAGGGAGTTTTATGCAGCATACCTGTATTTTGCAATGGCAACATACTTTGCAGAAATCAATATGGAAGGTTTTGCAAAACTTACCAAAAACCACGCAAAAGAAGAACTTGAACATGCAAAAAAACTTTATGATTATTTAATATTAAGGGATGAAAAGGTCTCATTATCAAGAATTGAAGCGCCTGATACAAACTGGACAAATCCAATTGATGCAATTAATGCGGCACTTGACCATGAAAAATTTGTAACAGAAAATATTCACAGAATTTATAAAAATTCCAAAGAAAAATGCGACTGCGCACTTGAAGTATTTATGCAATGGTTTGTAGCAGAACAAGTCGAAGAAGAGCATCTTTTTCAATCCATGCTTGATAAAATGAATTATGTTCAGGAATGTTCCTGCGAAATTGTAAATATTGACCGCGAGCTTAGAATACAAAATGAATATGTTGAATAAATAGAATATAAAAACCAAAAGCCCTCAAAACAGAGGGCTTTTTATAATAAATAATACAAACAACTTTCTGTCTAATTTAAAATCTCTGTTTTTAACCAAATCTTTTTTTGCAATATTTTTCAATAGAACAATTCGCGCAATCCGGCTTTTGGGGTTTACAAACATTTTGCCCGTGGGTAACTAAAAGTGTATTAAAATCTATCCAGTATTTTTTTGGAAGTTTGGCGCGAAGAGCAAATTCTGTTTCTTCGGGATTCTTTGTTTCAACATACCCTAAACGATTTGAAATTCTGTGCACGTGGACATCTACGCAAATTGCAGGCTTATTAAAACCTTTTGTTAAAACCAAATTTGCGGTTTTTCTGCCAACTCCTTTAAACTTAATAAGTTCTTCAATCTCATCCGGCACCTTAGAATTATACTTTTCAACCAATTCTTTTGAAAGGGCGATAATTTGCTCTGCCTTGTTTTGATAAAACCCTACGGGATATATTGCCTTTGCAAGCACATCCGGAGATAATTTTGAAATTTCTTCCGGTGTCTTTCCAAGCTCCAGCATCCTCATAGAACAAGGATAGGTCGTTTTATCGTTTGTGCGAAGACTTAGAATACAACAAATAAGAACAAGATACGGATCATTCACGCCTTCCATAAATTTAACAAATTCCGTCTGGACTACCCTGTTTGTTGAATTGTCATTTTTCAAATTTTCAATTATTTTATCAATATTCATAATATTTTTACAACATTTTTTGACATATAATATAGTCATGATTATAATACGAAAGATAATAAAAAGGAGAATTCAGCTTTTATGAGTAATGCTATTGATATAACAGATGCAACCTTTGAAAATGAAGTTTTAAAGAGTGATTCAATCACAGTTGTAGATTTTTGGGCACCATGGTGCGGTCCATGCAGAAAAATGGGTCCCGTTTTGGATGAAATAGCAAGCGATTTCAATGGCAAAATTAAAGTTGCAAAAATCAACACGGATGAAAACCTGAAAACCGCAAAAGAATATCAAATTTCAGGACTGCCAAGTATTGTAATCTTTAAAAACGGCGAACCAAAGGAAACCCTGGTAGGTTTAATGCCAAAATCTTCAATAGTTTCAAACATTGAAAAATATTTAGCGTAAGAAAAATAAAATTAGATTTAATAAAGCATAAAAAACGGGGTAATTCTTATTCCCGTTTTTTATTAGTCCTTTTTATAAAAGTCTTATTTATACTTGCAATATAAGCAGTACCTAAAAATTCATGGTCTAATTTGATGTCATATGAATTTTGTTTTGTGTTTGTTGTTTCTTTTATCTCTTTATTTTTAGCATCAATCCCACTTTCTTTTTTTATTTTATCTTTATGAAGCATTTTAGCCATTTTT
>CAJULH010000037.1 GCA_910587175.1 Candidatus Gastranaerophilales bacterium | reverse complement strand
AAAATATGATATGTAATTTTCAATGTGCAATTTACATATAATTTTCTAAAGCCAACGAACTGAACCAAGCTCTGTGTAGCCGTTACTTGCCCACGTGGTAGCGCATAAATCGTCAATACTCCAGTATGTACCATTCAGATAACCGGCATAGTAAGCCGTGCCTCCGTCTGAGCAGTTGCTGCTGACATGAGTAGTAGAAGACCATATGTGGTACGGGTACTGACTCTGCTTACTTGCGCTGTAACCTTGCGCCGGACAATACGGTGTACCGCTCACGCTGGAGCCGCTACACCCACCTATACCGAACGCCTGTACCCCTGTGATGGGTAAACTGCCTAATATCCGGTGCGATATCTCACTCTAAAGCCAACACAACGAACTGAACCAAAGCTCGTACCGCCACCTGTATACATAGTAGCGCAGAACCCATCTCTTACCCAGCTCATACCAGCTAAACCATAAGTGCGGTAAGCTAAACTGCTTCCGGTACAACCAGAGGTGTCCATATAGTGCGTAGAAGACCATATGTGGTACGGAAAGTGACTCTGACTACTCGTGCTGAGCCCCTGTGCCGGACAGTATGGTGTACCGCTCATGATGGAGTAGCTGCACCCTGTATACCCGAAGGTAAAACATTCTAAAGCCAACGAACTGAACCAAAGCTCGTGTAGCCGGGTACTGGTGTATATGTGCTCACGTATGTGGTAGCGCAGAACCAACCCAGTTCCCAGCTTGAACCGCTAAGATACCACACATGATACGCAGTGCCGTCTGCGCAACGGCTGTCTGTATAGGTCGTAGAAGTCCATATATGGAACGGACCGTGATACTGCTTACTTGCACTGATATGCTGAGGCGGACAGTACGGTGTCCCGCTCATGATGGAGTAGCTGCACCCTGTACACCCGAAGGTAAAACATTCTAAAGCCAACGAACTGAACCAAAGTGCGTGTGCGTGTTTGCCTCTCCTTCTCCTGGCTGTGCTACCCTCTGGACAGCGCAAAAACTATTCCGTCCCCAGCTTGTACCATTTAGATTATATGCATAATAGGCTGCCTGAGAGGAACAGTCGCTCCTTGTATACGGCGTAGAAGACCATAGATGGTTTGGACCCTGCCACTGCTTACTTGTACTGACCCCCTGCGCCGGACAGTATGGCGTGCCACTCACGCTGGAGCGGTTACACAAGCATTTGGAAGAATTTATACCTTTTTATCAAACTATTCAATAAGAGGTTTCCTTAAATTAAAGGGTTTTAAGCAGCAGATTTTGATTGAATACTGAGAAAATAGTTTATTTTTAAAAAAATACTGCTATCTTCCGACGGGTTAGAATGTGTTCATAAAAATATGCTTAATTCCTTAAAACAAAACACTCTTTTTTTATGAACAAATAGAATTTTTAATGTACGATTCTCTAAATCCACAACGAACTGAAGCAAAGTGCGTGTAGCCTGGTACGGAGGTGCCCGCAGCGCCGTAAGCCAGAGAACAGAGCCAGTCGGCCTCCCAAGCTGTGCCACTCAGATAACTTGTGCGGTAAGCTGAGCCACCTATGCAAAGGCTCTCGTAGTAAGGTGTGGATGACCATATATGAAAGGCGTCCTGAACTTGCTTGCTTGTGCTTGGCCACTGTGCCGGACAGTACGGTGTACTGCTCACGCTGGTGTGGCTGCACCCTGTATACCCGAAGATAAAACATTCTAAAGCCAACGAACTGAACCAAAGTCCGTGTTGCCACTGCTTGCGACCGTGGTAGCGCAGAAACTACCCCGCCCGCCTGTGGTGCCATCTAGGTAGTAAGTATAAAAGCCGGCACTGCCCGTACAGTCACTCCTGCCTGTAAAAGACGTAGAAGACCATACTTGGCTCGGCCACTGACTCTGCTTACTTGCAGCGATAACCTGCCACGGACAGTATGGTGTACACTCTTCCTAGAGCAAAGTGCACCCTAAAGCCAACACAACGAACTGAACCAAAGGTAGTATAGCCTGCGTAGTAGTATGCGCTTGAGTACGTGGTAGCGCAGAAGTTGCCAAGAACCATACTCGTACCTTGCAAGCCATAAGTATGGTAAGCCGCCCCGATGCAATTGGTATTGCTATAGGTCGTAGAAGTCCATACGAAAGACGGGTACTGACTCTGCTTACTTGTGCTTGGATGCTGGTCCGGACAGTACGGTGTGCCGCTCACGCTGGAGCGGTAACACCCACCTATACCTGACGTCCGTATTCCTGCTGTGGGTAAACCATTGGAATCCTGCATCCTAAAGCCAACGAACTGAACCAAACTGCGTGTAGCCGGGCTCCGGAGTGTAAGAGTCTGCAAGCTTAACGGCACAGAACCAACCCAGAAGCCAGCCTGAACCATACAAACCATAAGTGCGATAAGAGGTACTGCTTGTACAACTGTCGTATATATAGGGGGTAGAAGACCACACGTGGTACGCGAGCTGAACCTGCTTACTTGTGTGGATAGCCTGCGCCGGACAATACGGTGTACCGCTCACGCTGGTGTAGCTACATCCGCCTATATCTGACGTCTGCACTACTGCAGCGGGTAAACAACCGGAATAGGTACTCTAAAGCCAACGAACTGAACCAAAGGGTGTGTAGCCTGCATAGTAGTCTGTGCTTGCCCACGTGGTAGCGCAGAACCCATCCCTCGCCCAGCTTGTACCACTTAAAGCCCAAGCGTAATAAGCCTTGCCGCCGTCTGCGCAGCCATGATAAGTATAGGACGTAGAAGACCATATAGGGTACGGCCACTGAGCCTGCTTACTTGTACTGTAATCCTGACGTGGACAGTACGGGGTACCGCTTACGCTGGTGCAGCTGCACTATGTACGCCTGAACGTAAGGTATTCTAAAGCCAACACAACGAACTGAACCAAAGCTCGTGTAGCCGGGGTAGTACTGGTGAGTGCTCACGACCGTGGTAGCGCAGAACGAACCTGAACCCCACTTACCGTCGTAGTAGCCCATAGCACGGTAAGCCTTACCTCCTGTACAATCGCTGTTATCTATGAGCGTAGAAGTCCATATGTGGTTCGGCCACTGATCCTGCTTACTTGTGCTGATAGGCTGATGCGGACAATACGGTGTACCGCTTACGCTGGTGTGGCTACACCCTTACACAAAATAGAAGAATTATTAATTTCTTATCAAATCTTTCAACAAGAAACCTTCCTTATATTAAAAAGGGTTTTAAGCAGTATTTAGCTGCTATCTTCCGACGGGTTAGAATGTTGTTCAAAAACTATTTTATCCCTTAAGATAAAATACTCTCTTTTGAACAAAAATATGATATGTAATTTTCAATGTGCAATTTACATATAATTTTCTAAAGCCAAAACGCTAACGAACTGAACCAAAGTGTGTGTAGCTTGCAGTGCTGCCGCTAGCGATCGTGGTAGCGCATAACCTGCTCACACCCCACGTGGCACCATCTAAATAACCTGTGCGGTAGGCTCTGCCTCCAGCCGTGCAGGTAGCTGTGTCGGTATACGGCGTAGAAGACCATATGTGGTGCGGGTTCTGACTCTGCTTACTAGCGTTTGGATACTGCGCCGGACAGTATGGTGTACCGCTCACGCTAGAGTAGCTGCACCCACCTTACTTACGCACTTTAAGTATGTACATCCTAAAACCAACATGTCAACGAACTGAACCAAAGTGCGTGTTGCCATTGCTCGCGATTGTAGTAGCGCAGAAGTTGTCAGCTCTCCAGACCGTACCCTCTAAACGCCAAGCGCGATATGCTGCGCTGCTTGTACAGTTGCTGTTAGTATAAGGTGTAGAAGTCCAGATAATAGACGGCCACTGATTCTGCTTACTTGCGCTGATGTTCTGCACCGGGCAGTACGGTGTACCGCTTACGCTGGAGTAGCTACACGGAATGTTTGGAAGAATTTTTGTCTTTTTATTAAATGATTCAATAAAAAGCTTGCCTTAAAATCAGACCTTTAAGCAGTATTTAGCTGCTATCTTCCGACGGGTTAGAATGTTGTTCAAAAACTATTTTATCCCTTAAGATAAAATACTCTTATTTGAACATTTCGGGTACTTATTCTATTTTGTTCTAAAACCAAAACGGCAACGAACTGAACCAAAGTAGGTAGAACCGTCCGTGCGTGTAACTGCACAAAATCCTCCTCCGGCCCACTTACCGCTCAATAAACCATAAACAGAGTAGATAGTACTACCAACGCAGTGTGCAGCGCTGCCTGCCTTGGAACTCCATACGTAACATGGATGTAAAGTGCGCTTAGCAGTGCTGTTATCTTGGTCCGGACAGTACGGTGTGCCGTCCGTATTTTTCATTCTAAATCCAAAACTAAAACGAACTGAACCAAATGCCGTGTAGCCATTCGTGTTCGTGGTAGCGCAGAACCAACCTAGATTCCAGCTTGAACCGTTGAGACCATAGGTATGATAAACCGTACCGCCGGTACACTCGCTTCTGCTATAGGTCGTAGAAGTCCATACGTGGTTCGGGTACTGATTCTGCTTACTTGCGCTGATATACTGGTTCGGGCAGTATGGTGCACGTTTTACTCTAGATTTATCTTAAATTTTTATTCTAAAGCCAAAACCAAAACGAACTGAACCAAAGTTCGTGTTGCCATTTGTGTTCGTGGTAGCGCAGAACGTGCCCAGACCCCAGCTTGAACCGTTCAAGCCATAAGTGCGGTAAGCTGTGCCGCCGCTGCAATCCGTGTGTGTAAAGGTCGTAGAAGACCATACGTGGTTCGGCCACTGATTCTGCTTACTTGCGCTGATACCCTGATACGGACAGTACGGTGTACCGCTTACGCTGGAGTTGTTACACAAACTATTAGGAGGGTTATTTTTCCGTTTAATGAATATTCCAATTAACGGATTTTCTTTTATAAAGAAATTTTAAGCAGGTTTAATATATTGAAATGATAATATATTTTCTGCTACCTCCCGACGGGTTAGAATGTGCTTAAAAGCCTGCTTTACCCCTTGAAGTAAAGCACTCTGTTTTAAGCATGGTTATTTTTTACTTAAGGTTTCTTGATTTTCTAAAGCCAAAACTAAAACGAACTGAACCAAAGCCCGTGTAGCCGGGTATCCAGTTGCTGTCTGTCGTCGTGGTAGCGCAGAACCCACCACTGCCCCACTTACCGTCATAATAGCCCATAGCACTGTAAGCCTTGCCGCCGTCTGTGCAATTAGCCGTGTCGGTATAGGGCGTAGAAGTCCATATCCATGCAGGGTCCTGATTCTGCTTACTTGTGCTTGGATACTGCGACGGGCAGTACGGTGTACCGCTTACGCTGGAGTAGCTACATAAGCTGCTTGGGAGAGTTCTGTCTTTTTGCTGAATTTTTCAACAAAAAGTTTTCTTTTTTAAAAGAAGATTTTAGCATCGTCAGCTGCTATCTCCTGACGGATTGGATTTTTCTTTTTGTTTTTGAACGTAAGTATTTTCTGTGTTTGATTTCTCGTTTTTTTGATTTTTTAATATTTGAATTTTTGTGTATTCACTATCAGGAATTGTAAAGAGGGTAGCGGATTTATTACAGATTTTTTTCCTTAGCCTGTAACCGTTTACGTGGCGGAACATTCCAAGATAACTGTTTATTTTATTTTTAAATTCAGTTAATCTTTCTTCTTCAAAACGGTTTTTACTTTTTTTCCATTCATTTATTGTTCTGAACGAATTTTTTATTATTGTTGTTCTGAGGAATGTTCTGTTAGGCTTTATAACATGCCCCACAAAGTCAAATCCGCGGCAGACAAGATTGATATTTTTCTTTTTAGGGTTTAAACACAGTGCAAGATTTGTTTGTAAAAATTCATCAATTTTTTCATAGCAATAATTTAAGTATTTCACATCTTTATGCATAAGAAGGACATCATCAACATATCTGCAGTAATATCTTATTTTTAGTACGTGTTTTACGTATTGATCGAGTTCATTAAGATAAACATTTGAAAAAAATTGGCTTGTAAGATTTCCTATAGGAACGCCTTTTGTATCAATGTTATTAAACATAGATTTATGTTTGGGTAATTTTTCCCATAATTTTTTTTCTGATTTAATATACACATTTGTTTTCGGGTCATGGAAAATTACCTGCCTTATTAAGTCCATCAGCCATTTTTCAGGAACATATCTTTCTATTATTTTTACAAGGATTTTTTTATCTATACTGTTAAAATAATTACTTATGTCTGCTTTCATGAAATAAGCTTTTTGCGTATAGTTTTGTGTAACGGAACGGGCAAATTTTGCAGCCCTTTTTGCCCCTGCAAGAGTGCCTCTTTTTGGGATACAGCTGAAACTGTCATTAATAAAACGGTTTTCAAACCTTTCCTTTACGGCATTATAAATAAGATGGTGGACTATTCTGTCTCTGAAGGCACCTGCCCAGACTTCACGGGGTTTTGGAACGGTAACAATAAAGCATATGCTTTTTCCTATTACATATGTGTTATTTTTTAAATCTTCATAAAGTTTGAACAGGTTTTTTTCAAGCTGCCATTCAAATTTCATCGACTGCATTGTATTTCTTTTGTGTTTTCTGCAGTCATAATAAGCATCAAACAAGGCTTTTAGGGTAAGTTCATGAAGCTTTATTTTATGGATTTTATTTCTCCGGCCGGGTTCCGGCATACGCGTATCACTTTGAATTGTTTCGCTTTCTGCAGACTGAGAAATATTATTTGCCTCTAAATCTTGTTCCAACTGCTTCTGTTGTTCCAAATGTTCCGGCTGTTTTGACTGTTCCGGCGGATTTATTGATTTTTCATCCATATTTTTCACCTTGCATTTACACAGAAGCGTTTGTTTCTTCTATAGTTTTTACGGTATGATTTTTCCAGCCGCTCAATTGTTTTTCTATATCTTCAAGCATAAGGGCAAGTTCCATATATCTTTCGCGGGGTATATTTTTTAGTTCCGTAGCAAGGCGGGTTAAAACGGTAATTTTTTGTAATTCATCCAGCAGTCTTATAATGTAGTCCACGCGTTCTGTTTCCTTTGCACTGTTTGCTTTATAGATAAGTACTATAAAACCTATTGTGGTGCTGTTTAATTTTTCGCCTATTGTAAAGCGAAAATCCCTTTGAAAATTTGATGTTAATTGAGTTAACTTTACAAGAAAATCAAATGATTTTTTGTAAATGTTCAAATGAAGATACTGTGCCATAATTACACCTCTCGTTTAGTTTAATTCAGTACAATTTACCTTTTTAAGGCATGTTAATTTAGTTTAATTTTGTAAATCCAGCATATTATCAATTTCAGCATGTTTTTCCATTATAAAAAGGAAAAAGGAGGAGGTGGGATTCGAACCCACGGTACGCTCGTCACGTACGACGGTTTTCAAGACCGCTCCGATAAACCGCTCTGGCACTCCTCCAGATGAATTTAATATTATACAAAAAATACTTTTTTGTAAAGTTTTTATTTTTAAAATGGAAAAAACTTAGAAGAAAACTTATTTTCCGCCCATATTTAATTTTGTTATAACTTTTTGTGTAATATCAACTGCGCCAAAGAACATGACTCTTGCATCCACAACGGCATTTATTTTATTTTCAATGGCAACAGATTTAATTGCTGCAACTATTGCATCATCAACTTCTTTTTCTTTTTTTATTCTGAATGCTTGAAGCGCTTTTTCCTGCTGTTCTAAAGATTTTGCGGTTTGTTCTCTAAAAGTTTTTTGCTGAACGGGAGATTGTATTTTTTTAAATTCTTTTTCTTTATCAAGAAGGAAAATTTGTATTGAGTTTGCTTTGTCTTCTATTTCATTTTGTGCAGTTTTTGCTTTTGAATAATTGTCTATTACCTCTCTGTAGTTAACGCTGCCTATTGTGTCTGCGAATACGGGTGCAGTCATAGTAAGTGCAAGTATAAAAGCTAAAATTTTATTTTTCATAAATTCTCCGTCCCTTGATATAAATTTTCAATTTTAATATTTTCTATGTTAAAATTATAACAAAATCTATAGTTTTGGCAAATTTATCCTTAGGAGGTTTATGCCTGATTGTAATAAAAAAGAAGAAAAAAGATTATATACACACAGAGAACCCAAAGAGTTTAATGCTTTCAGGGCTTTTTTCCAGTGGCTTACATGTTCTGTTGTTTATGGCGGATATTATAAGGTTGCCTGCGGGCTTAAAATATATGGCAGAGAAAATGTTCCAAAGAAAGGTTTTTTTATAGTTGCATCAAACCATATGAGTGCTATTGATCCTTTCCTTGTGGTGGATGCAGTAGGCAGACCTATTGCTTATATGGCAAAAAAAGAACTTTTTGAAAAACCCGTGGCGAGGTTTTTTCTTAATCTGCTTGGAGCTTTTGCGGTTAATCGTGAAAAACTGGGGGTTTCTACCATAAAAACAGCCCTTGGAATTAAAAAAACTAACTGGGTTCTGGGGCTTTTTCCGCAGGGTACAAGAGAAAAAGACGGAAATATGGATAATGTTGCAAGAGGATTTGCAGGCATTGCAAAAACTTTAAAATGTGATATCTTGCCTGTTGCTATAACCGGTGCTTTAAAGGAAGATAGAAAGCCTTTTGAAAGCAAGATTGTGATAAGAATAGGGAAACCTATTCACTATAATGATGACACTCTGGAAATGGTAAAAATTTGGAGCGATAAAATTATTAAATTGTCGCAGGGGGAAGCGGATGCGTAGTGAAAATAAAACCAAAAAAAATTATGCAAAAAAGCAGGCGAGGGATTTTAATATTTTAACCAAGCTGTATCAAATTTATGCCCTATATGTGCTTTTTCTGCCATTTTCCTCTTTATTCTACAATATAAGGTATAAAAAAAGCGATTATGAGATTAAAAAACCTTGTATTATTGCACCAAACCATATTTCTTATTTTGATCCGTTTCTGGTTACGATAGTTTCAGGCATAGGACTTGCTTATATGGCTAAAAAAGAGCTCTTTGAAGGTGAAAGTTTTCTTGCAAAATATGTCAAAAAAAATGTTTCAAGACTGGGCGCTTTTGCCGTTAACCGTGAAAAACTTGAAGTTGCCACTATTAAAAGTACAAAAGAAGTATTTAAGGCGAATTTCAGCCTTTGCATTTTTCCTCAGGGCGGTATAAGAAAAAATAAGAAAATTGAGGCTGTGAATAAAGGATTTGCTGTTGTAGCAAAAATGGTTAAGGCTGATATTTTACCTGTAGGTATTTCAGGTGTAGAAAAATATAACTGGAATATATTTAAGAAGAATGACATTATGCTTCAAGCTGGCAAACCTATATCTTATCTTGATGATGAAGAAGATATTATAGAAAACTGGCGCAGACAGATTGCTGATATGACAAACTATGAACTCGCTTAAAGTCTGATTTTTCTGAAAAGTTTTTTAATAATTATATTGTTAAATATCAAAAAAAATTTTTTTGAGGGTTTATACTGCTGACCGATTAATTCTTATTCAAAAATGTTAAATCTTAATACGACCAAAGCATTATCAACATTAATGAATCCTGATAAAATTTTGCCTGTGGCTATGATTGAAGTTGCATGCACGGGCGGTCGTACTTATAACGGCTATAAAAGGGGAGGAAAAGTTGAAGGCAGAGAGCGTCTTCGTGAAGAAACAACAGGGGCCGTTTTCTGGCTTTTTGGCGTTAAGGTTTTAAATAAAATTGGCGATATTATCGGCGAAAAAATCGGTATTAAAAATTTAGATGTGGATTTAGGTAAGGATGAGCTCAGAGCTCCGTTTTTGAATAATGTTAAAGAGGGTGCAAATAAAACTATTGCGTTTAAATTTGCAAAGGTTGCAGGAAGTGCTGCCATAGCCACTTTTTTTCTCGGGTTTGTGCTGCCTAAGATTAATCACAAAATTACAGAACTTTCCAGAAGTAAAGAACAGGGTTCTGCTATTCAGCCTTCCTGTGATAATTTAGAACTAAATAATGATGAAAAAAATAAACAATTAAGCGGTCAATCTCTTATTTTGCCTTCCGCTATGGGCTTAACTTATCCTTCAATGGATGATTTTGTAAACAGTGCAAAACAAAAGAATGTTACATTTAAGGGTAATTCTCCCGTTATTGATTTTCTTTCAACCGCTGCTTATAATCTTGAAAATAAGACTGCATGGCGTTTAATGTCAACTGATGTAGGCATGATTGCAGGTCGTGTTGCAAATTCAAGAAACAAATTTGAAGGATTTGAATTTTTATTCAGAGACACAACTTCGATTTATTTCTATCTGTTTGCTACTCCCCATGTTGTGAGTCTTTTAAATAAAATGACCGGTAATACACCGATTCACCCTGATTCGCTTGAAGTATTTAAAAATCATCTTGTAAACTCAATGGGGGATGAAAAATATACACTAGAAGAATTTAAGCAAAATACAAAAGAGGCTCCGGCTGATTTAACCAATATTCTCGCTAAAATTAAATTTAAAAAAGATGTTGTTTCTTTGAATGAATTTAATAATGCAACTGCCGGTTTATATAAAGAAAAAGCACTTAAAATGTCGCAATTGCAGCCAAAAATGCTGGACGAATCAATATTGTCAAAACAGCAGATTGTTGATGTTTTATCTAAAGGATGGAATACTGATCCTGAATTTATCAAAAAAGCACTTGATGCCGGAACATACGGTGCTGCTTCCAATCCTAAGAAATTTGTATCAAGAAAGGTAGTTGAAGGAATTAGAGACAGTGTTGATAAATTTACTCAAAATCTGGTGAAATATGCTTCAGATAAGGGTATAAAAGAAATTGACGCTAAGTTTGTTCAAAGCTTTGCAAAGAGAACAACAAATATGAATTTTGCATTCAGGGTGCTTGGCATGATAGTTTCGGGTTTTGGTATTGCATTTTTAATTCCCAAAATTCAATACAAATTAACTGAACTTCGTACAGGAAGTAAAGAATTTCCCGGCACTAAAGATTACTCCGATGATAATAAAAAATAAAACCATGCCTTTGAAAGTTTATTTCTCCGGCATGGTCTGTGAATATTAGTATTCTCTGTTATCCATGGTGTATTTTGCTGTTAAAATTATAGAAATAATAGCTGCAACTCCAATGATTATATAAAGAGTTCTTGTAACAACGCCTTGATTGAAGAAATATTCAACCAGATTAAAATTCATTGTTCCTACAAGCCCCCAGTTCAGTGCACCTATTATAATGAGAATATAACAGATCCCCTGCAGAATATTTAGAAATTTATTCATTTGTTTTCCTCCGTTTAAATGTTATTTTATATTTTTATTGTATTTTTTCTTTGTTTTGAATTCCCCAAAGGCGCGACTTAATTTTGCTTCCGTGTATAGCCTTTCTGTGTAATTAAAAATTTTATTATTTTGAATTTTAATCACCTGAAAGACATTTAAGTTTTAGGATGAGAATTTTTATGAAAAGAATAATAATTATTTTGTGTGCACTCCTGTTTTCTGTGTCATTTTCATTTGCTGATGTAATTTCAGGGAAAGTTCGTCAGGATGAAAAACTTTATGCGCAAAATCAGGTAGTAGATGCTGAAAGCGGGCAGCCTGTTGATAAGGCGCGCGTAAGCATTCCAAAACAAAGGTATGAAACATACAGTGATGCGGACGGAAAATTTGAACTTAATACTAAAATCGACTCTACAACCGTTTTGTCTGTTGAAAAAGAAGGATTTAGACCATATTCTTTAACCATTGATAAAAATTCTTTAAATCAGCCTTTAAAACTTGGCATAGAACGTTCAAAACCAAGTGATATTCAGCTTGAAGCACATTTATTCCACCTTGGAGATGATGTTTTTGCAGATACTTCGGCAAATTCAGGTGATTTTAAAATAAAATCTGCGGGCACATTTTTTACAAAAAGATTCAGAATGTCTCAAATTTCTCAAAAAGAAGAGGCAGTTCTTGTTATAGGCTCCGTAATCGGTCTTGATACCAAGCTTGCAAAAGAGATGGGGCAAAATAGGATTGCCCATGTTTATTCAAGTCCGGCCGAAATTATATTCAACGGGCAAAAAATAGGAGAATTAAATATAAACGGCGACAATCAGGAGATTATTATTCCGAAAAATTTAATTCGCGCTGATAATGAAGTAACGGTCAGGACCGGCAGAAACCTTTTTCAGCACGCTTATATTGATTATGATGATATAGAACTTGCAAATTTAAGGGTTGAAACCCGTGACAGACAAATGTATGCAGGGGGATATCCAAGCGGATTTTAGACGTATTTTTGTAAAAAAGAGTTTTTAATAGTATAATTTTCTTATGTTTAAGGAAAAAGATACATTAAAAAATATTAAACCTTATTCTATTGATGAATTTTATCCTGATTGTGTTTTAAAGCTTGACTCAAATGAAAATGTTTTCGGGCCTTCAAAACGTGTAATTGAAGCGTTTAAAAATCTCGATTTAAAGCGTTTTAATTTGTATCCCTGTTATGGTGAATTAATAGGTATACTGGCTGAAAAATTTGATTTTGATAAAGATAATTTTCTGCTTACAAACGGATGCGATGAAGCTATAAATATTGTTTTATCTTCTTATTTAGGTGTGCAAGATGCCGCACTTGCTTTTTGCCCGTCGTTTAGTATGCCAAAACTTTATTCAGGAATAATAGGGGCTGAATATAAAAATATTAATTATGTTGAAAAATGGAAATTTTCACTTGAGCTTTTACTTAACAATATAAAGGCAAACACTAAGATTATATATCTTGCAAGCCCCAATAACCCGACCGGTGATATTATTGAGCCTTCTGTTATTGAAGATGTATTAAAAAAATGCGCTGATAAAATAATTCTTCTTGATTTAACTTATGTTAATTATTCAAGCTATAGTGAAAATGATTATTATCAGCTTCTAAAAAAATACAAAAACTTAATTTGTGTTAAATCGTTTTCAAAAGATTACGCCCTTGCAGGGCTTCGTCTTGGTTTTATTCTTGCGGATAAAGAATTTATTTCCAATTTTAAAAAAATGATATCTCCGTATTCGGTTAATTCTATGGCTGTATATGCAGGAATTAATGCACTTTTAGATAGTGAATATTTTAATTCTGTT
The DNA here is from genome assembly GCA_910587175.1 of Candidatus Gastranaerophilales bacterium. Lineage (GTDB taxonomy): Bacteria > Cyanobacteriota > Vampirovibrionia > Gastranaerophilales > Gastranaerophilaceae > MGBC122484. Next base: position 7,224 of record CAJULH010000037.1, on the reverse strand, counting down.
AAAAATGAGGTTTTACAATCAAAAAAATATTTATATGGCGAGTTTGAGAAACTCGGTTTTAAGCCCTATAAAAGCGAAGCAAATTTCATTCTTGTTGATTTTGGAGAAAAATGCAATTTTATTTATAGAAAACTTCTAAGAAATGGAATTTTAGTAAGAAGGTTTTCAAATTCTGAACTAAGCGATTTTTTGAGAATAGGTATTCCTTCGCTTGTGGATTCCCAAAAAATTATAGAAATATTGAAACCAAGAAAGCTTCTTGTTTTTGACCTTGACGGTGTTGTTTTTGATGTTTCAAATTCTTACAGATATGCTATTCAAAAAACATATGAATATTTTGCAGGAAGCTCTTGTTCTGCCTGCGAAATGCAGGAAGCAAAAAATCGAGGCGGATTATCAAATGATTGGGATTTAACAAAGTATTTGCTTGATAAAAAAGGTATTGATGCTGATTACTCAAAGCTTGTGGAAATTTTTCAAAATATTTTTTATAATCCTGAAAATGAAGGCTCTAAAGGTGCTATAGATAATGAAAAACTTGTTTTAGATGCCGTGTTTTTTAATGAACTTTCTAAAAAATATGATTTAGCCGTATTTACGGGGAGACCAAAAGAAGAAGCATTTTATTCTTTGGAAAAATTCGGGTTAAAAAACTTTTTTGACTATTTTGTGTGTCTTGAAGATGTGCCGGCAGGCAGGTCAAAACCTTTTCCTGACGGATTGAATAAAATTAAAAAAGAATGCTGTTTTGAAGATATATGCTTTTTTGGCGATACGGTGGATGATATTAAGGCTGGGTGCGGTGCATCTGTTGATGTCTTTGGGATTATTCCGCCGAATGCTGCAAGTATTAATGAAACCTGTGATATGCTTAAAAAATCCGGTGCAAAAGATGTAATAAACGGTGCTTATAAAATTTTGGATTTATTCGGGAATGAGAAAATATGCAAATAATTGAAAAAACAAGAACAACAAAAGAAACAGAAATTTCTTTAAAATTTAATTTGAGGGGGCAGGGTAAACATAATATCGAAATGCCTGCTAATTTTTTCTGCCATATGCTAAGAGAATTTTGTGCTCATGGAAAATTTGACATAGAATTATCCGCAAAAAGCATTGACAATGATATGCACCATCTTGTTGAGGATGTTGCAATAGTTTTAGGACAGGCATTTAAGGAATCTCTTGAGGATAAAAGAGGTATAAACCGTTATGCTGATATTTTTATTCCGATGGACGATGCACTTTGCCAGTGTGCCGTGGATATTTCAGGGCGTTCATACTGTGTCTGTAAATTTGATTTAAAGGATGAACGTACTTCTGATTTTGAAACAGTATTGCTTGTACATTTTTATAATACATTTGTGCAAAATGCAGGAATTACCCTGCACATAAGGCAAATTGAAGGTTTTGATACACATCATATAATTGAAGCATCATTTAAGGCGTTTGCAAGAGCGTTAAAAATTGCATGTGCTATTGATGCAAATAACGCAGATGAGCTGCCTTCCACAAAAGGTATATTGTAAAGTATAACCGGAGTATAAAAACTTCTTGCGTTTTTTTTATATTCCTGTGATAATAATTATGCTTGATATACTTGTTTTAAGCGTTCAAGGTTTTAAAATTAAATATAATAAATATGGCAAGGTAGCTCAGCTGGTGAGAGCGCACGGCTCATACCCGTGAGGTCGAGAGTTCGAATCTCTCCCTTGCTATTTTTATTGAAATTTGTTGTATTTTCTATTGTAAAAATATAATGTATTAGAGACTTTTGGATGGCAGATTATTATAATGTATTAGTATAATGTATTAGAGACTTTTGGATGGCGTTTTATTATAGAATATTTAGAGTTGACGGCGATTTCCGCCGTTTCTTAGTGTTGAGATTTGCAGGTCAATTTTTGCACTTTTGTCTCTATTCTTGCACTCTTTTGCACCAAGTTCCAAGGATTTATATTTTAAATCGCCCAAACACTCCACCGCATCAAACTCTTCCTGAGTGCAAAACAGTGCAACAAAGTGCAAAAATAATTTATTTCATAAAATGAGATTCGATGAATTATCTTTGGGATTAGGATTTCTTCAACTCCGAACAGAATATTTATACTATAATTAAACAAAAGGATGTATCGGATGTATAATTTTGAAACATTATCACCAAAAGATTTTGAATTATTAACAAGAGATTTATTACAAAAAGAGTTATCAATCACTCTTGAAACATTCAAGTCCGGCAAGGATGGTGGAATCGATTTAAGATATTCAAAAGATACCTTAAATCGATTAATTGTACAGTGTAAGCATTATAAAAACTCTACACTAAAGGACTTATATAATGCACTAAAGATTGAAGCAGAAAAAATAAAAGAATTAAATCCAAAAAGATACATAATATCAACATCGCAATCCCTAACTCCTAAAAATAAAGATAAAATTATGCAAATATGTTCTCCATTTATCAAATCAACATCTGATATATATGGAAACGATGATTTAAATAACTTGATTACAAAATTTCCTGAAATTGAAAAAGACCATTTTAAATTATGGTTAACAAGCACAACAATATTAGAACAAATTTTACACAGTAATATTGTAAATGAGTCTCGTTTTAAATTAGATGAAATAAAAGAAAAAATTAAGAAATTTGTTTCTAATCCAAGTGTAAACGAAGCACAAAACATTTTAAATAGAGAGAATTTTGTAGTTATCTCGGGCGCACCAGGTGTTGGTAAAACAACTCTAGCGGAAATGATAGTTTATAGCTATGTTGCAGATGGTGGGTATGAATTTTTTAATATTTCAGAAAATATTCAAGATGCATATTCTGTTTACAACTTAGATGCAAATGTAAAACAAATATTTTATTACGACGATTTTTTAGGCGTAACGCATCTAACTAAAAATGAAGATTCTTCTTTAATAACTTTTATAAATCGTATAAATAAATCGAAAAATAAAAAGCTAATACTCACTACAAGAGAATATATTTTGCAGCAATCAAAGTTATTGCATGAAAAGATTGAGAAATTTGATTTTAAAAAATGTATTATTGATTTAAAAAATTACACTAAAAAAATAAAAGCTGATATTTTGTATAGTCATCTATATTTTTCTGAATTACCCCAAGAATATATAGATAATCTCTTAATTGAGCATAAATATTTTTCAATTATTGAACATCCAAATTATAATCCCCGGATTATTGAATCTATGACGAAATTAAAAATTCATGAAAATATACTTGCACAAGATTATCATTCTGAATTTATCAAAAATTTAGACAACCCTTCTGAAATATGGAAGCATGCTTTTGAAAATCAAATTGATAATAAAACAAGAAGTGTACTTTTTTCAATAGTTTCGCTTGGAGGAAGATATTGGAAACCGAATTATAAACAAGTGGTAAAAGAAATTTCAAAAAATATTTGTCCTAAATTATATTCAGAAAATTTTACAGATTTAGATTTTAGAAAATGTTTAAAAATTCTTGAAGGCGATTTTATTAACACAAATCCGTACATTATATCTTTTTGTAATCCATCAATAACTGATTTTCTTGAAAAATATATTGTTGAAAATAATATAGTTTCTGATTTTATAGAAATTGCAGATACTGTTGATCAATTTATTTGGATAGAGGCTTCGTTAATTGGTAAAGAAAATGTTGATGAAAAATATGCATATATGCTTTTTGAAAAAGTAAAACAATATAATTCAAATAATTGGCAATATAGGTTAGTTGATTTGTTGTTTGACATAATAATTAAAACCAAAGATATAACATTGCTTGATAAGTTACAGCCCGAACTTTCTTATTTAGTTAAAGATCATAAATTATCTGAAATGGAAAATTTCCTAAACAAGCTTACATCTTCAATTTTTGATGAAAACGAAATTGTTAATAGTTTTATTACTAATTTTATGGATTCAGTTGTCAAGGATATTGATGATTGCAACAGTGTATACGATTTAGATATTTTAATGAATTTTATTGATGAATATGATGAAGATTTGATTGAGCCATATGAACATAATATAAAAAGCTATATAGCTACTAACATTGATGGTTTAATAGAAAATTCAATAGATAATTGTGACTGTGATTTGTATGCTCTTGAATGCGATAAAGAAAAATTAGAGAAATTAATTGGGAAATTTAGTATAATAGGTTGTAATTTAAGAGAGCTTGAAAACGCAATTGAGGAGCTACAAGCGCAACAGGAACTTGATGAAGCCAACGAAAATGAAAATTCAAAAGATCATCTCAACCATTTAAAGCAAAAGAAAGACGATGATGAAGGTATTAAAGATTTGTTCCTTACTCTAAAAAAATAACTTAATAATTTCTTAATAAGATTTTTAATAAAAACACTTGACTTTCCTTTAAACAAGAGCGATTAATGTGTATGCTAAGACAAAAAGAAAGGAAAGTTATAGAAAAATAAAAAAAATTTTAAAATTTAATACACAAAAACGTCGTATAATCTAAGGCGAGTGGTTTTCGGCTTCTGCGAGAGTTCCAATCTCTACTCTGGCATGTACAGTTCTAATGTCTCTATTCTTGGACTCTTTTGCACCGAGTTTTAAAAGTTTTTGACCTTTTACTATAATGTTATAATGTATCAGAGACTTTTGGATGGCAGTTTCTTTAACTCAAACGCCCACACCATCGCCTATTGAGGCGATTTTTTAGTGTTGAGATTTAGTGGTCTTTTCTTGCACTAATGTCTCCATTCTTGCACTAATTTGCACTAAATTTTTAAATCTTTTGCAATAAACAGCCCAAACTCCCCACCAAATCAACCTCTCCCCGAGCGCAATTTAGTGCAACAAATTGCAAAAATAATTTGTCTTACAAAATGGGATTTGATAAATTGTCCTTGAGATTTAGATTTCAAGCATAATACCCCATTTTGTTATATAATACACTTTGGGAGAATAATGCTTTAATGGAAAATAATATAATAATCTATCAAACCCAAGATGGCAAAACAAAAATAGATGTAAAAATTGAAAATGAAACTGTTTGGCTCACCCAAAATCAAATGGTTGAGTTATTTCAATCAAGCAAGGCGAATATTAGCGAACATATTTCCCATATTTTTAAAGAAGGCGAGTTGGATGAAAATTCAGTTGTTCGGAATTTCCGAATAACTGCCCAAGATGGTAAAAACTACAATACAAAACATTATAATCTTGATGTCATAATTTCTGTCGGTTACCGTGTAAAATCTTTAAGAGGTACTCAATTTAGAATTTGGGCAACACAAACCCTCAAAGAATACATGATAAAAGGTTTTGCTCTTAATGATGAATTATTAAAACAATCCGCTGGTGGCGGATACTGGAAAGAACTTTTAGAAAGAATCCGAGACATCCGCTCTTCTGAAAAGGTTTTTTACAGACAAATTTTAGATATTTATGCTACAAGTATTGATTATAGTCCAAAAGCTGATGAAACAATAAAATTCTTTAAAGTCGTTCAAAACAAAATGCATTTTGCTGCCCACGGTCATACTGCTGCTGAGATTATATATTTAAGAGCAGATAGTGCTAAAGATAATATGGGGCTAACTGTTTTCAAAGGAAATCACCCAAGAAAAGATGAAGTTACCATAGCAAAAAACTATTTGGATGAAAAGGAATTGAATATTTTAAATAGGATTACTTCAGCCTACCTTGAATTTGCTGAATTACAAGCAATCAGACAGATTCCAATGACAATGAAGGATTGGATTGTAAAACTTGATGATTTTATAAAAATGACAGGGTCGGAGTTGCTTGAAAATTCAGGAACTATATCAAAGCTTGAGGCTGAAAATAAGGCATTAGCTGAGTATGCAAAATATAAAGAAACAATCAAAGACGAGCTTTCGGAAGTTGAAAAACACTTTATAGAAAGTGTTAAACAGACGCAAAAGATTTTGGAAAAGAAAAACAGAAAATAGCTTAATAACTTCTTAATAATATTTTTAATAAAAACACTTGACTTTTCTTTAAGCAAGAGCGATTAATGTGTATGCTAAGACAAAAAGAAAGGAAAGTTATAGAAAAATAAGAAAATTTTTAAAACTTAATACACAAGAACACATCGTATAATCTAAGGCGAGAGGATCTTCAGGTTTTGTGAGAGTTCCAATCTCTACTCTGACATGTATAGTATTAATGTCTCTATTTTTGCACTTTTGTCTCTTATAATGTAATAGAGACTTTTGAATAGCGTTTTATTATTGAATATTTAGAATTGACGGCGGTTTTCGCCGTTTTTTAGTGTTGAGATTTGGTGGTCAAAAATTGCACTTTTGTCTCTATTTTTGCACTAATTTGCACTAAGTTTCAAAAATTTTTATTTAAAATCGCCCAAACTCCCTACTAAATCAATCTCTCCCCGAATGCAATTCAGTGCAATAAAGTGCAAGAATAAATTATCCAATAAAATGAGATTTAGCAAATTATCTTTGAGATTGAGGCATTTTATTTAGCGTGAAATAATTAAATTCTTCCGGAATTTCGTATTTAAATTTATTTTTTTAGGATGGAGTTTATATTCACCATTAGTCATGTCAATTTTCATTTCATAAGGAGTTATTCCTAACTCCTTTGCAATATTCAACAAAGTATCCTTATCTTCTGGAGACATTTTTGCTCGCAGATATATTGAAACAGGTTTTTGGATTATATTAGGAAGACTATTATTGCAATGTGAGATAATTCTCCATTCTTGTTCATATTCCCAATCTGTTGATTTGTGCAAAAGAATTTTATAAATAGCAAGATCATCATCTCTTGGAATAAAAATTTCTAACGGAGCATTTATAAACATCCTTTGTGCCCCATATGCAGAAAAGAAATCCTTTGCATTAAAACGATTTTTACAATAAATTACAGGATATAAAAGCTCATAATGTCGATACAGACAAGGCTTTTTACATGCGACACAAGGAGTATTGTAATTTTTAAAGTCATATTCAAGAACAAAACCTTTATGATCATCTGCATAATGCGCCCACATTGTAGGAGAATCATTTGATTCAGAAAAACATGCAATATTTGGATAATTTCTTAAAAACATATCAGCTTCTTCGATTATACATAACATTAGTTTTCGTATTTTTCCAATGCTTTTCATCACATATAATCTATATTTATTTGGACGCATTTTAAAAATTTGTTCAAATTTTTCTAATTTATCCTTTGGAGTTTTTTCAATAAGTTGTG
>CAJULH010000036.1 GCA_910587175.1 Candidatus Gastranaerophilales bacterium | reverse complement strand
GAGATATAACTTTGGGACAGAAGACACATCCAACCGGATTTAGAATAGGAATAATCGAACCTTGGGTTAGTACTTGGTTTGCTAAAAGAAAACAATATGCTTTGAATATAGCAGAAGATGCTAAAATAAGAAGATTTGTTAAGAAAAAACTCTATACAGCAGGTGTAAGCCGCATTATTGTTGCAAGAAAAGCACAAAATATTAATATCACGGTAGTGACTGCAAAGCCTGGTATTGTTGTAGGCAGAGGCGGTCAGGGTATTGATGAGTTAAGAGTTGCAGTGCAAAATTTAATCAATAACAAAAATGTTTCAATTGATGTTGTTGAAGTTGCAAGAATTGATGTGGATGCCCAGCTTGTGGCAGAAAATATCGCTCTTCAATTAGAAAAACGTATAGCATTCAGAAGAGCTATGAAACAGGCTATGCAAAGAACAATGCGTGCCGGCGTTCAAGGTATCAAGGTTATGGTATCCGGACGTTTGGGCGGTGCTGAAATTGCACGTTCAGAATGGGCAAAAGAAGGAAGAATCCCGCTTCAAACATTAAGAGCCGATGTTCAATATGGTTTTGCTGAAGCAGATACTGTAATGGGTAAAATCGGCGTTAAAGTTTGGGTATTTAAAGGCGATCTTATGCCTGGCGAAAAGGCTGATCAAAATATTAAGACTAAAAAACCCCAAAATCAGGGAAAAGAAGGGGCTCCCCGTCTTAATAACAGAAGAAAACGTAGTGAAGACAATGCTTCTCCCGAAGCATAATGATAAAATAGGAGCAAATCAAAAATGTTAATGCCTAAAAAAACCAAATTCAGAAAGAAGATGAAGGGCAATATGAAAGGAACTGAGACAAGAGGTACAAACCTTGAGTTTGGTTCTTACGGGTTAGTAAGCGTGGATCCTGCTTGGATAACTTCACGTCAGATAGAAGCTGCCCGTCGTTGTATGACAAGAAAAATCAAACGTGGCGGTAATGTTTGGATTAAGATTTTTCCGGATAAACCTATTACTGCAAAACCTGCTGAAACCCGTATGGGTAAAGGTAAGGGTAACCCTGAATATTGGGTAGCGGTTGTAAAGCCCGGCAGATTACTTTTTGAAATTGAATATTCAGTAAGAGAAGATGCAATTGATGCTCTTAAATTGGCAGCCCAAAAGCTTCCTGTTAAGACAAGAATTGTAGAAAAATAGGTGAAGTGAAATGAAACTCAATGAAATTAAAGAAAAAACCGTTGAAGAATTAAAGGAAATGATTTTAAACGCTAAAAAAGAATTGTTTTCTTTAAGAATGAAACATAATAAAATGACTCCGTTGGAAAATCCTGCCCAGCTTAAAAAAACCAGAAGAGAGATTGCCCAACTGAAGACCATTTTGAGACAAAAAGAAATAAACGTATAAGATAAGGAAGCAATAAAATGCCAAAAAAAGTCAAAGTCGGAACAGTAGTTAGCGATAAAATGGACAAAACCATTGTAGTATCCGTTGCTGAACACAAGGCTCATAAAAAATATAAAAAGACAATGACCTTCTCTAAAAAATATAAAGTAAGCGATGTTAACGGTGCATCCAAAACTGGTGATACGGTTTCTATCGTTGAAAACAGACCAATTTCCGGTTCTGTAAGATGGGTATTAGACAAGGTTGTTGAAGCTGCAAAATAGTTAAAGCAAAGCTTTATTAAGTGAAATAAAAAGGTAAAAAGAAATGATACAACAAGAAACCAGATTAAAAGTAGCAGATAATACAGGTGCTAAAGAACTTCTTTGCATCAGGGTAATGGGAAGCTCAAATAAGAAATATGCCAGTGTTGGCGATGTTATTATAGCTGCAGTTAAGAGCGCAAACCCTTCTCCAAGCTTTGGGTCTAACTCAAACTCTGTTAAAAAGTCAGAAGTTGTAACAGCTGTTATCGTTAGAACTAAAGCCGATATAAAGAGAAATGACGGTTCTGTTATCAGATTCGATGACAATGCTGCTGTTATTATTAACAAAGACGGCAACCCGAAAGGCACCCGTGTATTTGGTCCTGTTGCAAGAGAATTAAGAGATAAGAATTATATGAAGATTGTTTCTCTTGCACCTGAAGTTATTTAATATAAAAGGAAACAAGTAAAAATGTCAAAGACAGAAGAAAAGAAATTACATACAAAAGTTGGTGACAGAGTAATTGTTACCTCTGGTCGTGATAAAGGCAAAACGGGTAACGTTAAAGAAGTTAACACTAAAAAGGGCGAAGTACTTGTTGAAGGTGTTAATATAGTAACAAAAGCCCAAAAACCAAACCCGATGGCTGGCATCCAGGGCGGGCTTGTTAAAAAAGAAGCTTTTATGGATTCAAGCAAGGTTATGGTTTACTGTCCTTCTTGTGAAAAAGCGACAAGAGTAAAACATGACGTAAAAGATGGCAAAAAGATTCGTGTTTGCAAAAAATGCGGCGAATCATTGGATGTATAATTAAAAGAGCATAAGCATTGAAATTTGACAGGCTCAGGTTTCCATAAAACGGGCGGGCAAAAATTTCAAAGGCTAGGAAGGAAAAGAAATGACAGCTCAAAAAACAACTGATCTTAAAGAAAAATATACAAAAGAGATTAGAAATCAATTAAAAGAAGAATTTAAACTATCAAATGAAATGCAAATTCCAAGACTTCATAAGATAGTAATTAATATGGGTGTGGGCGAAGCTTCCCACAATTCAAAACTTGCAGAAACAATTGTTGCCCAGCTGACAAAGATTGCAGGTCAAAAAGCCCTTGTAACAAAAGCCAAGAAGTCTATTGCTTCTTATAAATTAAGAGAAGGAATGCCGGTTGGTTCAATGGTTACATTGAGAGGCGATCGGATGTATGATTTCTTCCAGAAACTTGTTTGCGTGGTTCTTCCCAGAATCCGTGACTTTAGAGGAGTTTCTGCTAAGAGCTTTGATGGCAGGGGAAATTATACATTTGGTTTAAAAGAACAAGCTTTGTTCCCGGAAATTCACTATGAGGAAGTGGATATCGTTAAGGGTATGAATATTTCAATCATCACAACAGCGCCAACTGACGAGATGGCTAAGAGCTTACTCGCACATTTGGGTATGCCGTTTAAAAAGCATTAATTCAAAGGAGAATAAAGAATAATGGCTAAAAAAGCAATGATAAACAAAGAAGAAAGACGTGAAATGCTTGCAGCGAAGGGCAAATACCCAACTGTAAGACTTCATAACAGATGCTCTATATGTGGTCGTCCTCACGGATATCATAGAGATTTCGGTCTTTGCAGAATTCACTTAAGAGAATTCGCACACAGAGGTTTATTGCCGGGCGTTACAAAAGCAAGCTGGTAGTAGGGTTTAAAGATTATAATATAATTAAAAGCACTCGCTTGAATAGCGAGTGCTTTTAATGTGCAATGTTATTATTTTGTTATATCAATTTTACCATTTCCGGGTGTGTTTTTTAATAATAAATAGGCATCTGCAATTGTTGCATAGCTGGTGTCAATGCAAGTGTAAGTGTGCCCGTTTTTAGTTGTAATGCTGGTTTTAGGAAATGCATCATCTGATGTATCTATTGTTTTTATTTCATCAACATTAAAACTTTTGTTAACATGATATAAATTAGGTTCCTTGACGGTCACTAATAATCTGCCGCCTCTAAAAGTTTGTGTATTAATAGGGTTAATGTTCATTTTCTCTCCTTTGCTCTATATATTCTTTTGATATAAATATAAGTATGTTGATAATTTTTTTGCAGATTTTTTTATCATATTTAATAAATTTTAACAAAAATTTGCAATGAAATCATGTTTTATATATCATTATTTCTGCACGAAGTTTTTTTGTGTATGGAATTACTAAACTACAGGGCGAAAATAAAGTGTCCCTGCAAGTAGAAAGGAAAATTAAATATGACAGTTACAGATCCTATTGCAGATGCACTCACAAGAATTAGAAACGCAAACACGGTTCATCACTCAAATGTTGAGATGCCTGCTTCAAATTTAAAGGTTGAACTGATGAAACTTCTTAAGGAAGAAGGATTCATTGCAAACTATGAAGTTAAGGAAAACGATAACTTTAAAGTTATTGATGTTGAATTGAAATACAATGGCACAAAACCTGTAATTACTGGTTTAAAAAGGGTGTCAACACCTGGTCTTAGAACTTATTCAAAGGCTAAGAACCTGCCAAGAGTGTTTGACGGTCTTGGAATTGCTGTTGTTTCTACAAGCAAAGGTTTATTGACAGATAAAGCTGCCAGAAAAGAAAATATTGGCGGCGAAATTCTTTGCTACGTTTGGTAGCTTTGGCGCGGCGAAGTGTTTAAGGAAAGATTTTTCAGTATTGTGACTTAAACTATGTTTGCCGCAAGCAGCAGTGCTTAAACAGCACCGGCTGCCAAAAGGGTTGATTTGCCTGCATTTTGTATTTGCTGGCGAAGCGTTCCCGCTTAATACACACAATGTCGGTTATAGTACTGCAAATCATAAATTTTGTTTTAATGGTTTTTGCACAAGCTGACGCAAAGCAAAAGGAGAAAAGGAAAATGTCCAGAATCGGAAAATTACCGGTTGAAATTCCGCAAGGAGTAGAAGTAAAGGTAGAAAACAATGTCGTAACAGCGAAAGGTCCAAAAGGCGAAGAATCTGTTACAATCAGACCTGAAATTGAAGTAAAACTTGATGGCAATCACATTGTATTGACAAGAGTACACGATGACAGGAAATCAAGATCTCTTCATGGTCTTTCAAGAACTCTTGTTCAAAATGTTATTACAGGTGTTAAAGATGGCTTTGAAAAGAAACTTGAAATCCAGGGTGTAGGTTACAGGGCTCAAATGCAGGGTACCTCAATTAACCTGCAGCTCGGTTATTCTCATCCTATTGTTATTGAACCTCCAAAAGGTATTACAATTGCTGTTGAAGCAAACACAAAAATCACGGTTTCAGGTTCAAATAAACAAATGGTTGGCGATATTGCAGCCTTAATCAGATCTAAACGTCCGCCTGAAGTATATAAAGGCAAGGGTGTAAGATATGAAGGTGAATATGTAAGACGTAAAGCTGGTAAAGCAGGTAAGAAATAATGTATGCCGGCGCCCGTGTGCCGAATTCCAATAATACAGGCACTACGGTAAGATAAGTAAATAGTGAATTGCCCGTTTGAATCCTGCTGCATCTAATGCAGATTTGGGTTTGGGTGAAAGGAATAAAAAAATGATTAAATTAATTAACAGAAAAGAACAAACAAGAAAAAGACACAAAAGAGTAAGAACAAAGATATCAGGAACTGCAAGCTGCCCGCGTTTGGCTGTATATAGAAGCATTAAACATATATATGCACAGCTGATTGATGATGTGAACGGCGTAACTCTTGCATCAGCATCTTCTGATGCAAAAGATTTAAGGGATAAGCTATCCCATGGCGGAAACATTGATGCTGCAAAAATTGTGGGTGAAGATATTGCAAAAAAAGCTCTTGCAAAAGACATTAAAGAATGCGTTTTTGACAGAGGCGGGTTCCTGTTCCATGGCAGAATTCAGGCTTTGGCCGATGCTGCAAGAGAAGCAGGTCTTGATTTTTAATAAAAAAGCATGCAAATTTAAACATAAAAAGCGTCTCTATTCTTTTAAAGAGGCGCTTTTTAAAATGATTGCAACTTAAAATTTTTCTTATAAAATATCATTATGGGAAACGTGAGAGCAAGAAGAGCTAAAAATAAGAAGAATAAAAAAGGAAATTTTTTCCTCTATATTTTAATGATGATAGCATCTGCAATACTTGCAGCTGTTGCAGCATTCAATCTTTATCTGGCTTCACTTCCCCCAATTAGCAATTTTGAGGACATTAAACCAAATCCTGTTACGTCAATCTATTCTTCTGATGGTGAAAATATTAAAACATTCACTGTTTTCAGGTTTGAAAAGGTTTCAATTAAGGATATTCCAAATAGTTTAAAATATGCAATTATTGCAACCGAAGATAAGAATTTTTATCATCACAGGGGTTTTGACACAATTGGTCTTTTAAGATCCGTTGTTGTAAACCTTAAAGCCGGTTCTGCAAAGCAGGGTGCAAGTACTATCACACAGCAGCTTGCAAGGATTTTATTTCTTTCAAACGAAAGAACTTTTGACAGAAAAATAAAAGAACTTATTATTGCACACAGAATCGAAAAAACTATTTCAAAAGATGAAATCTTAGAAATGTATTTGAATTCCGTTTATCTTGGTTCCGGCACATATGGTGTGCTTTCAGCATCAAAAACGTATTTTAATAAAAATTTAAATGAACTTACTTTGGCGGAAGCTGCTTTAATTGCAGGTTTGCCGCAGGCGCCCAGCGTGTATTCACCTCTTCAAAATCCCAATATGGCTATTCAAAGAAGAAACCAGGTTTTGAGGAGACTTTATAAAACAGGCTACATTACAAAAGAACAATACGAAAAAGCAAAAGCAGAAGAGCTCCATTTAAACAATAAATCAAGAATTTATTCTTTTAATAAGGCTCCTTATTTTATAGATTTTGTTTTAAGAGAGCTTGAATATATCGGTTTTCGTGAAGAAGACATTTCGCAAGGCGGTTTAAAGATTTACACCACGCTTGATTATAAATCCCAGGAAGCTGCTGATAATGCTATAAATAATCGCTTGAAAGCTTCAAAGCTAACCGGGGACAAAACCCAAATGGCACTTTTTTCATTTTCCCCTACCACCGGAAAAATATATGCGTATGTTGGCGGGAAGAATTACGAAAAGAGCCAGTATGACAGAATCCTGAATGCTGTGAGACCTCCCGGGTCATCTTTTAAGCCTTTCGTATATGCTACGGCACTTCAGCAGGGTGTAAAGGTTAATGATATTGTAAACGATGCTCCCGTGTCATTTGGCAGATGGGCTCCAAGGAACTATGGCGGCAAATACAGAGGCAAAATTCCTGTGTGGCAGGCGGTTGCTGTGTCATCAAACGTGGTTGCCGTAAAGATGATTGAGAAAGTCGGTGTTCCTAATGTAATTTCAACTGCAAGAGAAATGGGTATTACAACCCATTTACAATCAGATATGACAATTGCACTTGGTTCAAACGGCGTAAAATTATATGATATGGTAATAGCCTACGGAGCTTTTGCAAACGGCGGTTTCAGGGTGCGTCCCTATGCGGTTGAAAGGGTGGAGAATTCCCGTGGTGTTGTAATTTATGAAAATCCCGGACCAAAGAATGTAAAAGTTATAAGCTATGATACTGCAGCCGGTATGACTTATATGCTTCAAAAAGTAGTAGAAGTAGGAACCGGGCGTGCTGCAAATATCGGAAGAGCGGTTGCAGGAAAAACTGGTACTACGGACGACTACAGGGACGCTTGGTTTGTCGGGTATACACCTGATATTGTGGCAGGTGTCTGGCTTGGTAATGACAACAATTCAAAACTGCCGGGTATAACCGGAGGTATGATGCCGGCGCAGGTTTGGGCTGATTATATGAAGGTGGCATTGAAAAATTATCCTAATTCCGTTTTTGATTATCCAAGACCGGATTCGAAAGGTGAAGCTGTTATACTTGATGAGCCTACGGAAAAAATGGAAGAGGATGATGTCCAGATTGATGAAAATATAGAAGTTCCTCTGCCTGGCGAAGATTCAAAAACGGTTTCTGATAAAAAACAAGATAACCCGGATGATGATAAAAAGGATAGAAAACATCAAAAAGATAAAGATAAGGATAAAGATAAGGTGATGCAGCCCAGTGTCCCTTCTGTTTCAACGAAACCATTTAAAACAGAACAGGCTCCGGTGCCGGTAGATGCCCCGGCTTCTTCTGTGGGGGTTGTAGATGTACCTTTGCCTGATTCAAATTAACTAAAACAGGAACCAAAGTTTTTATTATTGATTCTTAAATCCAGGACACAGCGCACACCATGGGCACGGTTAATGTGCCGGTCGGTTAAATTATCATGTGTGGTTTCGACATTGCCGCCGCCAAGGTATAAGGCATAGTGGCTTGTACCGCTAATGAGTGTATCTGACCATACATGCGGTGCCCAGCAGGTGTCACCTATGGAACCCGGGCAGCTTCCTGTGACTCTTCCGCACCTAAGGGTGCCGTAACCGGCATTATCGTCACAGAGCTTGTCTGTAGTTATTCTAAATGTTGTCAAATCCAGGACACAGCGCACAGTAAAGGCGTAGGTAATAACGTGCGGAGTCAGGTTGTTAGTGTTAAAACCGCCCGTGTTCAATTCTCTGTCATAGGCATTAGTTCCCTCTTCGGTACGTGTACCTGCCCATATCCAGTTCGGCCAGCAGTTGCCATCGATGGAGCCCGGGCAGCTGCTATATCCCGGAGCACACTGCAGGGTGCCGTAACCGGCATATCTGTCACAGAACCGGTCTGCAGGAAATGAATTTTGTAATAGTCAAAGAATGCGACCCTGCAAAAGTTAAATGCAAATCCAAGGACACAGCGCACAGAAAAGGCATAGGTAGCAGGATAGCAGTCCTCACCGAACGAACCATACTCTAAGAAACGCCAGTAACGGCAAGAACTGTCGCCGCTGTCAGATGCCCATACGTCGTGCGGGTAGCAGCGGCTATTGTTAGCACCCGGGCACCCGCCTTCAGCCCAGTGACACCGCAGGGTGCCGTGACCGGAACCGCCGTCACAGAGCCTGTCTGCAGTTTTTTTGTATTCAGTGAAGACAAAAACTCCATACGCAAATATTATTTCAGCTTAAAATACAAATCCAAGGACACAGCGCACAGTGAAAGCATTGGTCATAGCAAGTCCTCTGTCTCCATATATCTCAGAGAAAATACCGGCATGTAACTCCGGAGACCAAATGTTAGAATTGCCAACCTGCCTGCTTGACCATACAACGTACGGGTAGCAGTAGCCACTTTCGCCCGGGCAGCTTCCATAGGTGCCGGTGTAACTACACTGCAGGGTGCCGTGACCGGAATTGCCGTCACAGAGCCTGTCTGCAGGGAATTAATTTTGTAATAATTAAAAAATGTGACCCCGCAAATGTTAAATTCAAATCCAGGACACAGCGCACACTCAAGGCGTAGGTCTCGGGAAGTCCTCTGCCATTATATAGCTCGGAAAAAACTCCACGAATCAACTCCGGAGTCCAAATGTAAGAATCTATTGTACTCTGGCTTGACCATACAACGTACGGGTAGCAGTTGCCGCCTGCGCCCGGGCAGTAACCGCTTGTGCCTGTATAGTTACACTGCAGAGTGCCGTAACCGGACTCATTTGCGGGTGTTTCGTCTTTTGTTTGTTCCACCAGTGCCTCCGCCCGGAAAACTTGCATCCTATCGCTAAGTCTAAGGTTTTACCAAGCGTATCACCTAACGATTAAAGCCTTATTATCGTAGTGCTTAACAGCATTGGTCTCTATAATGCCCAAATTCTATTTGATTTTGTGCAAGTTAGATTCTCTTAGAGGGCTTACGCATTGCGTCATTGAACTTTGTCTGTAGTGTCAAATCCAAAGGACACAGCGCACCGCATCCTGGGGCAATAGGGGTGAAGCCTCATGCCCGCCCTATAGGTGGCGGGATACCTGGCGAGGAGCAAGCAGCGCACAGAAAAGGCGTAGGTAATGTCGTGTATAGATGGTCCATAAACTTTCCCGCTGTTAATATCCCGGTCAACATACCCCTCAGCTGCCTTCGTGCCAGACCATATGTGGTACGGGAGGCAGCGGTTAGCGTAATCCGTACCGGGTGAAGCGCCCGGGCAACTTGTTACCGAACATATAATTTTCAATGTGCAGCTGTGTCTATAACACACGGCAGGTAATTTGGCTTAACAACATAAACTTTATTAAACGATAACTGTCTTAATAATAATTAAAACAGCAAAAAATCATCAAAAGATGACCCAGCCTGACGATTTGAATTCCCCGTCTGCCAAAATCCGTAAACTCTGGCACTCTGGAGGATGATTTCTAAAATAATATTAAATTAAAGTTTAAAATTCTGGCAAATTTATTAATTACATTAAAATCTTGTCCACAATCTTTGAGAAATTGTCTCCGTTTTCTTTTATAATATCTAAAATCTTTATATTGCCGAATTTTTCTATTAATTCAGGTGCTGTTGTAACTGCAGGATCATCTGTTTTATTTGGGTATTTTGAAATTACAACTCCTAAAATTTTAATATCTAAAGACCTGAGAGCCCGGATTGTTAAGAGTGTGTGGTTAATTGTGCCTAAATCAGGTCTTGCGACAATAATAGCGGGTAAATTCAGTCTTTTTATTACATCGGACATCAGACAATCGTTGTTCACAGGAACGAATAATCCGCCTGAGCCTTCCACAATCACATTATCACACTTTTTTTTAAGCTCAGTATAATCATTTTTGATTTTATCCAGACTGATTCCGATATTGTCAATTTCGGCTGAAACCGAAGGTGTACAGGGAGTGTTTGTGACATATGAATTTTTGACGTTTAATAGATTTACAGGATAAGCATTGTTATTTATGCCTGAAAGCACGCTATCTGCGTCAGATAAAACATCCGGAATAATACCGCTTTGAAGGGGTTTAAAGTATCCTGTTTTTTTACCTCTTTTGATCAATTCTTTTACAATGCCGCGTGCTACGTAGGTTTTGCCGGCATCGGTATCTGTTGCTGTTATAAAAATGTTCATAAAAAATCTCTTTCCTTTGAAAATCAGCTTAAATAAATGGACTTTAACAATCTGGTTCCGGTTTTGGTTTTAAAAATCATTTTCATTGTGTTTTCAATGTTTTCTTTTGAATATTTGCTTTCATCGGCATTTACGATGTAGTCTGCTTCAAGCAATATCTGATAATCAAGTCCGTCTATATTAGTATACGTGTGATGATGTCCCACAAGGTATGAAATTCTTTCGATTACTTTGCAAGAAAGCCCTGATTCTTTAAGAAAATCTTTTGCTAGCGGTGCTCCTTCGATTTCCTGATGTTTGCCGTTTGTATTTCCGTATTTTTCACGGCAAAGAGGACATGCTATATCATGCAATATTGCAGCAATCTCTAATATATTTTGGGTGTTTTTATCTAAATGTTCGCATTCGCCGATGAGTTTTGCAAATGTATAAACCTTTATAAAATGGTTTATATCATGTACGTTTCCCTTTGAAAAATCTATCATTTTATTTATGATTTCTGAAATTTCCACAGCAAACTTAAACCTTTGAAATATAAAGCTCCTAAAAAGATTTTACAACCTGAATTATCAGAGTAAATACTTTTCAAGTGCAGATTTGTCAAAAATTTCAATACTGTTTTTATTATGTATAAAAATAAGACATGTGATTAAAGACTTAAACATCGCAAATTCGCTTCTGTCAAATTTACGGCGTAAATCTTCCATATTCTCTGCTAAAAATTCTGTTATAAGAGTTTTGTCTTTCAGGCTTAATGAGGTTAAAAAATCCAATCCTTCTTTTGTTGAAATGCCTTCAAAATATATGATATCAGGAGATTGAAACTCAATAAATCTCATGGCTTTATCCATATTAAAACCGACGCTTTCATTGAGTTCGCACTGGAGGGTGTTATTCAGCTTATATTTTGCAACAGATTCAAGCGTCATTGCAACGGAATTTTTCGGTGTTAAATCATTTAGAATTGAATACACAAGGTGCGTTTTGCCGGATAGCGTTCCGCCTGAAACAAGAATAATTCCCGGTGTATTCAAAAGACTCTTTAATGTATCTGTTTTTTCTTTATCCGGAATTAAAACATCAATTTTTTTTGGCGGATGGTAAATTTTTAATACAATCCTTTCGCCGTTTATGGTTGGAAAGGCTGAAATACTTGCAGTAAGAGCCATAGAATCAACATTAAAATTCAATTTACCAAGCTGCGGCACTTCAGAAACCATAGGATCAAGAGCACAGAGGTTTTTTATCATTTGGATAAACGGGTTAATTAAAAGAGTTGGAATGGTGCCTGTTGGATAACATTCTCCCTGCTTTTTAAAATTAACGGAAAGACCGTCAATGTCATGCTCAAAATATAATTCGTGTACGTTTTCTTTTATTGCGTGTTTTAAAATTGCGCGAAAAAGATTTTGCAGATGTTCTTCATCTAAATCATCATTATGAAGCTCATCCTGCCATTTAAAGTTCGGGTCTGTTTTGGTTTCAATGTCCTGAACTTTTCCGGATGAAGCGTAATATTCATTTATCTTTTTTAATATACTTTTTTCAGACCCCAAAACAGGCTCTATGGTTTTATTTGTGCGCTCGATAATTTTATCAATCGCAAATAAATCCAAAGGGTCTGCCATTGCAATTGTTAAAATATCCTCAATTTCAAAAAGAGGAAGCATTTTATATGTTACAGCTTCATTGTAGCTGATAAATCCAAGGCACTTTTTATCTATTTCGTAATCTTCCAGGTCAACAAACGGGATATGGAGTTTTTCTTCCAAAAATTTTAATAAATCATGTTCTGATATCATTGATGTATTTATTAAAACCTGCCCCAGGTTTATATTCTGGACATTTGCCATCTCTTGTGCTTTTTCAATGTCTTCAAAAGTGATGATATTATTCCGCACAAGGTCGTATTTTAATTTATCTATGGTTTTATTTGTTACTAAATCCATATTTTAGTCCTGGTTTAATACTAATTTGTGTATTTATTGATAACATTAAGTACATCTGAAAATTCAAAAGGTTTTGTTATATATTCATTGGCACCGGTTTCTTCACCGATTAATTTGTCGTTATCCTGGCTTCTTGCAGTCACCATAATAATTGGTATATTTTTATACTTTGCATCATATTTTAAAAGTCTGCATATTTTATATCCGTTTATCTTTGGCATCATAACATCAAGAATGATTAAATCCGGTTTTTCTTCCTTTGCAAGCTTCAGTCCTTCTTCCCCGTCGTATGCGGAAATTATCTCGTATCCTTTTGCTTGCAGCATGAATGAAAGGGTTTCAACTATATCTTTTTCATCATCCACTATTAAAATCTTTGTCATTATCTTATCCTATATCTTTCAGGCGAGCAGCTCTGTTGTCTTTCTAAAGAGGGCTCTTTCTAATACTATACCACAGTCTTTATAATTGCTCTCTTTTATAAAATCTTCAATCCGGCTTGTTATAAAATCGCAAGCGCTTTTTTGAAGGTTTGGAAGGTAGATTTTGTATATAAATTCGCCGTTTTGTGCAAAATATACTTCCTTGGAATTTCTTACCGGTTTTATAATATTTTCTTTTTTTAAGTTTTCAACAAAATCTAAAATATCCCGGTTTGTTTTTAATGTTAAAAGAAAAGTTGTTTCATATGTTTTCTTTGCTGCATTTAAATCGATATCAAAAGCTCTTGCATCTGAAAATACAGGCAGTATAACGTTAAAATCCGAACCTTTGTTTTCTTCTGATTCTACCCAAATGCTTCCGAAGTGGGCATCGATGAAATTTTTTGTAATGGTAAGCCCTAATCCTATTCCCCCGGCATTTCTTGTGAGCGAATTTTCAATTTGGGAAAATTTATTAAATATCTTATGTATATTTTCATTTTTAATTCCAAGACCTGTATCTTTGATTGATATATGAACGTATTTGCCTTTTAGTGGCTCCACAGGGTCAATCAGGTTTTTTCTGTTTATATCTTCTGCGCTGCAAACATTTGCAGATATTGTAATGTTGCCGCCATTTGGGGTAAATTTCATTGCATTATTTGCTATATTTGTTAATATCTGGTCAATCCTTTTAGAATCAGCATAGATATCCGGAAGAGGTTCATTTATAATGATTTTGAAATTAATATTTTTTTCTTTTGCCTGCCCTTCAAATGTTTTTTGAATTAAATCAAGAGAAGTTTTGATATTGTATTTTTTATATTCAAAACTGAATTTTCCTGTTTCAATTCTTGATAAATCAAGCAAGTCTTCAATCATTCCGGTTAATCTTGTGACATTTTTCTTTGCCAAATCTACGGTTTTTTTTGCGTTTGGGTTTATATCTTCAGAGGCTAAAAAATCAAGCGAAAGGTTTATAGGAGTCAATGGTGTCCGAAGTTCATGGGATACTATAGAAACAAATTCCGACTTAATTCTTTCAAGCTTTTTTAATTCAACGTTTGCATTTTTAATCTCATCATATAAAATTACTGCCCTTAATGCGGATGCTATCTGGTGTATGATGGATTGAAAACATACAACATCTTCTTTTGTAAACGGTTTGTTTCTATATATTGAAAGCGCGCCGAAGACTCTGTCTTTCACCTTTATTGGAGCTGTTAATTTGTCGGAATTTAAAAGTTTAATATCATAAGTTTGATGTTCATAAGACGGTTTTATAAATTCTTCCGTTGAAACCTTTGAAAAATCATTATCGGGATTTGTTTCTTTTGCACAGGATATTATTCTTTCCTTTAAAACTTCCAAAAGGGCTGCATCAGGTTTTTTTAGCGAATGTACAAAAAGTTTATTTTCTGTATTTTCATAAGCCTGTGGAAATATCAAAGCACTTGCAAGGTCGAAACTCAGGGTTTTTTCAAGCGTTTCAAACATTATTTCATAGAGCTTTTCTTTGTCTAAATTTCCTGATAGTTTTGAACTTGTGTTATACAAAACATCAAGCTGATATAGGCTCTTATTTAATTCTTTGTTGTCTTCCCTGAATTTATCCATAGATTTTTTAATCTTTAAATAGGAGTTTATTGTGGGAATTAAAATATTTTTATTAACCGGTTTTTGAATGAAAACATCTATAAAGCCCGATAAATCCTCATCTTTTGACCCGAATGTTTTTGCATCATACAAAAGGGCTGTAAATATATTGTTTTCATTATTTTTTATTTTCTTTGCTATGACGCTGTATGTTTCAATTTCATCATCCAGTATTACCGCACCGAAATTATTTTCTTTTATAAAATCAAATATTTCATCGTCATCCATACGGGTATACAAGGCGTTTTCTATGCCCGATGCATTTAAAATTGCAGATATGTTTGAAAATGTTTCATTATTTGTTGAAATTATTAAAATTTTTGTCATAAAAATCTTATCCCAGTAGAAAATTCTAACAGATATCAGTGTTTCTTGTTTGTTTTTTACAATTTCTTAAAGTTTCATATAATGGCTTGCAGTGGTAATCTTTGTGCAATAAATTTTGGGAATAATTTTATATAAATATTTGTAACAATTTTTAAGTGCATATTTAATATTCTGTCTGAATTTGCCGATAAAACATTTAGTGTAAAGGGAAAAGGACAAACAAAGGAAATGGGCAAATTAACACAAGTAAATCCTTTTGATGGCAAAGATTATAATTTAGAAAGATTGCGTGCAAAAAATGCCGGTACAGTAAAAGATTCTGATAATAATAAAACCGGGAATACAAGCAATAAAGGATTGCAATGCGCTGTTCAAAAAAGCAGCGAAGATGATTTCGTAGAGACAGATATTCTTTCGGATGATTTTGATATGTATATTGAAGAACCGGGAAGTGCCGGTGCTTCAAAGGCGGCATCATACGGGCAAAATTTAACCTCTTCTCTTGTGAGTAGCGTCTCTGATGCAAGCGAAGGGGCTATTCAAAGTGCAATGTTAAAAAATTTGTCCCTAGATGAACTAACGGCAAAGCAAACAGAACAGCAAGCTGCTGTAAATAGTGCAAATACGGAAGTTTCAAATGTACAGAGCGGTCAAAATTCTGTCGTAAAAAGTGCGGTTCAAAATGAAGAAAAGTTAAAAGAAGCTTATGAAAATGCACTCAAGCAGGATGAAGAAGTTTCGGATAAATTAAAGAAAGACCAGGCTGAAAACCAGGAAAATATAAGCAAAAAAGAGAGTCAGATTCAGGAAAAAGAAACCGCAATTACCGAAGCTGAAGCTCAAATTTCAAATATAGACGGACAAATTTCAAGCATTGATTCGCAAATAAATGCACTGAATGCTTCTTTAAATTCGCTCCCTGCAAAAACGGATGAAAATAAAGAAAAACATTCAGAAATTGATGCCATGGCTGCAAAGATTAAGAACCAAATTCAAACTGCTGAAGCACAAAAGAAAGATTTAGAAAAAAATAAGGCAAAACTTGAAAATCAAATAGAAAGAGATAACAAAGCACTTGAAAAGTATAAAGAAGAGTTAAAAAAGTTTGAAACAAAACGCGATGAAATTGAAAAAGAAATAGCAGACTCCTGTTCTGATAAAACAAAGGATGCACTTGAAAAATATCAGCAGGCAAGAACAAACACAGAGCAGGTTAAGGCATCTGAACTTACAAAGGCGCAAAATGCGCTGAGCGCAGCACAAAAAGAGCTTGAAAATATCAATAATGCAATAAACCAGCTTAAGGCAGAACAAACCCAAAAAGAAAACAGTTTGACAAACAAAGGTGATGAAGTGATTAATCTTGCAAAACAATACGATGGTTTATCTGCCGATGAAATGAAACAAAAAATGCAGGATGCAGGATATCAGTTTGATGATTACAACTGGTGTGCAGATTTTGTTGCCTTTGCGACAGCCCAGACTTACGGCAAAGACAACACGCCCGGAAATTATTTCAACACCTGCAGAAATACGGCATCAAACAGCTTTGTTGCAGCATACCCGTCATATTGTCCGGATGTTGTACAATGGGGACGAAATAACGGTGTTTGGAGTACAGATGCAAGTCAGGTAAAACCCGGTGATTTTATTTTGTATGCTAACGAAAGCGGTGAAGCAAAACACATAGGCATGGTGACATCTGTTAATCCTGACGGCAGTGTAAACACAATCGAAGGTAATACTTCAGACGATAATAATAATTACAACAAAGGCTTTGTGAACGAACATCATAATGTTTCAAATGCAATGGGTTATGTATTGATGTCAAAACTGACATAAGAAGTTTTTACATTTGATTCTTTAAAAATTCGCAAAGCGAAACAGTGTCTGAAATACCTTTTTCAAGCATAATATCAGCCACGCACTTTTTATTCTTTAAAAGCCAAAGAGCTCTGTCAAGATAATCCCTCTCACTTTCGGGCAGGTATTTTCTTGAAATTTCAAATATTTTTCTTGCAACGTCATATGCGCCCATATTTAATCTGTCTACGGTATAATCCAAACCGTATTTTGCACTCGATAATCCGGAAGCCTCCAAATCTTCATGGCGGAGCGGTTTTAAAAATTCTATAATTTCATTTATTGCATCTTTATTGTGCAAAATGCCTTTGTATAGTGCGCAAACCGAAAGAGTATCCAAAATATTCTGGCTGTCATGGTTTCTTATTTCAAGACAATTTTTAAGACGTACATCCGGAAATGTCAGACTTGAGTGCAAAATGTAATCATCCAGCGTTGCACTGTAGTTCATATAGCCTCTTTGCATAAAATCTTTGAAGGTTATTCTGCCGTCAAGTTCTATATTTCTGCCGTTTCTTTGAATATATAACATAGGAACATTTAAAACTGCTTCTATATAATCTTCAAATCCTTGTCCCATTCTTGAATTTATCAGGTTTTTATAAAAAAGATTGCATCTGTCAAAACCTGTATATTTCCATGCCAGGGCTCTGAAACTTTTATAATTTGTCAGCTGTCCGCCTCTGATTGGGCTGTTTGCATAAAAACCTGTCACAAAAGGGCTCATATATGCTGCGGCTTTTAGTTTTAAAATTGCATCATCTTCTGATGTATAGTCAAAATTTACCTGTACGCCTGCAGTTTCCCTCATCATTACAGGTGCCAGTTTTCCTGATTTTGGCAGATAATCCGCCATTATTTCATATCTTTTCTTTTTTACGATGTTTATATCCTGATAAGTTGTTTTTGGGTTTATGCCGTATGGCAAAAATGTTATATTATAAAATTCACCAAGCTTATCAAGCTGTCTTACATAGTGGTTTAGATTTTCTAAAATGCCATCCAGAGTGCTTTTTGGCTCCATGCTTATTTCAAATTGTCCGCCGGGTTCAAGCGAAATAGAGCTAAAACCATCTTTTGCACCTATTATAATATTGGAATCTACAACTAATTCCCACTCGTTTACAAGTGCAAAATTTCTTATAATTTCAGATAAATTTTTGTATTCTGCAGGTTCGTATGCTCTTGAATCCAAAGAAATTCTTTCGTATTCAAGTCCGATTTTCAATGCTCCCTTTTTGCAATTAGATTTATAGTATTCTTCAATTTCCCGCTTTGTTACAGGCAGGGAAAGTATTTTTTCAATTTCAGATTTTAATGTGTTTTGCATAATTTGTATATTACCATAAACCAAATTTATACTATCTAGCTTTTTGGGCAATAATATTCTGCTCATTATCCATAACGCCCGTGAATATTATTTTTGTTATAATAATTTTTATGAGCAGTAAAAATTTGCAAGACAACAATACGGATTTTGCCCGCAAGGAAAATTATATTTTAAGGGCAAAGAAATTCAGGGCAAAAAAGCGGCTGGGACAGAATTTTTTAATTAGCCCTGAAATTATAGACAGCATAGTTTCAAACGTGAATAAAGATGATACTGTGCTTGAAATAGGTCCCGGGCTTGGCTTTGTTACAGAAAAACTGGTTGATGTGGCAAAAAAAGTTGTTGCTGTCGAACTGGATGATGATGCAGTTAAAATTTTAGAAAAAAATCTTTGCAATAATGAGAATTTTACACTTATCCATGCCGATATTTTAAAAACAAGCCTGAAAGATATATTTAAAGAAGAATTTAATTCCGATACAAAAATTAAGGTGGTTGCAAATATTCCATATTATATAACATCTCCCATTATTGCACATCTTTTGGGTGAGATTGATGAAATTAAAAATGAAAACCGCAATATGATTTCAGAAATCATTCTTATGGTGCAGTATGAGGTTGCAAAAAGACTTGTGGCAAATGAAAAATCTCCAAATAAAGAATATGGCATGCTCTCCATTCTTTCTCAATTTTGGGCAGATTGCAGCATTATTAAAAATGTTTCCAAAAAATGTTTTTCTCCAAGTCCGAAGGTAGATAGCGCCATTGTAAGGATAAAAATTAACAATAATCCACGGTGTGAAATTACACCTCTTTTAAAAAGAACAATAAAGGCGGCGTTTTTAGGCAGGCGCAAAAATATTAAAAACTGTTTTCAAAATGCAGGCTTTTTAAATGTTGAAAAAGCGCTTAATGAAACCGGGTTTGATATTCAAATACGTGGCGAAAAGCTTTCAATCTCGGATTTTTGCAAGCTTTCAAAAATTTTGTATAAGTATAATGCCAAACAACCGGAAAATAACGGGTATTCTGAAACAAGGGAATAAGATATGGCAAAAATAAGAGTTAAAACTCCGGCAAAAATAAATCTTTCTTTAAAAGTAGGAAATGTTCGTCCTGATGGTTTTCATCCCGTGGAAAGTGTTATGGCTGCGGTAAATCTTTTTGATTATATTGATATCGAAACTTTTGAAAAAAAAGATAAAAAAGCATGCTCTGTCGATGTTGATTCAAATTCTTCTGAAATTCCGCATGATTCATCAAACATTGCATACAAGGCTGCAGAGCTTTTTTTGCAGGCATGTCCTGAAGCTGCAGCTAAAATCGGACATATTAATATATATATAGAAAAAAACATACCGGTCTGTGCAGGGCTTGCCGGCGGCTCAACAAACGCAAGCGGTGTTATTTGGGGTTTAAATAAAATATTTGACAGACCCCTGGATGATTTTAGGATAAATTCACTTCTTGCAACTCTTGGGTCAGATTTAAATTTTTGCCTTGCGGGAGGCATAAAGCTTTGCAAGGGCAGGGGTGAAAAACTTTTTGACATGGAATTTCAAAGCATGCCTGTAACTTTAATTAAACCTGTAAATTTAAAGGTTTCTGCAAAAGAAGCATATCAAAAATTTGATGAGGCAAACGCAAAAGGCATGAAATCAAACTTTTTAAATGACCTTGAGTTTGCGCTGTTACCTTATTATAAAGAAATTAAATATTTACATGACCTTGGTTTTCAAATGTCAGGTTCCGGACCAACATTTTTTGCAAAACAAGCATTTCTGGAACCCGAAATTAAAGAAAAACTTTCAGAGGAATATCTTATAATTGAAAACCTAAATACCTTTAATGGCGGGGTTTTAGAGGCATAATTTTAACTTTTGTAAATGTTTTATCAAAAAATGCGAAAAAAACGCTTGAAATTTTTTTTATTTGTTTTAAATTAATAGTTACGGATGTGACACGCATTCAAAACAAAAGAAAAGAAAAATAAAAAATCTCTTGACTTTAAAAATTGAAGTGTTAACATCAAAAAGGCGATAAAAACGAAAGTTTAAAAAGCCAAAACCAACTCAAGTACATTCTCAATATAAAATTCGCAAAATAGAAGCAAAGAAAAGTTAGGCGATTAGAAGATTCAGTTATCTTCTTGGCTTATACAAACTTATTAAAAAATTAAAAAAGATTTTTTAAAAAATCGCTTGACAATAAATATTGAGATGCTAACATACTAATTACGGCGCGGATTTAAAAGTGCCAAGGATTTAGTAAGGAATGGTTCAGGAATTAATTAAAGCAAATTTTTGCTGGGCTATTCACGAGAAAAAAGATTTAAGATCTTGAACATTGAAAACTGAATAACACATTATTTACAAACGACAAATACCTGTTG
>CAJULH010000035.1 GCA_910587175.1 Candidatus Gastranaerophilales bacterium | reverse complement strand
GGGGATTCGAACCCCTGACCCCGACACTGCCAGTGTCGTGCGCTACCAGCTGCGCCAACGCCCCATTAACTTATTTAATTTTGATTTACCGGTCAAACTTTTACTGTGCGCTACCCCTCTCCCTCCAAAGTGACATTTGGTCACTTTCTCAGTCGGCAGAGTGCCAACGCCCCATTAAGTTATTTAATTTTGATTTTTAAACTGTTGAGGCGCAGCTTTTTATATATTGTTGACGAGCTTAGTGCTCATCAAGACCAACGCCCCATTAAGTTATTTAATTTTGATTTACCGGTCAAACTTTCACTGTGCGCTGCCCCTCTCCTTTCAAAGTGACATTTGGTCACTAATTTGAATACGGCTCACATAACTTACGTTCTGATTCGCCTGCTCCATAAAGAACTTGCCATTTAGGCAGCTTTTTCATAGAGTCCCGGAGTGCTAACGCCCTGTATCTTCTTACTTTACCATGGAAAAAAAATTTAATCCAGCCTTTATCCACCTTGCCAATTTTTATTTTTCAAATGTTTTCTTAACATAATTTTGAAAGCAATTTATAAAGGATAAAAAATGCCTAAAAATTTATACAGGGCAAAGAAAAATCTTGTTGTCGGAGCCGGTTTTTCCGGTGCGGTTATGGCTGAGCGCCTGGCGTCTGTTTTGGGAGAGGATGTTCTTGTAATAGATAAAAACAATCATCTTGGCGGGGTGTCTTTTGATTATAAGGAAGGGGGTATAAATGTCAGCAAATTTGGCTCCCACATCTTTCATACAAATTATGATTTTATCTGGAAATATTTAAACCGCTTTTCAAAATTTAACACATACATACACAAAGTTTCAGCATTTGTTGACGGGAACTTTTTAAATATTCCGTTTAATTTAAATTCAATCTATCAAATTTTTCCGCCAGCCCTTGCAAAGAGGCTTGAAAACAAACTATTAAATAAATATGGATACAATGCAAAAATCCCTGTTGTCGATTTTAAAACAAAATCTTTTATATGGGATAGAGACCTGGACTTTCTTGCAAGCTATATATATGAAAATATTTTTACAGGTCAATACGAAAAACAATCTGGCGGCTTAAGAGACATCTTAAAATTTTTTGAAGCTTCAAAAATTTCAGTATTTGTAAGCAAGGATGACAGATTTTATCAAAGCAGATATCAGGGAACCCCAAAAGATGGATATACAAAGCTTATAGAAAATATTTTAAACCATAAGAATATCAGGGTTTTAACCGGCACCGATTTTAAAACTGTTGATACCGAAGGTTTTGACAGGGTTTTTTACACAGGTTCTATTGATGAATTTTTTGATTACAAATACGGAGTGCTTGGATACAGAAGCAGTAATTTTGAATTTGAAGAAATAAACACAGAAAAATATCAAAATACAGCGGTGGTAAATTATCCTAATGACTATGATTTTATAAAAATTCACGAATTTAAGCATTATTCTTTCGAAAAGATTAAAAATACGATTATTGCAAAGGAATACCCTGCGGATTATATTTCAGATAAAAATGAAAGACTTTACCCGATTTTAAGTGACAGAAATTTAAACATATTAAAACAATATAAGGATGAATCAAAAAAACTTGATAATGTATATTTCCTTGGCAGGCTTGGTGATTTTAAATATTATTCAATGGATAGTGCTGTAAAAAGGGCACTTGAGCTTTTTGATTCCGTAAAGTTTAATTCTGTTTTTGAATGTTCAAAGCAGCAAATAGAAGACGGGGCTTTGAGCCTGCAATAGTATTTCAAAATACAAGGGGAAAAAATGGATATAAAATTAAGTGTAATAATACCTGTATTTGGTGCTGGTCAGAACCTTGTCCAATGCTTAAAAAGTGCGTGTGTACAAACATTAAAAAATATTGAAATTATCTGTATAAATAACGGTCTAAATGAATCTGTTTTTGAAATTTTGTCTTCATTTGAAAAAAAAGATTCAAGAATTCGTCTTGTAAGTAAAATTGACGAGGGGTACGGCTGTGCTGTAAACATTGGTTTAAATCTTGCGGGCGGCGAATATGTAAGTTTTTTGGAACAAAATGATTTTATTGATAAAAAGATGTTTGAAAAACTATATGCGCTTGCAGCAAAATGTGATGCAGATATTGTAAAATCTTCCTATTTTAAATTTTTTGATAAAACAAAAAAAGAGTCCGAAAAAAAAGAAAAGGTTTCTTTTGAAAAATATTGCAAAATTCCGACCTGGTTTTTTAGAATCGGGGAATGTCCGTCATTTTTCAGTTTTCACCCCAGTATCTGGTCTTCAATATACAAAAGGACATTTTTAAACAGTAACAGTATCCGCTTTGTGGAAGCAAGGGGGTTTGCCGGCGTAGATAATTCTTTTCAGGTGGAATCCATGATTCTTGCGCAAAAAATAATTTATACGGGAGCTGCATATTATTACAGGAGGCAGAATCTTTCAGATGACAGTTGTTGCAATGTAAATCCTTCCATATTTTTTGACCGTGCAGATGAAATGCATGAAATCTTATCAAGATACAAAAACAAGGATAAAAATATTCTTGCAAATATATATAAAAGAGAGCTGTGGTTTGTACAAAAAGCGCTTGAAACTACAGATACCCGGGCTGCAAATAGTTCCGGGGGGATTGGGAAATCTGGTGTGAAACTTCCGTTTGATGATTTTGATATTAAAAATGTGCCATATGAAACCAGACGAAGAATTGAAAAAACAATATCCGGAATGGATGAAGATATTATTAGGAATAATCCGGCTATAAACACATTTGAGAAAAATTTTTACAACATTTTATCCGGCGAAAAGGCAAA
This sequence comes from Candidatus Gastranaerophilales bacterium, assembly GCA_910587175.1. Classification (GTDB taxonomy): domain Bacteria; phylum Cyanobacteriota; class Vampirovibrionia; order Gastranaerophilales; family Gastranaerophilaceae; genus MGBC122484. The sequence goes on along the minus strand of CAJULH010000035.1, from coordinate 18,157 downwards.
AGGTACTATCTAAAATATTCATATAATCTTTTAATTTTCATATTTATGCAATAAATTTTTAAGATTTTCCGTAGCATTTTTCATAATTTCGCATCGCGAATTTAAAAGACTTTTTTGTAGCGCCAAATACTTTTCATTATTTGTACAGATAGCTTCTTTCATAGCTTTTGCAAGGCTTTCATTGTCATTATAAATTATTGAATTGGAGCTGTTAAAAAAGTGTGGTATTGCAAAGGTTTTATGAATAACGGGCGGAAGAAGAAAACCGCGTATCAGCTGAAAAGAGCCTGAAGTGCCGGTTGTAATGTATCTTAAATGTTCATTTGGATCTAAAAGAGGAATATAAAAATCTGCCGTTTCGAGTTCTTTATATAGTTTTTCAAAGTCAAGCTTGCCCTTTATTTCTATAAAATCTTTTAAATCCTGCGGCATAAGCTCTTTTTTATTATCCCCCACAATATTTATTTTGAAGTTTTCAATTCCATTGTCTAAAAGGTTTCTTGCGGCACTAAAAAGCAGATGCGGGTTTTTCCTTTCGTTTATAAGCGCTCCGGTTGTAATAAATATGGTTTTTTCTTTATTTTTATTTTTTGGCAGATTTTCTTTAAAATAACAGGGGTTTACCGTATATAGACTGTCTTTTTTGTTTAAAACATTTGACAGAACAATTGCGGATTTAGAATTTTTCATTACATTATCATAGTCTTCCAGATGGTGCAGGGTAAAGATAACACCTTTTTTGGGGGAATGTTTTATTTTAAAAAGATCAAAAAACATTGAGTCTGTCTTGCCGCCTTCAGGATGCGGATAATAGAGTCTGTATGATGTTGAAAAGATAAAATCATAATCTTTCACCTTTTTTGAATTAAGAATTCTTCTGAAACCTTTGAGTGAAAAATAAGAGACTTTTTTAACATCAAGTTTTGGTAAAAACCCTTTTTGATTACAGGATGCGGCAATTTCTACATTGTATCCAAGGTCTTTTAAATATTTAATATATGACGGGAATAGTTCCGTGTGGCAATTATTTGCTTCCAAAAGAAGTATTGTATTTTTTTTCACCCTGCTGAATAAAAACCTTGCAAGGTAGAATGTGCTTACAAATCTTTGTTTTATTTTGAGCCAGGATGTCATTTTTGCATCATAGCATATACATATGTGAAAAATAAAGTCTGTCATGCCTGATTATTTATATATTGCCCGAATTAGAAAACAGAACTATAATTGTGGCTATGGAGAATAATTTGACGGAATCTGAACATATTAAATTAAAAACAAAAATTTTACTTTCTACAAGACAAAATGCAACAAACACTTTGATTATATTGATAGGCGGGGTTATTGGCATATCCCTTATGGAACTTACTCCTTTTAAGATTTTTCTTATTTGTCTTGGTTTGTTGTATACGGCTGCTATGCTTGGAAATCTTTACCATGCTGAGCAGGAATTAAAAGTTATTTATAATATGAAAGGTTCAAAATATAATGTTTGAAACACTAGGTGGATATATAAATTATTTTGTCCTCATACCCCTTGTGGTAGTGGGTTTTTATCTTTTCCGCATATCCCAAATGTGGAGCGATGCATATAAAGAAAGCAAAAAATAAAAGAAGCCTTTTGGGTTTGAATCGATGCAGGCTTATAAAACATGCCTTAGGCGATTAATGGAGCGGGATTCAACTGTCAGTTTGAACGGTTTAGTGAATTACTGACAGTTAATACAAAGTAAGAGGTTTCCTCGTCTCCATATTAAAAAATCGCCATTTAGGCGATTAATGGAGCGGGAGACGAGGCTCGAACTCGCGACATCTTCCTTGGCAAGGAAGCATTCTACCACTGAATTACTCCCGCGAAATATTCTCTTTACATTAATAATAATATCTGTTCAAAATTTTCTGTCAATAGAAAACTTTTGCTTTAATTCGGGCAAAGTAAAATTTTCCAAAATCCTTATTTTTGTATTAAAATGTAAATCATGGGAAAGTTTTAAAGGAGGTTTCTAAATGAGAGAATTATCACCACTGCACAAAGAAAGATTAAACTATAAGCCGAAACTTGCAGGTGCCTTAAAATCCGGCATTAAAAGCATTAAAGTTTCAACAGGAAAGGCTACAAGTGCTGTAAAAGATGCTGAAGATATTCAAAAGCTTTTTTCACATGTATATGGTGAGCCCATTGTTACATTTGACGAATCAAACGGTTCTCCTTTGAATTTAAGTTCTAAAAATGTTGGCGTAATTCTTTCAGGTGGACAGGCGCCCGGCGGGCACAATGTTATTGCAGGGCTTTACGATGCACTTAAGGCTGCAGATTCAAATAATGAATTATATGGCTTTTTGGGCGGTCCTTCAGGAATTGTGGATTCCAAATATGTTAAATTTGACGATGAATTTATAAACAGATACAGAAATACCGGCGGTTTTGATATTATCGGTTCCGGCAGGACAAAGCTTGAAACCGAAGAACAGTTTGAAAAAACCCTTGCTACCTGCAAAGCCTTAAATATCAGCGCTATTGTTATTATTGGCGGAGATGATTCAAACACAAATGCCTGTATGCTTGCCGAATGGCTGAAAGCTAAAAATACCGGTATTCAGGTAATTGGCTGCCCTAAAACAATTGATGGCGACTTAAAAAATGACCAGATTGAGATTTCTTTCGGTTTTGATACTGCAACAAAAACTTACGCTGAACTTATTGGAAATATTCAAAGAGATGCAAATTCTGCCAAAAAGTACTGGCACTTTGTAAAATTAATGGGTCGTTCAGCAACACATGTTGGTTTGGAAGTTGCCCTTCAGACGCAGCCTAACATCTGCCTGATTTCAGAAGAGGTTGAGGCTAAAAAACAATCCCTGGAAAGTATTGTTGATTATATTGCAAACATTGTGGCTGAGCGCGGAAATGCCGGTAAAAATTTCGGTGTTGCGCTTATTCCTGAAGGCTTGATTGAATTTATTCCCGAGATGAAGACCATGATTTCAAACTTAAATGACCTTCTTGCAGTTTTAGAAAAGGATGAAACCTTTGTAAATGCTGCAAATGTTGACAAGTATCAAATCATAGCTTCAAAATTAAACTCTGAAAACGCTAAAGTATTTTTAAGCCTTCCTGATATGATAAAAGCACAGCTTTTGATGGACAGAGACCCGCACGGCAACGTTCAGGTATCAAAGATTGAAACTGAAAAACTTTTAATCGAAATGGTAAAGGTAAAACTGGCACAAATGAAATCCGAAGGCAAATATACTGGTAAATTCTCAGACCAGGCTCACTTCTTTGGTTATGAAGGTCGCTGTGCTATGCCAAGTAATTTTGATGCAGATTATTGCTATTCATTGGGGTATAACGCTTTTGCCCTGATTTCTGCCGGCTTAACCGGATATCTTTCATCTGTTAAAAATCTTACAAAACCTGCAGCTGATTGGGTTGCTGGCGGCGTTCCTTTAACAATGATGATGAATATGGAAAAGCGCCATGGTAAAATGAAGCCTGTTATTCAAAAAGCGCTTGTAGAGCTTGACGGACCCGTGTTTAAAGAATTTGAAACAAACCGCGAAAAATGGGCAAAAACTGATTGCTACGTATTCCCTGGTGCTATTCAATACTTTGGACCATCTGATGTTTGTGATATCACAACTATTACTCTTCAATTAGAAGCGTCCAAAAAACCTGTCGGTGTCTAAAACCACAGGCATGTGATATTCTATAAATAAAGTTATAAATACAAAAAAGACCTCCTTATATAAAGGGGGTCTTTGAATATTAAATTTCAATGCGGGTTTTACTCCGGGCTGTTGGCAATTTTAGTTTTAGGATTTTTATTTTTTAATTTTTCCTGTCATAAAATCAAACTTACCATCTTTTATTGCGGCGAGTACAACTTTGGCATTCAATGTATTGATATGATTTTTGCCGAATATCTTCTTTGCCTTTTCGGTTTCTTCTTTGAGTTTTTCCATATACAGGTCATAAAACTTTTTATTATTCGGGTTGTCGGAAAATTCCTCCAATGTATCAATCATCTCTTTATCCATTTTCATAACCGGATTTTTATGAAGTTCATCTATAAAAACATCCATATTTTCTTTATCTCTTTGAGTTACAACTAGTACGTCGTAACGGTTTTGTTTTGGCGAAATATTGAAACCAAGGTTAAATTTTCTGCAGGCATTCCTTATGCCGGGCTTGCCTGATTGTTCTTTATTTTTCCATAGTTCCTGTGCAAATTTTGATGTATCTTCAAAGCTTCCTTTTACAATGTATACCCCTTTGAAATTTTGCGTGTTAAAGTTTATTCCTGCTACTCTCATTTGTTTCTCCTTGTTTTTTGTTTATAAGGATTCTGAAAAAAATATTTTGCCATAAAGAATTTCAAAAGGTATTTCTTTGAAATTTTTCGCAATTTTGGATTCAAATTTATTCTTCTATTTTGCCGTTTTCAAAATCAAATTTCTTATGCGTGATAGAATCTAAAACTTCATTTGCATCTAAAATTTTGGGTGATTGCTCAAATTTGCAGTATTTATTAATAACATCCATATGAATACCTGCTTTATAATATATGCTGTAGCTGGCATATGCTTTAACATTTCTAAAATCTCTTTTCTCAAATTTTGCGGGCTTGTTGTCTTCTGCTTCACTGCGATATTCATTTTCCTTATTGCGCCTGAATGAATCATATGTTTCTGTATCTTTGCCTGTTGTTACGAGGATATATGCCGGTAAAGTATCTGTCGTGTATTCGGCACCTATGGCATATGTTTTTGCGTTTTGGTTTTCTGCCTTAATATTGTCTTCTGCTTTTTTTACATCCCTGCCATTTCCGGAAATAAAATATGCGCCCTTAAATGTACAATTTGAAATTCTTCCAATATTCATACTATTAAATCCCTCGTTCTTGTAATTAAAATAAATGTATCTATTATAGTATCCTGAAAGATTTTTTTTGCCAATTATTTTTTTATGCTAGAATTAGACAGTATATTTGCCCTTGCGGTAAAATTTATTTTATAAACGGTTTGTATAGAAACAAAGGATAATTAATATGCTAAAAGCAGGAATTGTAGGACTACCAAATGTTGGAAAATCAACTCTTTTTAATGCGCTGACTCTTTCAGCCAATGCCCAAAGTGCAAATTATCCTTTCTGTACAATTGAACCAAATGTGGGCGTTGTAACAGTGCCGGATGATAGGCTTTATGCTCTTAAACCGCTTGTTAAAACCGATACTGTGATTCCAACCGCTATTGAGTTTGTGGATATTGCAGGTTTGGTTAAAGGCGCCAGCAAGGGCGAGGGTTTAGGTAACCAGTTTTTGCACAATATCAGGGAAGTTGATGCCATAATTCAGGTAGTCCGCTGCTTTGATGACCCTAATACAATTCATGTGAACGGCAAAATCGACCCCATTGATGATATTGAAACAATAAACACAGAGCTTGCGCTTGCCGATATCTCAAGTCTTGAAAACCGCTTGAAGCGCATTGCAAAGCAGGTGAAAGCCGGCGACAAGGACGCTGTGCTTGAAAATTCAATCATAGAAAGGCTTATGACATACCTTGAGAGGGGGGAATTTATCAATGTTAAAGAAATTTTTAATGAAGAAGAATTAAAGCTGCTTCATCATTTTCACCTCCTTATGACAAAACCTGTTATTTATTGTGCCAATGTTTCAGAGGATGAACTTGCAACCGGAAATGATTATGTTGAAAAAGTGAAAGCTTATGCTTCAAAATCGGGTGCCGAAGTTGTGATGATATGTGCGCAAATCGAGGCAGAACTTGTTTCTTTGGGAAAAGAAGAAGCTGAAAATTACCTGAAAGAACTGGGTGTATCATCTTCCGGTATTGAAAAAATGATAAAATCTGCCTATGATATTCTAAATTTGCAAACCTATATAACAGCCGGTGAAAAAGAGGTGCGTGCCTGGACCATTACAAAGGGTACAAAAGCTCCTGCTGCAGCCGGTGTTATTCATACGGATTTTGAGAAAGGCTTTATTAAAGCAGAAGTGGTTTCTTATGATGATTTTATAAATGCAGGCAGCTGGGCTGCTGCAAGAGAAAAAGGCGTAGCGCGTTTAGAGGGTAAGGAATACGTCGTTCAGGATGGCGATATTATGCTCTTTAGGTTTAATACATAAGTTTTCGATTTTATGCAGGGATGTATAATGCTTTGCCAGTTTTGTAAAAAAATACTATAATCAAAGAAAAAAGGAAATTTAAAAATGGATAAATTGTTTTGTTCTGTATTTGCATTTCTATCCCTTGCAGCATGCACCGGTGCTGATGCCATTAAGGGTAATGAATATGTGCTTGTAAAACCTCCTTATGCAACGGAGGTCACCCTTGGTTTTGCAAAAGATGAAAACCGTTATTTCGGGCAGGTTTTAAACTATTATTTTGGAAATTATACACTTGGTGCAAAGACAATTAAATTTAATATGCCGGCATCTACCAAAATGGCTGGTCCTGAAGATATTATGAAAGCGGAAGATGAATATTTGAAGGAGATTGCAGGTCCGCTTGAAATTAAAACCGAAGGGGACAAGCTTATTTTGAAAAACAAGGCTGGCAAAGAATTTGTTTTTGAAAAGAAGGCATCTTCTGTAAATTCTGTAAAACAGCCTGAGTAAATTTGCTTATATGGGTAATTCGGAGATTTGCATAATACAGACTGTATTTTGGAAGCAGGGCAAATATTTTTCTTTTTAAGGTTTATATTTTTGTATAAATCTTTAAAAAAGGAACAAGATGAGAATTTCCAATATTGCTTCATATACAGGCTTTGCAGATAAATACAATAATCTCAATAATTTTACTTCAAGGAAAAATTACTCTTTCGGGCGGGATGTTTTGTCTTTTGGTAAAAGGGAAGATGCGGCGCCTGCAGATGAGTCTGCAGCCGATGATGATAAGGGAACAAAAAAATCAAAGGGCAAGAAAAAAAGACATACGGTCCGAATGGGTCTTTTATCGCTTGCCGGAACAATGCTTATGGGTACCGGCAGCGTTCAGATTTATAATTCCGGGGTTTCTGCTGTTGCACAATATAGGCTAAATGAGGCTTTTAGGCAAAATCCAAAGAATGTTGCACTTCAGTTTGTTGATTTTATTGCTCCGGGCGGCATAGATGACGGTTCTTTGCATTTTGAATATGGGGGAGATTCTTCCCTGAATCCTTTTGAGATTAAAAATTTAGAAGAATCATTCCTTGGGGCTGATTCCGTTGTCTCTTTGGATTTTAAAGATGGCGATTTTTCTTCGGCATCTCTTGATATTGACGGTGATGAGTATCCTGAAATTGTTGTAGAAGTTGGCGAAGATAATGCTTTAAAGATATCATATGACTATGATTCGGATGGCAAAACCGATACTGTTGAAATGCTTGATATGTCTGATAAGTAGAGCATGCGCTTTTTAGCGGTAAAATTTACCCTGCAAGATATTCTATATATTTTTCTAAAATCGTGTAACCATCGTACAATTCGCCCAATGCGAGCAGAGAGTTATTTGCCTGCAGGAATTTTAATTCTTTTACCCTTATTTCAAAAATCTTGTCGGAGTGTTGTCTTTTTATGCTGTCACCGTTTGCTGTCCAGCTGATAAGGGTTTCAAGCTCGTTAAACATTGTTCTTGATGTGGTTTCTTCCAGGGGTTTCATGCCATATTGTCTTAAAAGAGCGCCTTCTGAATTTGTTATTCTTGAATTTACTGCAGAAAAACTGAAGATCTTTTTTATTATTGCATAGTTGTTTGCAATTTCTTTTTGTCTGACGGAGATGCGGCTTTTCCTGAAAAGACTTTGCAGGCTGATGTTTTCAAAAGCTTCATTTCCGTTTGGAAAATTTTTCTCATATAGCTGCTGTTTGCTGCCAATAGAATACATTTTCTTTTAAATTTTTCCCCATATTTAAAGTATATTCTTTTTTAATGATATTAAAAATTATTAAAAAAGGAAACATTTCATTAAGAAATTTTTAAAAACTTTACTTAAATTTAATCCGGGCGCGGTTTGTTGTATAATGGTCTGGTAAAAAGTTTTAAAAGGAAAGTATTATGGAAAGAACATTTGTAGCTTTAAAACCGGATTCCGTAAAAAGGGGCTTGATGGGTAAAATCCTCTCCCGCTTTGAAGATAAGGGGTATAAAATTATTGCAATGAAGCTTACAAATGTATCCGGAGAACTTGCCTCAAAGCATTATGCAGAGCACCTTGGCAAGCCTTTTTATGATTCTTTGATTGAATATATTACCTCTGGTCCTGTTTTGGCAATGATTTTAGAGGGCGAAAATGCTATTCTTGGTGTAAGGCACATTGTCGGCAAAACCAATCCGGATGATGCCGATGTAGGTTCCATCAGGGCGGATTTTTGCACAGTAAAAGAGTATAACGCTGTTCATGCTTCAGATTGTCCGGAAAGCGCCAAAAGAGAGATGGGGCTTTGGTTTAGCGAAAATGAAATTTGTGATAATTACAAAACCATGCTTGAAATTGTTATGGGAGCATAGTTTCGCCTGATGCCAGAGTGTCTTCCGGAATTAAACAAAGGATATTTTTCCTTTAAAGTGACTGCAAAGGACAAAAACTCAAATGCCCGTTGTGGTGAGTTTTTTACTCCTCATGGGCTTATTAAAACACCTGTTTTTATGCCTGTCGGGACAAATTCTGCAGTGAAAATGCTTGACAACAGGCAACTTTTGGAAACCGGTGCCCAGATTATTCTTGCGAATTCTTATCATATGTATCTAAAACCCGGAACTGCCCTTGTAAAGCAGGCTGGCGGACTTCATTCCTGGATGAACTGGCATAAGCCCATGCTTACTGATTCCGGCGGGTTTCAGGTGTTTTCCCTTGCTAAACTTAGAAAAATTACAGAGGACGGAGTACATTTTACAGACCCTAAAAACGGCTCCAAGCATTTTATTTCGCCTGAAATTTCCATGCAGATTCAAAATGATTTAGGTGCGGATATCATTATGGCATTTGATGAATGTGCACCGTATCCGTGTACCTATGATGAAGCTAAATCTGCGATGGAGAGAACGCACAGGTGGCTTGATAGATGTATTGCAGCTCATCAAAACCCTCGTCAGGCTTTATTTCCAATTGTTCAGGGCGCTTTCTTTGATGATTTAAGAAGGGAATCAGCGAATTATATAGCGTCGAAACCTTCGGTGGGCTGTGCTATAGGGGGTGTCAGTGTTGGAGAACCCGCTGATATCAAGAATTATTACGTTAATTTGGTTACACCCCTTCTGCCGGAAGGAAAGCCACGATATTTAATGGGAGTGGGAACTCCGGTTGATTTGTTAAACGGGGTGAAAGCCGGTGTGGATATGTTTGATTGCGTTTTACCAACGCGAAATGCGCGCCACGGAACTTTTTTCACGTTTGAAGGTAATAAAATTATTAAAAATAAAGAGTTTGAGACGGATTTTTCACCGCTGGATGAAAAATGCAATTGCTGGACATGCCGAAACCATACGAGAGCCTATATCCGCCATCTTTACAGAGCGTCGGAGGCAAACGCTGCAATGCTTTTGAGTATTCATAATGTGCATTTCCTTGTTAATCTTATGTTTCAAACGTCCGATGCCATTAAAAGAGGCGAATTTGCTGAATTTGCGGATAATTTACTTAAAAAATTTGATAAAGAAGTTGTTTAAAAAGAAAAAAAATTAATAACGCTGTTTTGGTTTTTACAACATTAATTGTTTTTGCTGTGTTTTTGCAGTCTTAAAAATTTACATTTCTTTATATATTTTTTTAATTTGACATTTTTCTGACTACTTAAAACTTTATTATTTTATATTGAAATTTTAAGGAGAAAAATATGTCTTTAACTGTTAACACCAATTATCAGGCTTATCCTGCGGATTACTCTTTACTCACCCCCCCCCCCCCCGAAGTGAAGCGGCAAATTTAAATGAGCCAAATAGCTTTTCAGCTTGGCTTTCGGACGAGGATAAGGTTTGTACGGATGGTACTGATGATGGTAAAATTTCTGCGGGTGAGGCTTTAACAAGCTTTGGAAAAGGTTTAGCGGGAATTGTAAAAACTGCAATTAATCACCCGGTTATGACGGGTTTATCTGTTGCGGCAGGTATAGGTTTAACTATCGCAACAGGCGGAGCGGCGCTTCCTGTAATGGCTGCTGCCGGTGCTGCAATTGGAGGATGCACGGTTATAGGCGGTGCGTATAATGCAATTACTGCTGATACAGACGGTGAGAAAAAAGCCGCATTTGAGCAAATGGGTAATGGAACCTTTGCTCTTATAAGTTCTGCATTTGGGGCAAAACAAGCTTTGAAAGGTGCTGCAAATGCCGGAGTTAAGACTGCAGAAGGCATTACAACGTCAAATCCTGTAAAGAATCTTGTTAATTGCTTTAAGGTGTTGCCGGATGCCTTAAAAACAAGCGGCGCAAATATTAAAGGTAATTTTCTAACTCTGTCTACAGGTAATATTCATGCTAATTCAAATGCTCTAAGAAGAGGGCAGGTAAAATATATGAGCAAGGCTAATGAAGCTCAGGCTTATAGATTTAATCCAAATGGCACACCCGATGAAATTCTGGCAAATAATCCGGGTGTATTTCAGGGAGATGACGGTGCATTTTATGTTCAAAACAAGTGGGATGCCGCTCATCCTTTTAAAATCGATGTTTCTAAAGAACAGATGATTATGATGTACGATGGTATGGATGATATGGCGGTTTGCGACGGTGCGATTTTTGAAGGCTCATATGTTGACACGGCTGCCTTTAAAGCCGAAGGCGCCTTAAACTATAAGGCTCCGTCTTCTCTTGAATACGGGCAGATTATTGATGTTACAAAGCAAGCGCCGGGTTCATTTATAGAAGCTGCTGCAGGAACTAAAGTCCAAACTCTGGAAGGTATTGCAACTGTGGGCGAAGGACAGGTTATTGCTGTTGATCATGCCGGTAATCCTTATGTGACACCGGCATCAAATATTCTCAAACGCAATATCCCGCTTGAGGGTTATGAAGCTGCTTTTGAGGCTCTTAAAAATTAATAAGTTATACAAAAATAATAGATGTAAGCTCTTGAAAATATTCCGGGGCTTGCATCTATAAATTGTTTTACACCATATCAAAGGGCTTTAGGCGGACTTCCTTCTTTTCGCGGGCTTCTGTTACCCATATCCTCATAAGGAGGTTTTTATTGACATTTTGCTTTGCCCATTTTGTAATCATACTGACATCATTATCCTGTAGACCGCCTTCGATTTTTTGACCGCCTTCAATCCTGAAACTGGCTTCAAAAGCGAGTATTTGTACCCTGAAATTGGGTTCTACATTTGGCTCCCAGACAATAATTAGCGATAAACCTTTGTATTTATAAAGGTTTATGCGCTCCCTTTCGCGCGCATCATCGCTATATTCTTCTAAAATATATTCCCTGAGAGAGTTTTCAGCCCTTACAACATCTTTACTTTTCATGCTTTTATAATATTCCCGCTAAAGACTTAAGTCAAACTTTTTATAAAAAATAAGCTTTCCGGAAAAACTTTAAAAAGCTTAAAATTTTCAAATATCATTTGACATTCAGGTTTGTTTATTGTCAAATAATAGAACAAGTAACATATACAAAGGGAAAATTATGCCTACAATCAACCAATTAGTTAAAAACGAAAGAAAGAAAATTATTGATAAAACCAAGTCTCCGGCACTTACAAACTGTCCGCAGAGAAGAGGTGTTTGCACAAGGGTTTATACAACTACACCTAAAAAACCAAATTCTGCACTAAGAAAAGTAGCCAGGGTAAGACTTACAAACGGTTTTGAAGTAACATCTTATATCCCGGGTATCGGACATAACCTGCAAGAGCACTCTGTTGTTATGATTAGAGGCGGCAGGGTAAAAGACCTTCCTGGTGTAAGATATCATATTATTAGAGGTACACTTGATACTGCAGGCGTTGCAAACAGAACCCAGAGCAGGTCAAAATACGGTGCCAAAAGAGCTAAGGCTGGCGCTAAAAAATAGGCTTATATAAAGACGGTGCGCCGTGCTGGGCAATACCGCATCATCATATAATAAATAATGAGAAAGGTTAAACAGATAATATGTCAAGACGTTCCAAACCGGCTAAAAGAATTCCAGCGCCGGATCCAATGTATAACAGTGTAGATATAGCAAAATTTATAAACAGATTGATGAAAAGAGGCAAGAAATCTATAGCACAAAAGATTTTCTACTCTTCTATGGAAAAAATTCAGGAGAAAACTAAAGAAGAACCGACAGAGGTTTTCAAAAAGGCTCTTACCAACGTTACTCCTTTAATTGAAGTAAAGGCAAGAAGAATCGGCGGTTCAACTTATCAAGTTCCTGTTGAAGTTAAGCCCGAAAGAGGTCAGGCTCTTGGTTCCTGCTGGCTGATTGAATCTGCAAGAAAAAGAAGCGGCAAGTCTATGGTGGAAAAATTAACATCTGAAATTCTTGATGCTTCAAATGGTTCCGGTGCTTCAGTTAAAAAACGTGAAGATACCCACAAGATGGCAGAAGCAAACAAGGCATTTGCCCACTACAGATATTAATATTGTGTTTGTGCGAATAATAGGTTTACGCAAGCAATATTTTACACAAGATGCAAAATAAGATGTAAAACACCTGCTAAAATGATTAGCAGGTGTTTTATTATATATTTAAATCAACAGCCGTAAAAGATATTAGAAAACTGCAAAAGATATTAGCAACCAAAAAAAATCACCTGCAGACGCAAAAACATCAATAATTTTAATAGACTTTTTTTTCATGTGGTTAAATATGGTTTTAAATCATAAAACATACTTATAGCCTTGAAGCAAAACAAATAGTCATAAAAGGTATTATTGGTGCTAAAATGGAGAAAAATTTGTTTTCATATACCAAGTTTATTTGATGCTGCAGATTTTTCTTACACCTTCTATATTTGATATATCTGTTGATATGTATTCAGCTCCAAACTCTTCCATCTTTTTCTTTGCTGCTAAAATAAGCTCTGTCTTAATTTTTGTCTCACAATCTTTTGAAATTTTTTCTAAATCTATTGAATCTATACTCAAAAATTTCTTTCCTTCTTTGTCTTCCAGAAGCCTCATTTTAAGGTCTGCAATTTGCAGCATCTTGCCGCTGCTTTTTAATATAGCCTGAATTACATATGTATTTTTAAATGATTCACTGTTTGAAAGGTCGGCAAAATCTATATCAACATTTGCAAAATATTCTTTTCCATTGATTTTATATCCTATATTTTTGTTGCAAATTGTAGAGGATGACGATTGTTTATAAAGTCTTTTGCCATCCAAAAGGGCAGCAGCTTCTTTGGGGTTTAATACAACATTTGTACACCAACCATTCAGATAAAAATCATTTAATGTAAGATTATTTCTTGCCATGTAATCCATTGCTGCATTTTTCTTTACATCTTCATAACCGTTATTTTCTGTTCTGAAATTATTTTTATAATAAAATACTGGTGAACCGCCCATACAGAGCTTGATTTTTCCGTTATGTCCGCACCTTATACTTTCCTGTGCTGCAAATTTTAAAAGTTCGGTGCCTGCTCCCTTGTACTTCCCATCATGTTTTTGTCCGTAAAGTGCTTTTATATAGATATGGTCTTCAATATCATATATGCTCATACCGCATAAAATTTTTTGAGGCAGACAAATGTAATAAGTGCTATTAGTATCTTTGGATTTTGCCAAAAATGCTCTGACATCCTTTCCTGCGGCATCTTTTAGGATAACATCTTTAATATATTCGGCTTCTATCTTTGTTTTATCATAGATGCCCGGTAGTGTAATTGTTTTACTATTTTTTTCCGCCTTGTTACTTTTAATAAAACAGTCTGATGTTTGGGTTTTTAGTGCAGCTGCAATTTGTCCGCTTCCGCAAAAAGGTATGGTATATCGTATAGCAGGGGTGCTTGTATTCTTGATGCCGGATACAGTATTAAATGTTTTGTTTGACAGGATTTTCATAGTTTTTATATATAAGGCTGGCGGGCTTGTGTGCGCTGCGCATACTTAATAGTGATGTAGTTATATAAAACGTCTCATATTAAAATTTGCGCATTTGGGGTATAATCTTTATATTAGTTTTATAACGGGAGCTTTATAGAAAGTTTATGCGGGAAATTCGCCCTTGTATTGATTTTTTAATTACCCAGAAATGTAACTACAGATGCAGCTATTGCTCACAGTCAAAGAAATTTTCTCAAAATATCGATGAAGCGGATGATAAAACCGTCGATGCTTTTTTGAAGTTTTTGAAGACCCTTGATAAGTGTTTTGAAATAACAATTTCAGGAGGCGAACCTCTTTGTCATCCCAGGTTTTATGAAGTTATCAAAGAAATTAAAAGACAGGATTTAAAGCTCACTGTGATTTCAAATTTTTCTTATCCTGTTGAAAATTATAAAAAAATTGCAGATATAATGGGTGAAAACCTTATTGAGCTTTTTGTTTCCTACCATGACACCCAAGCGACGGATTTTGAAAAGTTTAAAAATAAGGCTGCAGAATTTAATGCCTATAAAAATCCCAAAGTAAAATTTACTGTAGCATCTGTGTTGACAGATGATAATGTTGAAAAATTAAAGAATTTGAGTTGTTTTTTAAATGATATCGGGGTAAATTTTTGTATTCAGCATATGAGGATAAAAAATTCATATGTAAAATACACAGACAGTGCTGCAAAATTTCTGGCAGAGAATGCAAAGCCGGAGCCCGGCAGAATTATGAATACATTTGGAAAGATGTGCAGTGCCGGGGAGAAATTTTTGCTGATATATGAAAACGGAGATGCATACAGATGCTATAGTTCCCGTTTTAATAAAGCTCATAGTCTTGGAAATATTAAAGATAAAGGGTTTAAACTGTTTGATTCCCCTGTACCATGCTTGAATAAGACCTGCACATGCCCAAAACCCATAAGGCATAATATGCTTGATTTAAAGCAGAGCAATCTACCTCTTGCTATGCTGTTATCCATAAAAAATACAGTATTTTTGCCTCATCTTGTTTTGAAAAACTTTAATGTTATAAAGGCAAAATTCAAGCAGGGTGAGCTTTTTAAAAAATAATTAAATTATTTTTTTTAGGGTGCTGTTGTTTTTTAAGATTAAGATTTTAAAATTTTACTTTATATTTCTTTACAAAGGCTAAATATTCCAGGCTTTTTTGCCGTATTTCATTATATATAAGAATGAGGTAAAAATTTATGAAATCAAGAAGTGAAGATAGAAGAAGTATTTTTCCTGAAAATTTTTCTGAAATGCAGGATATACAAAGCGCTGCAGATATTCTGGGCGAAATGGAGCTTCTAAGTTCGAGAGCTGTACAAAACGAAAGGCATATATTATCGAGAGACGTTGAACTTGAAGATAGAGTATCCGAAAGAAGCGATATAGCTGATTTAATCAGATCTGGGTATAAACTTCCTGAAGTGGAATCTGTTGAAATGCTCCTTTCATCTGATAAAGCCATGGATAGGGCTGAAGAAAATGAGACTCCGCCCGGCGGGGATAATTTCAAGGACGCGCCGTACAGAATGGTGAATTTAATATCAGGAAGCTACCGTTTGCCGGAAATTGATGACAGTTTTTTTAGATAAATTATAGAACACAAAGTTTTTCTGTTTTGGCTTCAAAATAGCTTTCAGGAGAAGGCAGTTTATCCGGGGTGAAATTGCCGTCTTCATCTACAGCTTTTTTATAATAGTCAAGTATTATGTTCTTGCAGACATTTACGCTGCCATTGAAAACATTACATGAATTTTTTAAGTCGGCAAAATCTCTTTTAAGCTGCCCGCTTATCCAATCTTTGCTGCTTGCTGTCAGCCTGAATAATGTGTTGCTTCTTTCAGAATTAAAATGGTTATCTTTATCAAAACATAAATCCATTAAATCTTCGAAATCATGCTCATTTTCATCCATTATAAAATCGCTGTTGTTTAATCTTTGCATTGTTTCTATGATTTGTTCTTTATTTGCGGGGTCTTTTGCAATATATGTTTTCATTAAATCTATAACATATTTTGGAGAATATACTCCTCCGATATTGTATATCATAGAGACTGCTGTATCTATTAAGGTGTAATCAAGTGTTCCGTCATCATTCGCTGCAGATTCAATGATTTCATCGTATAAATCATCGATATCATAATTTTCTCCATACTGGTAGCTCATTTCATCAATTATGCTAATTAATCTGTTTTTTTTCATCCAAAGATGAAAAATCATATCTGTCGTCCGTTTTTGATAATTGGAATAATCTGACAGTTCTGTCATAGGTTTTTGCCGGAATTTCTTCCAGTTGGGTTCTTGTGACTTCAAGAGTTTCTTTTGCTAATTCTTCTTTTATTTCTCCAGAAATGCCTGATAAAACGCCTTTGCAAAAGTTAAATTCTACGTCTTCATCTAATTCATTTGTCGAAAGCTGGTCCATAATTGCCTGGTTAAGGGTATCTACTGGCGTTTCTAATTCAATAATATCAGGGTGTTTTGATAATAAATTTTCATAATAAGTGATTTCCTGTTGTTTTTTGGTTTTCAATTTCTGTTCCGTCTCAATATATAAAGATTTAAATTTCTTAACCAGGTTTGGGTCAATCTTTCCGTTTTTGTCTGTCAAATATTCTTCTGCATCATATGTTTCAATTTCAACAATATTGCCATCTGTATCTTGGAAATTGGCACTCAATGGCATTTTTATGCCTGATAGAGCCTGATAATAAGACGGGTCAACTGTACTTTTGACTGAAGCTTCTCCGGTGTTTTGAGGTTTAAAATTTATAACTTTGCCTTTGAAATTTGTGCTTTGCTTTGGGCTTTGAGCTGGTATATTGTTTGAAATTTTCATAATTATTCCTTTTTGTATCTTTGAATTAATTAAGATGAATAAAAAAATAAATTGTCTGAAAATATGAATTAAGTTACATAAGTTAACAAGAAAATAGTTTTAAATGTAAGAAGTGTTTTTCTTGAGTATTTTATTTGCTTGTGCTAGGATTGTTTTGTGAATTTCTTGAATGAAATTTTATCTCAGAATGCCATACTTTGCTGGCATGAACATTGATAACTGAATATTTGATTTCGGGACGTGGCGCAGCTTGGTAGCGTACTACCTTGGGGTGGTAGGGGTCGCAGGTTCAAATCCTGTCGTTCCGAAATCTTATATAATATAAAAAGTAAGTAAATAAACTTTAATTTCGGGATGTAGCACTCTGCCGAACAAAAAGTTACCCCAATGGGTAAGTTTTTGAAGAGGTGGCAGCGCAAGAAAAATTGAAAACTGAATAAGTTGATTGAAAACATTATCGGGATGTAGCGCAGCCTTGATAAGCGTTAAGCTTGTCAAAAAGAATAAAGCACCGGGTGCGCGAACTTTCGAAAAACAACATTATCGGGACGCAGCACTCTGCCGAACAAAAAGTTACCCCAATGGGTAAGTTTTTGAAGAGGTGGTAGCGCAAAAAATTGAAAACTGAATAAGTTGATTTAACTATTTTATCGGGATGTAGCGCAGCTTGGTAGCGCACCGTGTTCGGGTCGCGGGGGTCGCAAGTTCGAATCTTGTCATCCCGATTTTTATATTTATTTGTCTGTCGAATATTGCGACCCCGTTAGGGTCTCTTATTTAGCTTCGCATGAATGCTCAGTGGCGAATCTTGTCATCCCGATATTTTATAATTTTATTTTGTTAATAATGTGGCTCCATATTCTGCTCTGCTGCTTTGATTCTTTAATGTATAAAAAGAAGTATAAAGGCTAAAACGCAAAGGGGTTTATCTTCCCAAGGAAAGCCTTGCGATTTCATTAGGATGAAAACTTGCTCTGAATGAGTTAATTTTTTGCAAAATATTTTTTGGCAAATGTGATTCCTGCTTTTGTATTGCAAAATACAATGCTTTTGAAAGTCCGTTTGAGAATGTAACGTGTCTTTGAACTAAAAGCTTCCCTGTTATTATATCTGCAAAAAATATTGAACAGCAGTATCCTGAAATATCATCTTCAATCTTTTTAATTTTTGCATCTTCAAAGATATAAGGTACATCAATCCAATCCAAATTATTAAATTTTATCAAAAGAAAAATAATATTATTTTTGGTAAAAATCTGGAAAAAGGGTTCCGAGGTTTCTATT
>CAJULH010000034.1 GCA_910587175.1 Candidatus Gastranaerophilales bacterium | reverse complement strand
GAACAATAAAAGATGAGCTTAATAGCTCTATGAACGTTGCAAGCCGGTATAAAAAGAGGTACAAAAACATTAAAACTCAATTTTAAAATTTAGCAGTATATTTCTATAAATCTTCTAAATTCGACCTGTTTGTCTGTAAAATATAAAATTAACTGTATTAAAATCATATCTTATGAATGATGAGAAATTTGAAAAAATACTGGAGCTAACTGAATACTGCTATTATGAACTTGAAATGGCGTAAGCTGTCATTAGCCTTTTACAAAACAAATTTGCAGAAGACAAAACTGCCGATGTAGCCTTAAATATAACTCTTTCAAACATTAAAAACGCTACAGAACTAATCCTGAAAATTCAGAATAACATATAATACCCCGCAAACCACCCGAAGAAAACCCAAACCAATAAACTACCGGATAAAAACTTGCAAAAGCCTCTACGCCCGCTTTTTGTACCTGTAATAGAAAAATGCATCCGTCGCAACAAGCACTAAATTCAAAAGATAAAGATAAATCACCCAATCAAAATTATTTAAAATTTTGTGTATCATCCCTGAAACATACCCAATCATCACAAGCCAAAGAAAAAGAATGCTCTTTCCTTCAACATTTTTTGTTCTGTATGTTTTTACTACCTGAAAAGGCCAGCTTGCCCCGAAACACAACATCATGACTGCTTCAAATATACTCATATTCTTTTCTTTTGTCCTCCACATAGCACCAAAAAGCCAAATCGGCACATCTACCGGTTTATTTTGTTAATTTTTCCGGAAAAATTATACCACATAATTTTTGCCATGATATAATTATTCCAAAGAAAAGAGGAAAAAATCCGAAAATGGCGACTGCAGGAATTTTAAGCATTCAGTTTGAACCGGTTCTAAATGAAACAGACAAAAACCTTGAAAAGGTTCAAAATATCATAGAAGATTTTATAGCACAAAATGCCCAAAAACCTCTTGATTTAATAGTTTTACCTGAATTTTTTACAACAGGCGTTTCCCATAAATATGTTGATAACCCCATGCCCCCGACCGGCGGAAAACCTATAGAGCTTATTTCAAATCTGGCTAAAAAATACAGCGTAAATATCGCCGCAGGTACTGTCATTACTAAAGAAGAGGATAAACTTTTTAATACAATGTTTGTCGTGGACAGATTTGGTGACACTGTTGCAAAATACAGAAAAATCCATCTTTTCAAGTACTTTGGCGGCACCGAAAATGAGAGGGTAACCCCCGGAAAGTCGCCCGTAGTGGCTGAATTGGACTTTGCAAAAGTTGGTCTTGCCATATGTTTTGATATAAAATACCCGCTCCACTACAAAAAACTTACGCAAATGGGGGCTGAAATCATTGTAAACCCTGCAGCATGGGCATATTTAAAGAGTATTGAAAACCAAAAAACCTTAAATTCCAGGGTTTTTGAAGCCATGAGTATTTCAAGGGCAAATGAAAATCTTGTCTATTTTGTAACATCCAACGAATGTGGAGATGCCGGTCCCTTGGGAAACACAGGCGGTTCAAAGATAATTTCGCCGCTTGCTGAAATTTTGGCAGAAGCAGGAGAATCTGAAAACGCAATATACGCCCAGGTTGATTTAGAGCTGGTTCGGGAACTTAAAAAGACCACCCCAATGGCATTTGAAGATTAATACATCAGGCAGCATAAGACAGTAAAAGGAAAGCGAAAGGAAAAATTTTGGAAAGATTTATCGGTTTTTTAGGCATTGGAATAATACTTTTAATATGTTTTTTGATGTCGGACAATAAAAAGAAAATAAGCCTGAAAACCGTGATATCAGGGCTTTTACTCCAGTTTTTTCTTGCAGTTTTTATTTTAAAAGTTCCGCTTGGGCAAAAGATTATTGAAGTTGTTGCGGCAGGCATTGAAAAAATTTTACAATTCTCAAACTCAGGCGCAGACTTTGTTTTTGGCTTTTTAAACAATTCCCCTGAAAAAATCGACATCTTGTTTTACCCCGGAGCCTCCTTCCTGTTTGCAATTAAGGTCATGGCAACTATTATTTTTGTGATGGCTATTGTAAATATACTTTATTATTTCGGCATAATGCAGCGTGTAGTGGCGTTTTTCGCCAAAATTATGTATAAGATTATGAATGTTTCGGGCGCAGAATCCCTCTCAAACATCGCAAGCGCCTTTGTAGGACAGGTTGAAGCCCAGATTATGATTCGTCCGTATCTTGCAACAGCTACAAAATCAGAACTTTTAGCCAGCATGACAGGGTCTATGGCTTGTATTGCAGGCGGTGTAATGGCAATTTATATCGCTATGGGCGTGCCGGCAAAATTTCTGCTTGCAGCCTCTATAATGGCGGCTCCGGGCGCCTTGGTTATATCCAAAATTGTCTGTCCCGAGACCGAAGAAAGTAAGACAAAGGATAAAGTGTCTGTAAACATTGAAAAAACTCATGTAAATTTGATTGATGCTATCGCCCACGGGGCATCAGACGGTATGCGGGTGAGTTTAAATGTAATTGCGATGCTTATTGCACTCCTTGCGTTGATTGCCATGATAGACTGGATACTAGGCGGTTTCGGACAGATGCTTGTGAACGTTTTCCATATAAATCTGCCATTTTTAGACCTTTCAAACCTCAGCCTGAAAACCTTAATCGGGGCGATTTTCAGCGTTTTTGCATTCGTTATGGGCGTGCCGCTGCCGGATGTTTCAACGGTCGGTGCTTTGATGGGTGAAAAATTGGTATTGAATGAATTCATAGCATACAGTGATTTAGCGGCTATCAAGGATTTACTCACGCCCAAAGCCTTGACAATTGCAAGTTTTGCCCTATGCGGGTTTGCAAACTTCGGCTCTATTGCCATCCAAATAGGCGGTATTGGTGAGCTTGCACCCACCAGACGAAGCGACCTGGCGAAACTCGGCATCAGAGCGCTTATTTGCGGCACCTTTGCATCTTACGTTTCAGCGTGTATGGCTGGAATATTGATGTAGAGTTTATTTAAAGTCAATCAACGAGATAAAGCCATACTGTGCAAGGCTTTAAAGGCAAATTCAACATTAAAAATTCCAAAAACAGGCTAAAACTATGACTATTATTGAAAAAAGAATAGTATTAAATACCAAAGATAATGAAATACCAAGCGTTTTACGAATTGAAAACGCTATAAGCGAGGCAGGACTTGAACCTGTACGCTGGGCAATTGTGGACGTTGTTGAAAACGACTATATAATTTTGGCAAACGGGGTAGAAAAGCAGTCAGATTAATATATTACGGCTTATTAAAAAAGTGCAACGTAACAAGGAGAATTTGTATAACTTAAAACCTCAAAATATTATTTCAAGGACACTATCCCGTTTATGATTTTTGCATACAATTCTCGCAGCCCCAAAACGAGCCTCTTCTACGACCTTCAGAATAATATTTTGAGGCTTCGGTTTAAATATCTAAATTCAATATTTTAAATGGACTCACGCGGGTTGACACAATTAATTGTTTCTACTACAATTATAAAGCTCAGAAATTCTTTAAAGATATTTCAGGCAAATGGAAGCAAGGAGGTTCAGTTATGATTATGCCAATTACCTCAAATTATGCCATAGCAGCTGCTACAAGGGTTACAAACCCTGTAACTTTCGGTGCTAAAAGCGTTGCAGCCTATGAAAACCAGATGAACAGGTTTGAAAAAGGCGAAAAACTTAATATAAACTGCTGTGGTACCAGAGAACACAGCGTTTGCGGGCAAAAGATAGATTATCTTGCCTAAAAACCTTGTTGTTAAAGAAATTCGGCGCTTTCAATTTTTTAATTGCATAGCGCCTTTTTTAATGCTAAATTTTACTTATGTTTACAGGGCTGATTCAACACATAGGTAAAATTTCAGGAATAAACTCGACTTCTGAAGGTAAAACTTTCCTGGTATCGGTTGATGTCTCAAAATTTGAAGACTTTAAAACCGTAAAAACCGGCGATTCTATTGCTATAAACGGGCTCTGTACCACAGTTGTATCTATTAATTCAGCCAGTTTCAGTGTAAATTTAATGAATGAAAGCCTGAAACGCAGTATTCTTGGGGATTTTAAAACAGGAGACCCTGTAAATATTGAGCTTGCAATGAAAGCGGGTGACAGGTTTGGCGGACATATTGTAACAGGGCATATTGACACTGTTGGTATAGTCAGAAAGATAGTCGTTGACGGGTTTTCAAAGGTTTTTACAATTGATACAGATACAAAATATATTGTGCAAAAGGGCTCAATCACCCTGAACGGCGTAAGTTTAACCGTCTCAAATGTCCAAAATACTTTTGCAGAAGTCAGTTTAATACCACATACCATTGAAAACACTACATTTAAACATTTAAAGACCGGCGATAAGATAAATATCGAATACGATATTTTGGCAAAATATATTGAAAAATTCACCATTTTGAACCATAATGATTCTGAAAACAAAACTTCAAAAATTGATGAAAAATTTTTGGCAGAAAACGGCTTTTAACCTTACAAAAAAGCGCCATGGTAACCATAAAACCATATAGAAGCAGTCACTAAGCCGGTTTCAGGGGAGGATATAAATGCAATTTAGTACAATTAATGAAGCAATAGAAGATTTTAAAGCCGGGAAACCTGTCATAGTGGCAGATGACGAGGACAGGGAAAATGAAGGCGATTTAATTTTGCCTGCCGATTTCGTAACTCCCGAATGGATAAATTTTATGGCTCACAACTGCTGCGGGCTTATTTGCCATGCCATAACAAAGGAAATCGCAGACAGAGTGGGTATTTCGCCTATGGTTGAAAATAATACCGATGTAAAAGGCACAAATTTTACGGTTTCAGTGGATGCAGACCCGAAATACGGCACTACAACAGGAATTTCAGCATATGACAGAGCACAAACAATAAAAGTAATAATGGATAAAGCCTCTGCCCCAGCTGATTTACGCCGTCCCGGGCACATTTTTCCTTTGATTGCAAAAGAAGGAGGAGTCTTAAAAAGGGCTGGCCATACTGAAACTGCTGCGGATTTAGCCCGTCTTGCCAGATTGAATCCTTCAGGTGTCATTTGTGAAATTTTGAATCCGGACGGGACAATGGCAAGGAGGGATGAGCTTTTTGAATTTGCCAAAAAACATAATATAAAGCTCATTACGGTGGCTGATTTAATAAAATACCGCATGAAGACTGAAAGACATGTAAAAAGAATGGTGGAAACTCATCTGCCTACTGAATTTGGCGAGTTTGAAATATACGGATACCTTGATGAGCTCACAGGTGTGGAGCATGTTGCTCTTGTGAAAGATGACAAAACAGATAAGACGCCAATAGTCAGAATGCACTCCCAGTGCCTGACCGGGGATATTTTCCACAGTTTAAAATGCGATTGCAACCAGCAGCTTTTAGATTCCCTTAAACTTATAAATGAGTATGGAAAGGGCGCCGTAGTCTACATTACAGACCACGAAGGCAGAGGAATCGGGCTTATAAACAAACTTAAGGCATATAAGCTGCAGGATAAAGGACAGGATACTATTGAAGCAAATATTTCTCTTGGCTTTAAAAGCGATTTAAGGGACTACGGTACAGGAGCGCAAATCCTTGTAGATATTGGATATAGCGAATTTAAACTTATTACAAATAACCCCAAAAAAATAGTAGGGCTTGAAGGATACGGGCTTAAAATCGTTGACAGGGTTGGTCTTGCGCCCAAAATTAATGAATTTAATAAAAGATATATTGAAACTAAAAAAGAAAAAATGCACCATCTTTATGTGCAATCATCTTCTAAATCAAAAACATCCGCCACGGCTGCAGGTTAGCCTATTTTGCCAAAATATTTGTTAATAAACCCGCTTTTATGGTATAATTTGTATAAATTTATTCCGATTGGAAGGTAAATACCCGAAAATATGTATCAGACGCAGGTATTAGACGAAAAATATTTTAAAATTTTTGGCGGTGTATACAATGATTTCAGAAAAAGATGCCGCCAGGACTATAAATTTGAGCTTGATCCCCTTGAATACAATGATTTTATTGAATATTTTGCAAAAGGGCTCATTAGCTGTATACTGCTTTTGGAAGATGACATTCCGACAGGCTTTTTGGCATACTCTGCTGCTATGGAAGATGCCATTGAATTATATGTAATACATTGCCTTGGGTCTGAAAATATTCTTGATAAGAAAAACTGTCTTTTGGAAAAATTCCTTGAGGTGACAGCACAAAAAAGAAAGAAAGCTCTCGTAAGCTATCCTATGCTTGGAGTTCAGGCACCATATAAAGATATTGCTGCAAAATACGGTTTTAAATCCGTGGATTTAGCAGTGGTTGTTTTTGATATTAATAATAAAAAACTCCTCAAAGAATTCGACCAAATAAGCTTTACAGACCTTCCAATAGGTTATAAGATTACTCCCTACAGGGATGTATACTTTAATGACCTTGTAAATGTTGTCTACGAGGCATTTAAGAATTCCTCCGACATTAATTTTGACCCCAGATTTAAAACGCCCGAAGGAATTAAGGATATATTGGAAAAAATTACAAATTCAATATATGGAAAATTCCTTCCGCAAGCATCCCGTGTGCTTTTAGCAGAAAGCAAGGTGGCAGGTTTTGCATTTGCAAATATTACCGGTGATTATATCGGAAATATCCCGCTTGTTGGCATTGTGCCGGAACATCGTGGATTAAATTTATCTGAAGTAATGCTTAAAAGCACCGTTGAAGAGATTGTTAAATTAAATAAATCCGGTTTTATAAGGCTGCAGGAGCTAAATGCCAGCGTAGATACGGCAAATGAGCCTGCTTATAAGATGTATACACAGCTTGGCTTCAGAGAATCATATACTTATCCGCAAGGGTATCTGCCAAAAACAGGCGGAGATGAAGTCTCGGAATAAATTTTATCAGCCAAAGGCTTTATAGATTGTTTTAGGGGATTTTGGAGAAAAAATATGAAAGTTTTAATAACAGATAAAATAAATGAAAAAGCGTCTGATATCGTACGGGAAGCAGCAGAACCTGTTGTGCTTCCAACAATGGATGAAGATGAACTTTGCAAAGTAATTGGTGAATATGATGCACTTTTGGTTCGAAGCCAGACAAAAGTTACAAGAAAGGTGATTGAAGCCGGTAAAAACCTTAAAATTATCGGCAGGGCAGGGGTTGGAGTTGACAACATAGATTTAAATGCTGCAACAGAAAACGGTATAATTGTCGTAAATTCACCGGATGGCAATACCCATGCTGCAGCGGAACACACCGTAGCGCTTATGCTTTCAATGGCAAGAAATATTCCGGAAGCCGTAAAATCAACTAAAGACGGCAACTGGGAAAGGTCAAAATTTACAGGGGTTGAAGTTTTCGGCAAGACTCTCGGGATAATCGGTTTTGGAAAGATAGGTCAGCACGTTGCCCGCGCAGCGCTTGCTTTAGGGATGAATCTTGTTGTGAGTGACCCTTATACAACGAAAGAGTTTGTTGAAAAATTTGGCGGAAAGTATATTGAAAATCTTGAAGATTTCTGGGCTTTGCCTGATTTTATTACGGTTCACACACCAAAAACACCCGAAACCACCCATATGATAAATGAAAAAACAATAGCAAAAATGAAAGACGGCGTAAGGCTTGTAAACTGCGCAAGGGGTGGAATTATTGACGAAAATGCACTTAAGGCTGCTTTAGAATCAGGAAAAGTGGCTTCCTGTGCGGTGGATGTTTTTGAGGATGAAAAAAATATTCAGGACTGTGTTTTAAGAAGCTTTGGCAAAAATGTTCTTTTGACACCGCATTTGGGCGCAAGCACATCTGAAGCACAGATAAATGTTGCACTTGATGTAGCAGAACAGGTGAAAAATGTGTTGTCCGGCGGCAATGCAACTTCTGCCGTTAATATTCCGTCTTTAAAACCGCAAAAACTTGAACCTGTAAAAGATTATATGTCAATTGCTGAAAATATTGCCCAGATGGCTGCCCAGATTACAAAAGGCAACCTTAAAAATGTTGCAATTGAAGTAAAAGGAAGCCTTGCAGATTTAGATGTTTCACCTTTGGAAACAGCTATTTTAAAGGGCGTTTTGTCAAATAATCTTGTCGGAGTAAATTATGTTAATGCGCCCTTGATTGCAAAAAACAGAGGTATTGATGTTACGGTGAAAAAATCCAACCAGACTACGGATTATATTGGTTCCATTACCGTAAAACTAAACTGCGACAAGGAAAGCGCTGAAGTTTCAGGCGCTATGATTGCAGAACACATCAAAAGGATTGTAAAATTAAATGACTATAATACATCCATAAAGCCTGAAAAATATATGCTTTTAGTGCCTCATGTTAATAAGCCCGGTATGATTGCACAGGTAGCAACGGTGCTTGGTACAGATAATGTTAATATTTCAAGAATGCAGGTTGTTCAAAAATCATTCAAAAAAGATGCTGCAAAAACTGATGAAAAAAGCATGATGATTATCAATACTGATAATGAAGTATGCGATGAAACGCTTGCCAAAATTGAAAAAATAGATGGTATTTACGAAGCAAAGTTTGTAAAATTAAATGTATAAACAAGCAGTAATACCGTTTTGGGCTTTGCGCAAGCCAAAATAAACCAATACAAACTTTACAAAAGTTAAAATTTATATTTAAAACCCGCAGAAAATGAAAAATAAATTTTTTACGGGTTTTAATATTTCATAAGAAAAGGGTTAAAAAGGGCAAAACCCTAAAACTGGTCAAGAAAGGTTTTAAAGGAATTATGGCTATTGGAAGTAGCGTGCCGTACAACGCCGGCACTGGTTTTTCATATACCAGAAAAAACAATAATGCACAAAACAGTAATTTTAAAGGTGCTTTGCTTGTGCCATGCGCAGCTGAAATATCTCTTGGGGCAAAAGCCGCCTATAGCGCAGGTGCTGTCGGCTTTTTAACGCTTGTTGCCGCAGGGATTAAAAATGTTATAAAAAAACCAAATGTATCAAAAATACTCTTCAAATAAAAACGGAGCGTATTTTTTAAAATATATTCTTTGGTGTACTTTTGCAAAAAAAGTCCGATTAATATATTATAAAATAGATGATTGATGTAAAAGATACGCTTGTTTTTAGATTTATCTGTTATTTTTTAAGAGAGATTAAATCTTTTTTGGAAACGCTTGGTAACATCGGAAAAGACTTTACCAGAGTGCTTTTCTACATCCTTCGTCTCCGGATAAATTTCAAGGCTACAATTGAGCAATCTTCCCGTTTTGCCGTGGACAGTCTTCCGATTACTTTAACTATTGTCGGGATGACATCCATTATTATTTCTATGCAAATAGCGCCCGAACTTGCAAAGCAAGGAGCAGAAAATTATATCGGAATGCTTTCCGCTCTTGTTATGATTCGTGAATTAGCAGCTATTATGGCTGGTTTTGCAATAATTTCTATGATAGGTTCTTCCTTTGCATCCGAGCTTGCTTCAATGGCTGTCGGTGAACAGATAAGTGCTATGCGCGTTTTGAGGGTTGACCCTATTGAATACCTTATTGTACCAAGATTTCTCGCCGGGGTTATTATGATGCCGTTTGTTTTTATTCTGGCATCTTTTGTGGGGCTTCTTTGTGCAGGCTATGTTTCAAACTGGACTGCAGAACTTAGCATGTTGAATTATGTAGATTCTCTCTGGCGCGGACTTTATTTAAGGGATATTTTAATTGCAATGCTAAAATCCGCCTTCTTTGGGGGCACGATTGCACTTATCAGCTGCTCTTCAGGATATTCTACAAGGGGCGGGGCAAAAGAAGTAGGTACATCAACAACACGCGCAGTTGTATGGTCTTTTCTTGCAATAGCAATTTGGGACTATATCTTTGCCGCAATGTTTTATTTATAATAAAAATGCTTTGGGGCAGAGTTTCAAGCCCCAGGGTTCAAGGATAAAATATGACAATAAAAGTTGAAAATCTGGTTAAATCATTTAATAACAAAAGAGTCTTAGACAATGTTTCATTTTCCGTTGAAGATGGCGAAACTCTTGGTGTAGTCGGATTTTCAGGAAGCGGAAAATCCACTCTTTTAAAGATTATAAGCAAACTCTTATATCCTGATTCCGGAAAGATTGAAACTACTAAAAATTCAGATATTGCGATGACCTTTCAATATTCTGCACTTTTTGATTTTTTGGATGTTTACCATAACATTGCTTTTCCGCTATTAGAGAGAAAAGAATTTAAGGGCAAATACAAAAGGGATGAACTGAAAAAAATTGTTGCCCAAAAACTGAAAATTGTTGGTCTGGAAGGGATTGAAAACAAGTTCCCGTCAGAGCTTTCTGGCGGCATGCAAAAACGCGTCGGGTTTGCAAGGGCAATTGTTACAAATCCGAAAATCATTCTTTATGACGAACCCACAGCAGGTCTGGACCCTGTTTCATCCACATTGATTGAAGATTATATAAATCAATTAAAAAAAGAGCTGAATGCAAGCTGTATTGTGGTAACCCACCAAATGTCCACAATTACAAGGGCATGCGATAAGGTGATTCTTTTATATGAAGGAAAGATAGTTTTTAAGGGTTCAACTGAAGAATTTTTGCAGGGCACAAACCCTTATACAAAACAATTTATAACAGCATCCATAAAAGGACCTATGGAAATAAAATCAACCACATAAATATTTTTATTGTATAATTAATCTATAAAATTAAGGAAGAAGGCTTGGAAAATTCGGATAGAAAAACTTCATCATCTTTAAAAGTGGGTATTTTAACAGTTGTTGCACTCACAATTCTTATCTTTACCGTACTTTGGATTAAAGGAAGAACTCTTTCTGCAGGGGAGAGGATTGAGGTTGTTTTTCATGATGTAAACGGTATACGCCCGGGTTCCGGTGTCCAGATGATGGGACTTCGCATAGGACAGATTGAAGAAATCACCCCCGTAATAAACGGTAAGGACAGTTATGTAAAGGTAAAGTTTGTAATAACCGAAACCGGTGTTGAAATCCCGCCTGCATCCACCATTTCCATCCAGCAATCAGGACTTATAGGCGAACAGTTTTTAGAGGTCATGCCCCCAAAGGCAAAAGTTGCATATGTTGAAACCTCAAAACCAACCACTTCTATAAAAGAAGGTCAGCTGATTTTTATGAATATTGAAGATGACATAAAACCAATAGGAAAAATTGAAAGGGCTGAAGTTATACCTATTGCTGCCGCTCCTATTGAATACAGAGCACGTTTCAAAACAGCACACGCCTTGAAACTGAATTACATTATAGAGCTGCCGGGACTTATACTGGATTCATTAAATATTGATGCAAAGTTTGCAAATAATCAGATACTTTTCTATCTTAGAAACGGTGAAGAAATTAATATTCCAAAAACAGGCTCTCCCTATACCGTTATTGAACCCATGAGAATAAGCGATTTTCTTGAACTTCAGTATAAATCTGCACAGGGCTTGGCTGAAACCAATGAAAAAATTACGCAGATTTTATCAGATGAATTTATATACCAGCTGAAAGATTCTGTTGAAAATATCAATAAACTGACTGCAAAGGCTACAAGCACAATGGATAAAGCGGATGCACTTTTAGATTCTTCAAAAGATGAACTAAATTCTATCTTATCCCAGTCTAATGTTTTAATAAGAAAACTTGTTGTTCTTTCAGACAATATAAATGACATTGCATCAAATAAAGAACTGCAGCAGAATTTATCCTCCACAATGGCATCTGTCGGGAAACTTTCAAACAATTTAAACACTATAATGGAAGACAAAAGCACGAAAGAAACCCTGGCAAATTTAAATGAAATTTCAAAGAATTTAGCTGATATTTCTGTTTATGTAAATGAATTTACAGACGATGAAAACGTTAAAAAAGATTTAAAGGCAACAATTTCCGGTTTAAATCAGGCAATTTGCGGCATAAACCAAAGTTTAAAGAAGGCAAACAGTTCATTGAATGATTCTGAAAAGCTTTCTGTTTCATCTGCCCTTTCTGATACTGTTGTAACGGCAAGAAATCTAAAGAAATTTTCCGAAAAGCTTAACAAAAGATTTTTGTTATTCAGACTAATGTTCTAGCCAGTTGGTTTTAAATTATGGCAGGTTTTAAAACAGAGATTACAAAGTTTCACTATAAAAGCCTAAAAGGTTTTTGGGGTGTGCTTTTTGGTGCAATACTTTTCTTGCCTTTGCTTTTTCTTTCATTCTTTTATTACATCGGGATAAACTTTAAAAATTTTTTCTATAAAATAGGAATCTTTAAGGAAAAATCTGCCGGAGCAAAGGTTATATGTATTGGAAATTTAACAACCGGAGGGGTTGGCAAAACACCTGTTACCATTGAATTTTGCAAATATTTATCTAAAAAATACAAAGTTGCGTCACTAAGCCGGGGCTACAAGGGCAAATTAAAGGGCGCAAACATAATCAGAGATTTCAACGGGATTTTAATAAACAATCCCGAACTTACAGGAGATGAAGTAAGATTGATTGCAAACTCTGCAAATGCAAAGGAGAATTTTGCTGTTGTTACATCATCAGACCGCATTTTTGGCGCAAAAAAAGCTTCTGAAGAGCTTGGAGCCGAGGTTATAGTAATGGATGACGGTTTTACAAACAGAAAAATTAAAAAAGACATCTCATTGCTTCTTTTTGATGTGAATAAATTTACAGGAAACGGTATGGTACTTCCTTTTGGACCACTAAGAGAGCCCTTGGGCGAAATCAACCGTGCGAACGCAATAATTTTAATAGATAAGGAAAACACACAGGATTCAGAATTCAAAAAGATTGAAGACGCCTTGCGCCATATTTATAAATTCAAAGGTGAAATCTTTAGGGCACAGACAAAACCTGACTATTTTTACAATATTAAAACAGGTGAAATTGTTGATCCTATGCAGATTTTAAGAACTTATGCATTTTGCGGCATAGGACAGCCGGAGCTTTTTTATAAATATTTGGATGATACCCTGAAAATGTGCACCCCCCGGCTTGGTACGATTCAAAAAAGAAGCTTTGATGACCACCACACTTACACAAAGTCAGACATTCAAAGCATTGTAAACAGTACAAAACACAGTGAATATATTATAACTACAGAAAAGGATGCTGTAAAAATAAAACCTTTTTTAGACAAAGAAGCCGGCAGCAAATATTGCGGCAAGATTTTTCTGGCATTAAAATTAAAGATGAATATTGATGCGGAATTAATATTATCAAAACTTGATTTTAAGACAGGCAAAACAGAGGTTTAATCAATGAAACTCAGTGAAATTTATAGAAAAGAACAAAACTTATCTTCAAAAAAGCCTGTAATCTCGATTGAAATATTTCCTCCTAAAAGCGAAGATGCAAAAGACTTTGATAATAAAAAAGAAAAACTTTTTAATGAACTTTGTATTTTAAATGAATGCTACAAGCCTTCACTTGTTTCTATAACATACGGAGCAGGAGGTTCCAGCCGCGAAAGGTCAAATATTATCGTAAAAGAGATTAAGGAAAACTTTGATTTTAATATCGTGATGCCACATTTTACCTGTGTTTGCTCTGATAAGAAATTTATTGAAAATTATCTTGATGAGATAAAAACATACGGTATTAAGAATATTCTTGCACTAAAGGGGGATGAGCCTGATAATATTGAGGTTTGCCACAGAGATTTCAGATTCGCATACGAACTTGTTGAATTTATAAAAACAAAAACAGAACTTGAAATTGCAGTTGCAGGCTATCCGGAAGGACATATTAGCGCAAAATCTTTGGATGAGGATATTAAACATTTAAAAACAAAGGTAAATAAAGGTGCAAGCGTTGTATTCACACAATTTTTCTTTGAAAATGAGAAATTCTACAGCTATTTAGAAAAGCTTGAAAAGAATAAAATATGCCTTCCCGTTGCAGCAGGGCTTTTGCCTGTAATAAGTTTTGAAGGGCTCACAAGGATGGTAAAATTATCCGGAATAAAACTTTCAAGTAAGGCTTTAAACCATTTTGAAAAGTATAAAGATTCAAAAGAAGATACAATAAAGGCGGGAATTGAATGGACAAGCATTCAGGCAGATGATTTAATTTGCAACGGCATAGACGGCATCCATTTTTATGCTTTAAATAAAGCCCGCTCTACGGCTGAAATATTGAAAAATATTGGTCTTTGTTAAATTTTTCAAGCGCACATTTTTTGATTTGTATGTTTTTATAATTATATATAATACTGATAGCTTTCAGGCAAAATTTTAAATGGTGAACTTCAACACAAACTACAATATTTCTCCCATATACAGTACCATCACAGGAAAAACCACTGCAGCACAAAAAAGTAAGCAGCCTGTAATAAACCAGGGATCGGCGCAGGATGTATTTCAGAAAAGTGCTGTAGCAGGACAGCAAGATATTACGGGTATTCAGCAAAGCAGCCCTGTTTCAAGCACGTGGAATAACAAAAGAATTGAAGCCATATATGACAAAACCTATGAAGCCGTTATGGCACAAAACCCTATAACGCAGGAATTAAACATAAAAAAACCTGCGCTTAATTTCAAAAACCCGGACGAAAAAGAAGAAGACACAATTGCCTCATACAGAACCGGGATGGGTGAAATTGCAGTATATGCGGGTAATTTTCTTGCAAATGATATTTATCTTTGCAAATTTACAGATGAAAATAACGAACCTGTTGATATAAAAATTTCCACACGGGAAGATATAGATAAATATTTACAAAATCCTTCCGAATATAAATTGACTACAGATAAATTAACGGACAGCGAAAAGGAGCTTTATATTTCATCAATATTTGCACACGAATTAAGACACTGCATTCAAAAGCATCTAATTGCATCAACAGACGGGTGCAAAGATGAGTATAAAAAAGAGCTGGAAGATTATAAGAAAACTCTTGAAGAATTAACAAGTCTAAAAAAAGAACTTGCAGAGGCTAAAGGGGAGCCATATGTATCATCCGATGATGATGAAGACCTTAAAAAATTGAATTACGGACTAAATTACAAGCCTAAAAAGATTTTTGATAGAAATATGACGTTTAAATATTCGCTCTTGCCATCTGATAACAGATACTGGTCTGTTAATGACCACCTGCATGCACTCAGCAGCAAGAAAAAAGAAGACTATGACAACAATTATTACAGCGACCCTTTGGAAATTGATGCATATAATTATGAACGCGAATTTATGCTAACACAGGCAGATGCATATCCTGCAGCCAATCTTAGAAAAGAAATTGTTAATGATATGTTCATTGCAACATCTTTAAATGTATCTGATGCCGATTTTCCTTTTATAGAACAAAATGTTTAAGAATGCTCTAGCAAATCTCGATTTCAACAGCTCCATTTTTACATGCAATGTGAAACGTTTTTTCTGATGTTTTTTTTAAAATATTGTTTGGTTTGCATCCGGAAGGTACAGATGTTTCAAGGATTTTAATGCTTTTTATTTTGCATATTCTGCCCTCAATATTGCAAAAACAATCCGCCCAGGGTTTTAGTCCGCGTATTTTATCATATATGCGTTTTGCGCTTTCTTTAAAATCTATAAAATCAATCCCGTTATACGGATATTTATCATAGCTTGCCTCGTCTTCATCCTGGCAGACAGGAATAATTTTGTTATTTTGGATGTCATCCAAAAGCTCTCCAACCATAAGTCTTGCAATATTTGCAGCTTTATCTCTTAATTCTCCCCCTGTTATATCCGGGTTTATTTTAAATGCTGCCTGCATCAAAATTTTTCCAGTATCAAGGTTTTCATCTGCATAATGGAACGTGACCCCTGTTTTATCATCTCCTGAATATATAGCCCAAAAATACGGGTTTGCACCCCTGTGCTTTGGAAGAAGAGAAGGATGACAATTTACAACGCCATATTTTGGCAGGCTTAAAATTTCAGGTTTTAATTTTTCAGACCAGCTCCCAATGAGTATAATATCCGGGTTTAGCCTCTTAATTTCATCCGTAAATTCTTTTGAATTTACACTGCCTGCTTTAATGTCATAAATTTTATGGCTTTTTAAGAATGCAAAATCTACACTTGGCGCAAAAATATCTTTAAAAAACAGGGTAAATTTTGAATATTTTACCCTGTCAATTCTAAGTGCACCAACTACATCATGCTCTCTGGCTTTTACACCTGAAATAAGTGCTGCAAGCATTTTGCCGTATCCTATGACAACAACCCGCATATTTTTATTCTTCGGTTGCCTCTGTGGTTTCAGTTTCAGCAGCTGTTTCCGTTTCAACAGGTTCTGCAATTTCTTCGGTCTCTTCTGCTTCCACGGATTCTTTTTGAGCTTGTTTTTCCATTTGCACAGCTTGTGATTCGCTCTTAATATCTATTTTCCAGCCTGTAAGCCTGTGTGCAAGGCGTACATTCTGTCCTTCGCGACCGATTGCAAGAGAAAGCTGGTCATCAGGAACTATAACAAAAGCTTCTTTTCTTGTTTCTTCATCAGCAAGAATATCAACAGAAACAATTCTTGCCGGAGAAAGCGCATTGACAATGTATTCTACAGGATCAAGAGAATATCTTACAATATCAATCTTTTCATTTTTTAATTCGCCTACAATTGTTTGAATTCTTGAACCTCTTGGTCCTATGCAGGCACCGACAGAATCTACCGAAGGATCATTAGACCATACTGCAAGTTTTGTTCTGAAACCTGCTTCACGGGCAATAGATTTAATTTCAACAATACCGTCTTCAATTTCAGGAACTTCAAGTTCAAAAAGTTCGCGTACAATTTCAGAATGCGCCTGGGAAACTATTACCTGGGGTAGCCTTGTTGTTTCTTTAACGTTTAATACGAATACTCTGATTCTGTTTCCGGGCTTGTAATATTCGCCGGGGATTTGCTCTCTGGTTGGCATTACAGCATCGGTTTTTCCTATATTTACAATTACATTGTTTCTTTCATCTTTTCTCTGAACAATACCCGTAATAAGAGTTCCTTTTTTAGATAAGAATTCATCAAGAACCATTTTTCTTTCAGCTTCTCTTATTCTTTGGGTAATTACCTGTTTTGCACTTTGTGCAGCAATTCTGCCAAAATTTTCAGGGGTTACTTCAATCTTTACTTCATCATCAATTTCAACTTCATCATCAATTTCTTTGGCATCTTCAAGTGAAATTTGGGTATCAGGATTTTCAACGTTTTCTACAACAAGTTTTGTCCTAAATACGCCGATTTCGCCGGCAGTTTCGTCTAAAATTGCCTCAACGTTTTCTGCGTCTTTATCTTTAATATGTTTTTTATATCCTGCAACAAGAGCATCGCAAAGGGATGATACCAAAACGTCTTTTGATATACCTTTTTCGCGCTCCAGCTGTTCTGCTGCTTCGAATAATGCTGTTCCAATCTTAATCATATTATTCTCCTTTTATTTAATTGTAAGTCTTTTTGCCTGTCCCTGGAAGTTTATACCAATTATGGTCTTATACCCGGGGCGGTGTATCAATATCATTCAGCCGCACTGAAAAAATATTGTCGGTTTTTATCGTATATTCTTTGTTTGTATCATCCGTGAGCACTTTCAGACCAAAACCTTCGTTAAAATCCAAAAGTTTTGCGCTGAATTTTTTCGGGTATCCTTCTTCTATAGGTTCCTTCACCTTTATTACTACATTGTGCTCTTTAAATATAATATATTCTTTTGTAGATTTTAACCTGCGTTCAAGCCCGGGAGAGGACACTTCAAGATAATATTTGAATGGAATAAGTTCATCTAACAAATCCCCAAGCCCGCGCGTGATATGTTCACAATCATTGTGATTTACGGGGTGGTCATTTGAATAGATAAAAATCCTCAAAAACCAGTGTCCGGATTCTTTTTCAAAAGAAACCTCAAGCGGAATTAAATTATACCGCATTGCAGTATTTTCAATGACGGGCATAATTTTTTCTAATACCTGTTTTTTGTTGAATTGTTCTTTCAATTGTTCTCCCTTAAAAAAGAGCGGTTTTGATGCCGCTCTTTATCTAAAAGTGCAAATTGTCTTTATGCTTTGTTTTAGCTTATTTTAAAACCAAAATAAAAGCATAGAATAAGTATAGCACAAAGTATCAAAATTTGTCATTTAATGAAAATTTATGATACCATGTACTTCCTGGTGTTTTTAAATGAAAAAGATAATTTTTACATCATTAATATTTCTTTTCTCTCTTTTTTGTCCTTCTTTTGCAATTGAAGAGATTATCACACTTCGTGAAAGTGATGAATTCAAAAAAGATATAAAAAATGGTGCTGTCTTTGAATTTGCACCTGATAAACCAAAGAAAATTTTGTTTGCAAATGCTGTTATAAATGAATTTTCCCCTGTTTTAAATTTTCAGGGAATATATGATGCAGATTTTTCCGATGAAGAGTCAAATTTTGCATACCCTTTTACCATAGAAGGCGGCGGAGAGATAAAATTTGGAGAAGAAAAGGATAGAATACGCGTTGTTTCAAACTTCACAAGAAATGTAGATGATTTGGACAAGAAATTTTTAGGAAAACTCTCCGACATTTATTTTGAAAGACAATTAAATGAAAACCACAGAATATTAATCGGCAATTCAAGAATCCCAATAGGCATAGAAGGCGGACGCGGGCAATACGGACTTTTGCTTACGCAAAGAGCGCAAATCGGTGCCGAACTTGGAAATGCAAGAGCCTTCGGGATAAGATTCAGGGGAAATGCCGGAGCTTTTGATTATGATTTAGGCGGATATTCAAGCACAAGGTATTTGCAGGATATTACAGACGGCGCTGAATTTGCAGGCTGGGTAAATTATAAGCCGTTTTATGATAATAAAGAACATTTCTTAAACGGTCTAAAAATCGGAGGTGGAGTAAACACGGGTGTCTCAGGAAGCGGTTATACAGTTGCAGGAAGCGGAATGGAATATAGGTATAAAAAGTTTCTGTTAAACACAGAGTATGCATATGCAAACGGCTCAAATTCATCAAAATACAGCCCCGATATAAGCCAGGGATTTTATACTGCAGCCGCATACAATATAACAGATAAAATTCAGGTTGCAGGCAGATATGATATTTTTGATCCAAACACAAAAAAGACAGATGATACTATACAAAAATATACAATAGGGCTGAATTATTATATCATAGGACAGAGATTGAGATTTAGCCTCGACTATACATATACCAAAAACAACTGCAGCACAAATAGCACAACAGGCAAAAACCGGAATTCAATTCATTTTATGACCCAGGTGATGATATAGAGCAAATAATCACCTTGTGGAAATACATTTGAATTTTCGTATTATTCTTATACAGGCGTGTAATAACCAAAATGCTGCAAGATTAATCCACTATTGCATCTTTTGGAACGACAGTAATACCGCCATCTGACACAAAGAAGCCTCTTTTAATATCTTCTTCCCTGTTGTAGCCGATTTCTGTATACGGCGGGATTTCAACATTTTTGTCAATTATTGCACGGTGAATTCTTGAATGACGACCAACTTTCACATTTTCAAGCAAAATTGAGTTTGAAATATGACAAAAACTATTGATATGCACCTTTGGAGACAATACACAGCGGGATAGCGAACCACCTGAAATAATGCATCCTTCAGACACAAGCGAATTCTTTGCAACGCCTACCCTTTTATCTTCATCCCAGATAAATTTTGCGGGCGGGAAGTTGTAATTAAATGTCCTTAATGGCCAATCCTTTGAATAAAGATTCAATTCAGGGTCATAGTCCAATAAATCCATATTTGCCTGGAAATAGCTGTCTACGTTCCCCACATCTCTCCAATACCCTTTTTCAGAAGGCGTCATACCGGGAAATTCATTCTTTGCAAAATCATATATAAATACCTTTTTGCCGGAATGCAGCATATTTGGAATTATATTTTTGCCAAAATCATGAGCGGAATTTTCATCCGCAGCATCTTTGCCGACTTCATCAATTAAAACGCCGGATTTAAAAATATAATTTCCCATAGAAGCAAGGCACATATTCGGCACATTTGGTATGTGTTTTGGTGTAGTTTTAGGCTTTTCAATAAAACCTGTCAACTGCCAGTTTTCATCCACTTCAATTATTCCATATTCACCTGCAAGCTCAATCGGAATAGGAATAGCAGCTATGGTTAAATCTGCCTCTTTCTTAATATGATAATCAAGCATCTGGCGCACATCCATCTTATAGATATGATCACCGCCAAAAACAAAAATATTGCCGTAGTTTCCATCTGTTATCTGGTTTATATTCTGATAAATTGCATCAGCAGTGCCCTTATACCAGTTGCCGTCGGTTCTCATCTGCGCCGGAACGCAATCAACATACTGTCCCACAGAAGCTGAAAGATTCCAGCCTCTTGATATGTGCTTATTTAGAGAATCAGATTTATATTGTGTTAAAACTTTTATTTTATAAAAGCCGGAATTTACAAAATTATTTAAAACAAAGTCTATGATACGATATCTGCCGCCAAAAGGCACTGCCGGCTTTGCACGGTCGCGCGTGAGAGGAAAAAGCCTCTTTCCTTGTCCGCCTGCAAGAATCATGGTAAGCACTTTATCTCTGAACATTGAAATTCCTTTTAAAATCTTCTTATGTTTTTATTATATTTTTCTGCGTATGTGTTTGCAAAAATGTAACAAAACGCAATGACGCTCCTTGTGAAGTATCGGCGCCTTTTTAAACACAATATATCTTTTAACAAGACTGCAAATAACATTTGCAACATTTTAAATTTAACACTAAAAAACCGCCCAAATATTCTTCGGGCGGTGTAAACCAATTATATAATTATTTTTTAGACAGCTGCTTGTCTTTTTAAATAACATTCCTTGCAATAGATTTCTTTGCCTTCGATTGGTTTAAAAGGAACTTTTGTTTGCGCTCCGCATTCAGAGCAAACAGCGTCATACATTTTTTTCCTTGAGTTTCTTTGTCTTCTGTCTTTTCTGCATTCAGGACATCTTTTTGGTTTGTTTACAAGTCCTTTTTCTGCATAAAATTCTTGTTCCCCTACTGTGAAAACAAATTCTTGTCCACAATCTTCGCATTTTAGGGTTTCGTCTTGGTACATTGTTTTTGGTCTCCTTTGTTAGTAAATATATCCAGTCTTTTAGAAAAGCTTGTCCTTTTTTAAAGAATCTACCTGTCCTAAGGCTGAATACAATATATTGTACAGTCTTTTGTCAGGTTTTGCAATAGCTTGTACAATATTAAAGAATAATTTGATACCGGGGAGCTACGCCAAAGCAGGGGTTGAAGTTTATTAAAGCATAAATAATGTCTTGAAAATTTAGAAAATTGATTTATAATAAAAATATCAGGGGCGGCAGCTCTAACTACCGTCAACTGCATAGAACTGAAGTAAAAATGACGCTTATTCTAGATGGGCGTCATTTTTTATTATGTACAAAATCAATAGAATTAAAATTAATGTTAAATTGACATTTTCCATAATTCAGCCCTCCTTTCAAATAAACTATCAGTTCTTGAACCAAAGTAATAATGTTGTTCTGATGGTTTCAGAAAAGATGCAGGCTAGCCCCTTTTGATATTTAATTTTCAAACATACAATCCAGCTTCCAAACAATAAAATCTACAGAGGCTTTTTACCGTTTTTCAAATAATTTTCATATTCAATTAAAAATTCACCCGGAGACATTGAAAAGCCTTTTGCAATTTTTTCAAGCATAGTATACTTAAGCTCATATTTTTTATTTTCAATTCTGCTTAAGCTGGCAGCAGTCAAACCATTTTTAATGGCAAAATTATTCAGGCTTATTTTTTTGCTAACCCTTTTGAGCTTTATATAATCTCTCAAATCAAACTGTTGCATATCAGTAATTATCATATATAATTGAAATAAAATTTTACTTTTTCGTAATATTACTAAACAGCAATGGAGTACAAAATTATGGCGGAAATCAGAATAGACATCTGGCTTGCAGATGCAACAACGGAAATAAAATTAACCAAACCCGAAAAATTAAAGGAAATCTTCCCCGAATTTGCAAAAAACGAGCAGGAAATTCTTTTATACAAAGCACTTGCTGAGCATTTTCTTGACACTTTAAACAGGATGAATAAACTGATAAGATAAAAACGCTTGAATTATTTACATTTAAAAAGTTTGAAATTGATTTATCTTTAAATCCCCGATATATATGTAAAACCAGATACAACTGCCCAAAGCCACACAGCATAAAAATATCAGGGTGTAATTTATCATACTGTTAAAATCTATAAAAAAAGGGTATTGAAAGGTTACAAAATCAATACCCAAGAAATTGTTTATCGTAAATCTCTACTGTACACTCTTGTACTCAAGGATTATAAAGCCATCCC
>CAJULH010000033.1 GCA_910587175.1 Candidatus Gastranaerophilales bacterium | reverse complement strand
AACCATTGTAAATCTTGTTTCCCACCTTATTGCAAACGGCAAAACAGTCCTTGTGGCAAGCAGAATGGATAAAGCTGTAGATGTTGTAGCAGAAAGGTTAAACGAACTTGGCGCACCATATCTTGCTCTGCGCGCAGGAAGGGCAAATTACCAGAAACAATTAACCTTTAAACTTGAAGATTTGCTTTCAAACAAAGTGGATCTGGATTCTGACTATGCTGATGCGGTTTTGGTTGATGTGCCTGATATGAAAGCACTTTTAGGAGAAATCAAAAGACTTGAGACGGCAGTTGAAAAAATTATAAAACTTGAAAAAAAATATACAGAAACAAGCACAGATGTTGAAGAGACTATTGCTGCAATCGGGCAAATGCGCTACATTTCAGAGCATTTGGATTTATCTGATGTAAAAATTTTAAAATCCATACTCCAAAAACTCCAAAAAGGCATTGAAACCGGTAAAAAAGGTTTGTTTTTCAACATTTCATGCCACTCAAAAATCAATAAAATTAAGAAAATTTTAAACTATAAAAAACCTGTTAAATTAAATGATATTATTGGGCGCCTGACATATGAACTTGACGTCGAAGAAATGTCTGCAACCCTTGCGGCTCTTGAAGATGAGATAATGAGAACCGGCAATCTTCACCAGCTTTTAAAGAAAATTTCAGCACTGAAAGGCAAGCAAAAACGCCTTGCTGTAGACATTTTAAGAAACAGAAGACGTACAGCACTGAAAGAACTTTTGTGTGACCAGAAAAAACGCCAAAGGCTAATTGTGCATTCAAAATCCCTTGTTTCAAGAAAACGCGTGCTGCAGGACAGGCTCCTTGAAAAAGAAGATTTCAAGCCGCTTTTAAACGCTTTTCCCTGCTGGTGTACCACAACTTACGCCATTTCAAACAGTCTGCCCTTAAAACCAGGACTGTTTGATGTTGTTATAATTGATGAAGCCAGTCAATGCGATATTGCAAGCTGTTTTCCGGTACTTTACAGAGCCAAAAAAGCTGTAATTGTAGGTGATGACAAGCAATTGGCGCATTTAAGCTTCCTTGAAAAAGCAAAGGAACAATCCTTCCTGAATCAATACGGAATTGACGATAAATACCAGCTGATGTGGCGTTTTCGGACAAATTCAATGTTTGATTTGGCAAATTATTACTCTGCAAGCCCAGTGCTTTTAGATGAGCATTTCCGCTCATCCCGCCCTATTATTGAGTTTTCAAGCAATGAATTTTATGGCGGCAGAATAAAAATCATGCGCCCGTATTTTGATAAAAAATGCCCGATAGAGCTTGAATATGTTACAGATGGAACTGTAGATCCTGAAATAACAAGGAATATGGCGGAATCTGAAGCTATAATCAGAAAATTGCAGGATATAATTTCGGAAGATGCAAAGAATGCAAAAGATGGTGCAAATCCTGTATCTATTGGCGTTATCTCCCCATTTAGAGGACAGGTGGAATTAATCAAAAAAGATATTTTAAAAACTTTTTCGGGTGATATTATTCAAAGGCATCAGATTGAAGTAGGCACGGCACACACATTTCAGGGAGATGAAAGGGATGTAATCCTTATGTCATGGGCAATTGCGCAAAATGCACATGCCCAAAGCCTTACTTTCCTGCAAAAACCAAATCTTTTCAACGTGGCAATTACACGTGCAAGAAAAAGGATGATAAACTTTATTTCAAAAGACCCAAATACCTTACCGGAAGGCATTTTGAGGGATTATTTTGAATATATTTTATACTCAAATAAAACTTTTGAACTCAGAAATCAAAATAAATTCAAAAATGAATTTGAAGAAGACGTATTTTTAGAGCTGAAAAAGCTTGAGCCCAGCGCAAAAGCAGGAGTCGAATGCGGCGGAGTGTCAATGGACATACTGCTTAAAACCCTTGTTGTAGAATGCGACGGGGTTGAAGATAAGGTTCCATGCCGATATAGCAATATGAAAAAGCAGGCAATTCTTGAGCGGTGCGGATTTAAGGTAATCCGCGTAACCAAGCGCGAGTGGGACTTGAGTAAAAATGCTTGTCTTGATAGAATAATGGGTGAATACTTAAAGGTAAAATAGCCCGCAATTACTATATCAGACGCGGGCAGCCGGAAGGAAGCTATGCCCGAAAACCAGCCAGAACAAGCATTTAACGCCAATGCAGAAAATCAAAATCTGCAGGAAAAATATCTGCGCTCATTGGAATTTGACAAAGTATTGGAACTTGTTGCCCAGTGCGCAAATACACCCGCAGGAAAGACGAAATGCCTTGAGCTGCGCCCGTTTACAAACAAGAATACAATCCAAAAAGAGCTGGATTTTGTCACCGAAGCTAAAAAAATATACGATGATACCGGCAATATGAGTGCGATTCCGGTTGATTTTATAGCAGATACAAAGAGCATACTAAACTCGCAAAGGCTTGGGGCACAA
The DNA here is from genome assembly GCA_910587175.1 of Candidatus Gastranaerophilales bacterium. Classification (GTDB taxonomy): domain Bacteria; phylum Cyanobacteriota; class Vampirovibrionia; order Gastranaerophilales; family Gastranaerophilaceae; genus MGBC122484. The sequence goes on along the minus strand of CAJULH010000033.1, from coordinate 21,067 downwards.
GACATTTGGGATTTGGCTAAAACTTTACAAACCTCAAGAAATACAAAAAATTTTCTGCAAAAAAATGAAAAGGCGGAGCTTTTAAAAAGTAATTTTGCCGAAAAATTAATCTCCGAAAAAGCCCTTGAAGACGAAGTTTTCGGGATTTTCAACTCTGATTTAACAATAAAGGATACGGCTAGCGCAGAGCTAAAACGCCTTAAAAACGCGCTAAATGACACTCATGATAACCTAAAAACAATGATATCAGGGCTTTTGGGCAACGCTGATTTTGTCTCCCACCTGCAAGACACCGTATACATCAAAAGGGAAGACAGGACTGTATTTCAGGTAAAAGCATCCGATAAAAACAAGGTTTCAGGCATAGTCCATGACGTTTCGGCAAGCAGTCAGACCTTTTTCATAGAACCGGAGGTCTTAATCCCTCTCCACAACAGGATTCGCCAGATTGAAAGTAAAATCCGGGCAGAAATCGAAAGAATACTTTTTGCACTAAGCCAGAAATTTCATGCAATAAAACCCGAAATACTACTTGCAGCCGAAGTTTTAGCCACTTTAGACTGCATTTGCGCGCGTTGTAAATATTCAATCAAAATTTCAGGAAATGCTGCGGAACTGAGTGATAAAAAAGTGGTTGAAATCCAGGCTATGAAACACCCTCTGCTTATTGCGACGTGCGAAAATGTTGTAGAGAACGATTTTTACTTAAATGAAAACGTCATATCTTTAGTAGTAACAGGCTCTAACACGGGAGGAAAAACTGTAACCCTAAAGACTATCGGGCTTTTAGCCGTTATGACATCGGCAGGATTGCATGTTCCGGCACTTTTTTGCAAAATTTACCCTTTTAAACGCGTGTATGCCGATATATCAGAGGAACAGAGCATAGCACAATCGCTCTCAACCTTTTCTGCACATATAAACAACGTGGTTAAAATCTTAAAATCCGCAACCTGTGAAGATTTGGTGCTCTTTGATGAACTTGGCGCAGGTACCGACCCGGAAGAAGGTGCGGCTCTTGCCCGTTCTATACTTGAATTTCTGGCATCTAAACGGGTTCTAACTATTACTACAACTCATCTTGGGGAATTAAAAATCCTGCAATACCAGAGCCAGGGCTTTCTCAACGCAAGCGTGGAATTTGACACAAACACCTTAAAGCCTACATACAAGCTGCTTTTGGGGGTTGCAGGGGTTTCAAACGCACTTGCAGTATCTGAAAATCTGAAAATGCCTTCTGAAATTATTCAAAGCGCTAAGGATTTTTTGGCAAAAAATCAAGATCCAACATCCAAGATTTTTAACGAAATTCACAAAACCCATCAGGAGATGGTACAAAAATCCAAAGAAGCTGAATTATCAAGGCTTTCAGCAAAAGAAACCGAGGAAACCCTTGAAACAAAGCTAAAAGAGGTAAAGGCACAAAAGAAAAAGACTCTGGACAACTTTAAAAAGAAACATCAGGGACAGCTTGATTCCGCAAGAGCTGAAATAAAGGCTGTGCTTGAAGAAATCAGAAGAGAAAAGAGCGAAAAGATTGCAAGACGTGCTTATTCAAGGTTAGCAAAGCTTGAAAACCAAATAAGGGCAGATTTTTCAGATGATGAGGATGAAATTTCAGAAAAATATCAATCTATAGACTGGAATAATATAAAAATCGGGCAAAGCGTGCTTATAAAGGGCATAAACCAGGTGGCAAGCCTTGTTTCATATCCTGATAGCAAGGGTTTTGCAGAGGTTCAAATGGGCTTGATTAAAACAAAGATAAAGGCTGAAAAGCTTGCCTTGACTGATAAAAAACCAAATAAAGCTCTTAAAAAGCTTCAGGTAAGTTTTGATGATTTCCATGCCAGTGCTAATTTCAGCCCCAGAGTAGATTTAAGAGGCATGAGAGTAGATGAAGCCCTTGATGTGCTTGAAAAAAGGCTGGATATGGCATCATTAAGAAATATAAGAGAAATAACAGTTATTCACGGACACGGCACAGGAGCCTTGAAAAGCGCTGTCAGAGAATATCTGGGCGATTCCCCATATGTTGCAAAATACAGGGCAGGAGAGCAAAATGAAGGCGGAGACGGCATTTCAATTGTTGATATAAACTAAAATCTTTGCCGGAACGGACATTTTACCGTACAATATTATAAAATGCCCATAATAATTTAAGGAATAAAATGAATACAGCATTAAAAATAAATATAAAAAACATTCAAAATAAAGACGCTGAATGCGTTTTCAATATGATGCGGGATTTTTACGATTCCCCTGCTGTACTCTATAAGGCAAGCGATACCGTGCTTAGAGCAGATATTGAAGCTTGCATTTCCAAAAACCCTTTTATAGAAGGATTTGTATTTGAAACAGAAGGACAAATTGCAGGATACGGGATGATTGCTAAAAGCTTTTCAACAGAAGCAGGCGGCATTTGCATCTGGATTGAAGATGTATACATAAAACCTGAATTTCGCGGAACAGGCATAGGAAAAGAATTTTTTAAATTTATCGAAGAGCGCTATAAAAATTCTGCAGCAAGGATTCGCCTTGATGTAGAGGCAGAAAATGAAGGTGCAATACATATGTATAAAAGATGCGGATACAAAGAGCTGCCTTATCTTCAGATGGTAAAAACGTTAAAACGCAATGACCATACAGAATCCTAAAACTCCAGTGTGTCTGCTTCATATACAATAGAGCGCAAAGCCCCATGTACTTTTGCTCCTGGCTCATCATCATATTTTACAGAATTTGTTTTTTGATGCATATACTCATATTCAAATTTTTTAAACTTTGAAGAATCAAAAGAGCCTGTTTTTGACATCTTTTTGAAATAAACATTGATAATAGAATCAGGTTTCCCAAAGGCGCCATTTTCATTTGCCTGTCTGATTTTTTCTGCTATTTCAATAAATCCTTTCTTCTTTTCTTTGCGTCTTTTCTTTTTACCAATTCCGCTGTCAAGATTACTGTATGAAATATTGTTTTGTAATTCTAATTCTCTGACTTTTTTTACATCTTCGCCCGAAATTACTACGGTATCACCAAACGCTTTTTTAATCATAATGCCGTTTTTGCCGTTGTAATCACCCAATATTTTTTTAAAAAAATCCCTGATTTTATTTGCTTCATTTTTGGTATAAACCGAAGAGTTTCTGCTATTTAGAACATTTTCAAGCTCATACAAATTCCCAAATACTCTGTTATTTATTGAAAAATCACCATATCCTTCGGGCGGATTCAACCTTATAATCCTTCCAAAGCTTGTATTTACACCTGTATTATTTACTCTCAAAGCCTTTTTCTCCATGCCGGAAATTATTCTGGTCTGATAATTTTGCAATACTGATGAATTTAATGATATCACAATTATTTTTGTGCTAGAATTTTCCTATGGAAAAGAGCAAAATTTTTAAAAATCTTGACAGATTAAGTTTGCCAAAAATACTCGTAATAGGCGATTTTGCAATAGATGAAATGGTATTCGGGCAAACAGAGAGAATTTCCCGCGAGGCTCCCGTTTTAATTTTACAGCATTCTGAAACCAAAATAATTTTGGGTACCGCATCAAATGCTGCAAATAATATTTCTTCGATAAATGGCGGAAAAGTTGGCGCCATTGGTGTTTATGGGGATGATTATTATGGCGGGGTTTTAATTAAAACCCTGAACGATGCAAAAATAAACACTGATTTTATGGTGATGGATAAAACAAGAAAAACCACCACTAAAACGCGTATTTCAGGCTCCTGTTCACAAAGTATCACCCAGCAGATTGTAAGAATAGACAGGCAAACCAAAGCTCCGCTTTCAGATGAAACAGAAAAGAAAGTTATTGAAAATATTAAAAAGGCAATACCACTATATGACGGCGTGATACTTTCGGATTATCATCTTGGATGTTTAACCGGAAATGTTATAAAAGCAGCAATAGAAACAGCAAAAACAAACGGAAAAATAATTGTTGCCGACATCCAAAAGGATATGGAAAAATACAGGGGTGTCACCGCTATTACACCAAACCAACCGGACAGTGAGAAATTTTTGGGATATTTTATACAAGATGAAGAAAGCCTAAAAAAAGCCGGGGAAGATTTAACAAAAAGGCTGGATTTAAAATATACACTTATTACCCGCGGAGAAAAAGGAATGGTGCTTTTTGAAAACGCCGCCCAAAATACAGGCAGTGTTTCAAATATAAATTCCAAAGACTCAAAATATGCAGATGCTGCTAAACAAAATTCAGCTGAAAATTCTCACACAAAGCCTGTTATGACTACAATTCCGGCATTCAACAAAAAAGAAGTTTTTGATGTGACAGGAGCCGGCGATACTGTAGTTGCAGCATTTACACTTGCTCTATGTGCAGGCTTGTCCCCGAAAGAGGCGATGGTTGTAGGCAATTTGGCTGCAAGTATTGTAATCAGGCAATTTGGCTGCCACACCACAAATTTGGAAGAGTTAAAAGCAGAACTTAACAATATTAAGGAGATTTAAAATTGGAAAAGTTTTTAAAATTGTTTAAAAAATTAAGACCTTTAGATATCATAATAATCATTATTATCCTGGCTGCAATGCTTGCAGGGGCGCTGACTTTCTTTGGAAAAAGAGCTACATCTTCCGCCCAGATTGAAGCAAGCACAAAGGTGGATATTGAAGTATATTTTAGAAATGTTGTCATCACAAGCAATAATTCCCCGTTTGAAGAAGGAGATGAAACCTTTATTACAATAAGAAATGTTCCCTATACAAAATTGAAGATTGTAAATGTAAACTACGACAGAAAAAAAGTTATTTTACCCACAGAAAGAAATAACTATCAGGTTGTAGATGACTTAACATCTCCGTTTAATTACGATTTTCTTGTAACCGTTGAAGATGATGCAAAAATCACAAAAGACGGCGCTGTTGTTGGCGGAAATAAGATTAAAATCGGTTTGCCTGTAACTTTAGAAGGAGTAGATTACAGACTAAACGGCATTGTATCAAACATTTCGCTTTCAAAAAAAGCGGATAAAGGCTCCACTATTAACGATGAAATTGAAAAACAGGTAAACAAAAATCAGGATGTTCACTAAGAGCTATTTTTTAGAATCTTTGAATAGATTTTTCGGGTTTATCCAAAACTCAAAAGCAGCAGTCTTTGTAAGAGACAGCTTGCTTTTTTGCCATATTGATCTTTTAATCTGGCTCGTTTTTATTTTAACAATAATTTCTACCTGCTTTATGGGAAGCGGTGCTATCGGCGCATTTGCGCTTCTTTTCTTTGCCTTGAATTTTTTCAGACTGCTTTTTAAAAAAGGTGAAACGGTTAAAATTTCAAAACTTGACGTATTTTTTATAATATATTTTCTTTTTATTTTTGTATCATTAATGGGCTCAAGCCTGTTTATGATGAGTCTTAAGGGATTTTTAAAAAACGTTGTATACTTTATTTTTTATTTCACAACGGTTTATTTTTTCCTGAATAATAAGAAAAAAGTTTTGCCGACAGTATTTTTAATCAGTATAATAATGTCTTACGAAAGCTTTGTTGCAATATTTCAACACTTTAACAGAGTGGAAGCTCTTGCAGGCTGGGTAGATACATCCGGTATGACAAGCGAAAGCCAATTGATTTCCCGTTCTTTCGGCACACTTAAACCATCAAATCCGAATTTACTTGGAGGATACCTGATTACAGGATTATCAAGCATTTTTGCCTGCCTTATTTTGAACTTTGCAAAGATTCATTCTCCTGGTGTAATTTTGCAAAACTGTGCTAAGATGGTACGCCCTGCTTTGTTTAGAACCATTATTTTCAGTGTGCTTTTCATAATAAATGTTATTGCAATAATCTTTACAGGCTGCAGAGGCGCATACATAGGGCTTATAGCGTTTTTTGCACTTCTTGCCTGGGTTTTAAATTATTATGTTAAAAGAGTATACGGCGGTTTTTCGCAGATAAAAAAACGTTATAAGAATCTGATATTAGGGGTTTCCGCTTTTGCAGTTGCAGCAATAGCTCTAACGCCATCTATTTCAAGGCGTTTTGTCTCCATATTTCATTTCAGGGGCGATTCTTCAATTTCTTTCCGCATGAATGTCTATGAGGCAGCATTTGATATGTTTCAGGACAATCCGTTTCTTGGCATCGGGCTTGGCAATGTAAATTTCAGGGAAATTTACGGACTCTACATGAAAACAGGGTTTGATGCACTTGGGAGTTATTGCGTGCCTTTAGAGGTAGCTGTCGAAAGCGGCATTTTTGCACTGATTTTCTTCCTGCTTTTTATAGGATATGCCATATACAAAGCATTTAAAATATTCTTAGATAACAAAACAACAATAAATGCCAAAATAGTGATGTTTTCAATAATTTTAACAATATGCGCAACAATGGCTCACGGTCTTTTTGACACAGTCTGGTACCGTCCGCAGCTGCAGATAATTTTCTGGACTAACATTGCAATATTGAATGTATGTATTTTAAAAAATACATACAGTAATCTGAATTTAGACAATTAAATTTTATTCTTCAATATCTGTCGGAGCCCATTCAGGATGGTGAATCTCAAATTGTCCACCTGGAAAAGCATGAGCAAATTTATATCCGCTGCCGTTTGCTCTTATTGCGCCATTTTCATCAGAATAAAATTCGGTAATTTTCGAAATTTGTTTACAAGCATTAATTTCAGATGCTCTTCTTTCTGAAAGAGAACAATTGCCACTATTTATTGTTCCTTTGTATACAACCCTTGGTATTTTTTCATTTGAAATTACACATTTACCGTTTTCATCAATTGTAAAATATAACTTTTCATCGTAACAATTACCCCTGGCATCGTTTAACACTTCCTGCGGACAGGTTTCCATGGCTTTATCAACAGTGTTTCTTATGTATGTCATTGTTCTGGCTTGTTGAATAGCATTGTCGCTTACATCAACTTTTTTGCCGCTTGGATTTGTGTATAAAGTCCCAAAATTAACATTGTTATTAAAACCAACAGACGAAATAGCCATACAAGATCTCTCCTTTTCTTTTGCAGACATACAAAACTTCTGAAAAAAAAATTTGAATAGTAAAGTTATAAAACGTTACAAAAATTAGTTATAAATATGCAGGATTTAAAATTTGCAATTATGTGTAAAATTTATTAAGATAGTTTTTAAAACCAAGTTTAAAGGAGTAAGAAAAATTGGAAACATCCAAGAGCTATGGTGCAAAGTGGATTATTGCTGCAGACGGAAACTTATATGAAGACTGTAAAATGATTGTAGACGAAGGCAAGGTTCAACAGATTGTAAAAACTTCTGAATTTGACCCGAATTCCGTAAAGCACAATAAAGATTTTGGAAATGCAATAATTACCCCGGGATTTATAAACCTGCACAACCATCTGCAATATACAGAGGTTGGAAAAGTAAAATCCAAGGGTATAAGATTTGCAATTAAAAAAATGTTTGTAAACTTCAAAAAACATTATTTTATCGCAGGTATAAAAAAGGATGCTTTTATCTATAAACTTGCAGATCTTTTAAGTGAATATTTTTGCCTTGGAAGGGATGAAAAAATCCACTCTTTTAAAAAGGGACTTGAACTTTCCCTTTTATCCGGCACTACCTGTGTTGCACAGCTTTCACGCGAAAGCAAATATTTTGATGTTTTAAATGAAATTCCTGTCAAAACATACCTTTTCTTTGAACTTTTTTCAGATTCTCCGGACTCTTCCAAAGAAGAATTCAGAATAATTCAAAAAAAGATAGATAAGCTTTTAAAACAAAAGTCTGAAAACACTTTCGTGGGCGTAGCTCCGCACAGTGTGTGTTCTGTTCATAAGAGGCTTTTTAAAACTCTTGTAAAATATTGCAAAAAAAATAATATTTTAATGACCGTGCGTCTTGCAGAAAGCCAGGATGAAATGGATTGGCTGAAATTCGGCTTTTCGGATGTTGATGTTTTAAACAGTTTTACCGGTAATAAAAAGTTTGAACCAAACATCCAGGGAGTTAGTCCTGTTGTATATCTGGATGAACTTGGCGCCATCAATAAAAGGCTTTTGGTATCATATGGAAATTATCTCACAAAGGAAGATTTAGAGATTTTAAAAGAAAATTCATCCTCTTTTGTATACTGCCCGAGAGTGAGTGATAATTTGCACAATAAAAAACTGGATTTTGAAACTGTTATAAAATATTTTCCGAAAAAATTCGGCTTTGGCACAAACAGTCTTGCCTTCAACAAAGATTTGAGCCTTTTAAACGAGGTAAGGTATGTAAATAAAGGCGAATTGAGCCCTGTTGAAGTTGTAGAATATTTAACAAAATACCCGGCAAAGATTTTAAGGCTGGATAATATTATAGGAACACTTGAAGAGGGTAAAGATGCTGATTTTAACGTATTTAAGCTTTCAGACAGTGAAGATTACAACGCAATTTTAAACAAAGAACGTCCGGATTATGTTTATATTAAAGGTCATAAAATGGTAAGCAAGGGCGAGCTTGTAAAAAAGTATGCAGGATAATTCCATAAATATTTATCCGGAAAATCACTAATACAAAAGCCGCAGAAAGTTCATCCTGCGGCTTTTGAAATTATATAAGCTTATTAAAACCCTAGCCTAAAGCTTCAATTATAGCCTTTGCAGCACGTTTTCCGGCACCCATGGCATTAATTGCAGTAGATTCGCCCAAAGGTGCAACGTCCCCGCCTGCATATACATTATCCACAGAGGTTTCGCCGTTTTCATTAATCACGATATAACCTTTTTTATCACAATTAATATCAATCTTATCAGCTGCGCAGGATTTTTGAATAATCGGGTTTGGACCGGTGCCAAGAGCAACAATCACTGTATCCACATCCATTGTTTCGTATTTTCCTGTGCCAACCGGGCGGCGTCTTCCTGAATCATCCGGTTCGCCAAGTTCCATAATTTCAAACACCATACCATCAACATAGCCGTCTTTTTCCTTAATTTCATAAGGAGCTCTTAAAAGTTTAAAGATTACTCCTTCTTCCTTGGCATGGCGAATTTCTTCTTTTCTTGCAGGAAGTTCTTCCTCGGTCCTTCTGTATACTATATAAACTTCTTCATAACCAACCCTTACGGCAGTTCTTGCAGCATCCATAGCCACATTTCCGCCGCCTATAATTGCAGCTTTTTTGCCTACCCTTAAAGGTGTCGGAGTGGTGTCTGAATTTGCCTGCATAAGGTTTACACGGGTTAAAAATTCATTTGCACTGTATACACTGTTTAAGTTTTCACCCTTAATTCCCATCATTTTAGGAAGACCTGCACCGGAACAGATAAATATTGCATCATACCCTTCTTCTTCCAATTGTTTCATGGTAATTGATTTTCCTACAACAACGTTCTTTTCAAACTTCACGCCGATTTCTTTTAAAGTTTCAATTTCTCTGTCCAAAACAGTTCTCGGAAGTCTGAAAGGAGGAATGCCATACCTTAAAACACCGCCAAGCTTATGTAATGCTTCAAAAACAGTAACATCAAAACCTGCATTTCTAAGGTCTGCTGCAGCACTCATGCCGGCACAACCGGAACCTACAATTGCAACCTTTTTGCCGTTTGGTTTAATATCGCATTTAACAGGAGAAGAATTATCCCCGACAAATCTTTCCAGGGAACCAATTGCAACAGATTTCCCCTTAATACCAAGAACGCATTTGCCTTCGCACTGTCTTTCCTGGGGACAAATTCTTCCGCAAACAGAAGGCAGCATATTGGATTGCCTTATGATTTCACCTGCTTTCTGGAAGTTTTCGTTTTTAATTTCCTGAATAAAATCAGGTATATTAACATTTACAGGACACCCTTTTTTGCACATCGGATTTTTGCAGTTTAAACAGCGGCTGGCTTCAGCAAGCGCCTGCTCTTTTGTAAAATTTTCTTCAACTGCATCAAAGTTACTTCTTCTTTGTATTGCATCCTGCTCAACAGGTCTTTGACGTTCTTGTGATGCCATATTTATCTCTCCCCTTTGTATTAAATTACAATTATTTACCGTTTATAAATATATAGTATAATAAAAAAGAATAAAGAAAAACAGGTATTATTTTGAATAATATAAAACTTATTGTTTCAGATATTGACGGCACCATTTTAAATGAAAAATGCGAATGTTCCCTAAAAGTGCGCGCAGCACTGAATGCAGCTGTTCAAAAAGGTATAAAAGTTGTACTTGCAACAGGAAGAATGTTTATGGGAGCAGACCCTGTACGTGCAGATTTAGGGCTTAATACGCCGGTTATTTGCTATCAGGGAGCAATGGTAAGACAGGGCGATAATATTTTATACCAAAATGCCGTAGGGCATGATTTGGCGCGTGAAATCATAGATATTTCAAGAAACAAAGGGTTTCACCTGAATCTCTACAATAATGACACATTAATTGTAGAAGATGATAATAAAAAATATATGGAAGATTACACAAAGGGAAGGTTTACAACATATAAAGCCGTAAAAAGTTTTGATGATGTTGCACTTGGTGATGTTTCAAAGCTTTTGTGTATCACGTATGATGAAAATGAAATCATAGCACTTCAAAAAGAACTTTCTGAACAATATAAGGGTAAACTTGCAATTGTTAGAAGCCATAAGTATTACCTTGAATTCACAGATATTAACGCCACAAAAGGAAATGCGATGAATTTTCTAAAAGAACTTTGGAATATTAAAAAAGAGGAAGTTTTCGCATCCGGCGACCAGGATAATGACTACGACTTGCTTTTGAATGCCGGTGTAAAAATTGCTATGGGAAATGCAAGCGAAAAATTAAAATCAATTGCAGATTATATTTGTCCGACAATCCACAAAGACGGGCTTGCAGCGGCAATCGAAAGGTATGTCCTATGAGGTTTTTTAGCTATGGTCTAGAAAATATTAAACCCAGTCCCGGTTTTACCCAAACAATGATAATAAATTTCAAAAACACCAGATGCAGGTTGGGTTTTAACCCGGCAAAAAAAGTGCAGCCCGTAGGTTGGGTTTTAACTCGGCAAAAAAAGTGTACGATTGCTGCAGGTTTTAACTCGGCAACAATATGTGGCTTCCCAATTTTCCAAGGCGGTGTATTGCGGGGTATTTTATGAGAATAGGGCAGGGATATGACCTCCACAGGCTTGTCACAGACAGGGACTTAATAATCGGAGGAGTAAAAATTCCCCATGAAAAAGGGCTTTTAGGGCATTCTGATGCTGATGTTCTTGTCCACAGTATAATTGATGCCGTTTTTGGCTCCATTGCGGATGGCGATATAGGACGCCATTTTCCTGACACAGACCCGAAATTTAAAGGTGCCGACAGCATCCTGCTTTTGTCTGAAGCCGGAAAAATCTTAAAAAACAAAGGGTTTAAAATTGTAAATATTGATTCAACAATAATTATCCAAAAACCCAAAATGGCACCACATATTGATAAAATGCGCCAAAACATTGCAAATGCGCTTGGTTTACCAATGTCTGATATCTCAGTCAAGGCTAAAACAAATGAAGGTATGGATGCTGCAGGCAAAGAAGAAGCTGTACAGGCTTATGCTGTAATATTAATTGAAAAAATTTCTTAGCTTTTAGCAACCTTTAAAAATCTTAAAAACGATAAATTTAATAGCTTTTCCGGAGCAAAGATTTTAACAGCAAGTCATTGTTTTTACAATGTTACTTATAATCTCCAAGTCTCTGTTGTTCAGGGTATTCAAAGTATTTTGAATATATTTTAGCGTGCTTTTTTTATCAGTTTCCCTGTCTACAAAAAGGTCTGAAACTTCAACACCCAAAACATTTGCAATGGCAGAAAGGTTCTCTTCCTTTGGAAAATTTAACCCTGTTTCAATGCGCGCAACGCTCACAGGTTCTATGCCAATCTTTTCTGCAAGCTGGGCTTGAGTCCATTTTTTAGATTTCCTGATTTTTTTTATATTTTTACCTATAACGCTTCTCAAATCAGCCACTTTTCATCCTTCCATCTAAAGAATAAGGTTATATTTTGTTTAAATAAATTACCCGATGGGATAATTTTTATTGCAAAATTTAACACAATATGTAAAAATATAATTAAAATATTTAACCTGGCATGTTAATAAAATGCTAAAAAACTAATTTGTTCATCATATTTTGTTCATCTGAAAGGAAAGAAATGTTTATCTTAAAAAATTTTGGGTCACCTTTGTCTTTTTGGCATACTTTGAAAAAAAAATCTGTTTTTTCTGGTGAAATTGCCACTTCAGAGTTAACAGCTTGCAAATTCCAAAAACCAAAGCACTGTAAAGGGTTTTCTCTTGTTGAAATGCTTATGGCTCTTTTGGTTGCATCGTTACTGCTTGCAGCTTTAGCTCCTGTTATGACCAGAAAAGTAACAAACGAAAATATAAATATAACAACCGAGATGGCAAATTATGAAAAAAATTTGGTGATATCGGTGTTCAGTAAAGATACCGATTTTAATATACCAATAGATGCAAATCAGGTAAGAGTCACCATGATGGGCGGAGGAGGCAAAGGCGGGGATGCCTTATATGGAAACAAGACAATAACATCTAATGAAAGCTTTACTGTTCCAAAAGATGTTACCAAGCTTCGGGTATTTATGGTAGGAGGTGGCGGAGGCGGTGCATCAGGCGGAATGGGAAACACTGCAGCTTATGCTAATGTTCCTGCTATAGGAAACACATATACAACATTCACAACTGCAGGAAATTATACGTTTAAAGATGTCACCGCTCCTGATAGCCACAAAGCACCTGCTTTGCCAAGCTCCTGCAGCCAATATGGAACAACTAAAAAATGGGTCGTAGTATCAGACACTGCAACAGAAGTAGCCCCAGGAGCTAAAATTTCAAAAGTAGACGAGAGCGCAATGGTAACATTAAGCAAAGTTACAGCTTGTGGCGGAGGTGGTGGGGCTGGAGAAAACGGTGGTGGTGGAGGTTCAGGCGGATACATTGCAGACAAATCTATAAGCTCAACACTAACAGCAAATAATGTTTCAATAAAAATTGGTGCTGGCGGACAAAGCGGTCATTATGGCGGTGCCGGTGGTGCTGGCGGCGGCACTGGTGGTGCAGAAGGAGGCGCTACAGGATATTTAAAAGGTGGCACCGGAACAAACGGCAATGGTGGTAAGGGTGTAGGCAACAGTGGCGGAGGAGGTGGCGGAACTTCAATCAGCATAATATCAACAGGCTATATGCTGGCACAAATAGGCGGCGGAGGTGGCGGTGGCGGACACTGTTGGAAAATGAAAGACAATTTTGGCGGGACCACATTTATTGAAGATCAGAACATATGTTACACTGGCGGTGGAGGAGGCGGTGGAGGTTATGGAAGCGGAGGCGGTGGGGGATCCGGATTATGGGCTGGCAATGAGACTTGGGGATGCGCAGCCAGAAATGGTACAAATGGTGGAAATAATGGTTCTGGTGGACGTTGCGGATTTGCCACAGATGATACCTCTTACTACTCACAGCGTGGTGGCGCGGGCTATGGCGGTGGCGGAGGAGGCGGCGGAGGTGCATGGAATGATAATAAATATGGTGCAGGTATAACAACTTGCGGACGCACATCAAGTAACGGCAATAGTACAAATAATGCAGGCGGTGGAGGGGCAGGATGGGTTCAGAATTATTATCCTAACAATGCTTACACCTTTGGCGGAGGAGGAGGTGGAGGTGCTGGAGGCATTGGAGGATATGGCGGAGGTATTAATGGCATGGTTGGTGGAAAATTGACATCATCCATTTTTAGCAATGCCACCAATTGCAGCGGAGGAGAAGGAGATAATGCAAACAATGGATATAACGGTAAACCAGGCGCTATGCGCATATGGTATTCGGTGGCAGCTGTTGCTAATGGCTTAAAATGCACATATTACAGACCCTCTAACGGCGGAGGTGGTGGTGGCGCAGGGCAGATTTGGATTGGAGAAATTAAAGTAACACCTGGACAAACAATTAATTTTAGTATAGGACAAGGCGGAGCTGTCCAAAGTGCAGGCGCAGAAAACGGATTTGACGGAACTGCAACAAGTATTGTTGTAGGTGGAAATACATATTCAGTATCCGGCGGAAAAGGCGGTAAATATGAAAGCGACAGTACATATATAGCAAATAGCGGCGGACTTGGAGGCGGAATAAAGAATACCAACTTCAATTCTAATGCAGTATATAAAGATTGGTTAAAACTTGGAGAAAAAGTATCCAAACTGACAGGTGGAAACGGAGGATTGCAAGGATATACTATATCTTCATCCGAAAAAGGAAAAGGTGGGAACGGAGGCAGTTCACTTAATATAAACGGATATCTTGATGGAGGAAATGGCGGAATATCTGCACAAAACGGTGCAAACGCGTCATCCGTAAGCTATGGCGCAGGGGGAGGCGGGGGAGCCGCAGGCACAGATGGAACATTTGGAAGCGGAGGCAGGGGTGCCAACGGATATATCTATATAGAATGGGGAGGAACAAATGGAGGAGGGGGAACAGTAGGCGAAATTGTTCAAACAGTTATAACTAATTTGGAAGGTGACCCTTCAAAAAGAACTATGAAGATAAGAATAGGAAGAGGCGGGGGAATAAGTGGAATGGCGTCTGATGATGATTCCAGTTTATTTACATCATCAACAATCGGATCTGACGGAAACGGTGGAGAAACATCTATAAGTGTAACTTCAGGCGGTAAAACATTAACCCATAAAGCAAGAGGCGGCTTAAAGGGTAATAATGGTTCCATGGAGGCAGGTATTAATGGAGAATTAAAAGAATATCCCGATAATTACTCCAAACTGTATAAGGAATATATACAAACAAATATTAGTACCATAATCGCTTCCGGACAGGAAGCAAATAGTGAGTATGGTGGTATGGGCGGGTATTTATCATGCCTTTTAAAGACAAAAGATACTGAAGGCAAGACCTTGTGTTCTTCTACAGCAAAAGCTAATGACGGAACAAACACTACACTTGGACCAATCAGACCAGGATGTGGAGGAACATCTATTCTGTCTCCTCTTTATGAAACAATATGTAATATTACAAATGCATCAGCCTCTCCTAACGGTAATAACGGAGTATTTGGAGGAGGTGGCGGCGGAGGCGCCGTGCTTAATAAAGCCGGCGGTGTTGGCGGAAACGGCGGAAATGGTTTTGTAATACTTGAATATAAAAGTACAACACTTGATTAATACAAATATTTAGAACGATAAACAATTTCTCGGGTATTGATTTTTGTAACCTTATCAATACCCTTTTTTTATAGTTTGATATTTAGAAACGTTTACAACAATCTCTTTTAAACTTAGAAATTATGCGTTACACAGACAATTGGACAGAAAATTTTACACGCAATTTTACAAAAGAGACGGGTTTTATAAAACTATAAACAATGGTAAAATGAATATATGGACGAAAAGATAAGATTTTTGGAAGAAAAAAAATTTTCAAAAACCCTTGAAAAAGAACTTACCCTGAAAGAAACTTCAAAACAAAACAATGACGGCAAAAATCAAACCGCCACAAACCCTATTGCAGGTGCTTTTTTAAGGTTTGTTCATTTTAAACACAAATTTGATATTAAAGACCTGTAAAATGTTTTATATAAAGCAAAACTTGTTTCTATACCTGACACCACGGCAAAAATCGCAGCTTTTAAGTTTTTTAAAATCATTTGTAAAAAAGCATTCAAACCTTAGTGTGGAAGATATTCTTGACAAATTTATCGAGGAAGAAAACTATTATTCCGAAATAAACAATCCGCATTTTGAATTCATTCTGGATTATCTTGAAGACGAAGATTTTATGCGCGAATTTAAGATTTTTGCAAAATCCGTATTTGAAGAAATGAAGTATAAAGAAACACAAAAGCCAATAATAGAGGCACAAAAGGCAAAGGCAAAAGAATTTCGAAAAAAAGCCCAGGATTTTAAGATGAGCAAAATGAAGCCCACAAAAAAACAGCTTTATTATTACGAAAAGGTGGCACGCGCGCACGGCATAGCGATGAAAGATGTTTCAAACGCATCGAGACTGGATTTAAGGGATTGGATTATGGAAATTATCGACCCGAAAGAAAATGTAGAGGATTTCGCAGATGAATAAAAATATTTTCGGGAGCAATTTAGAAGAAAATACTTTTAATTCTCCGGACAAAAGCATTTCCGGCAGCGATATGTTTAGGAATGTGCAAGAAATTTTAATGCAAAGCGGAATATCAAACGGAGAAGCAAGGGCTGAAGCAAATCTTATTATAACAGAAATTTCAGGGTTTAGAATTGAAGAAATACTTGCCGGAGCATTAAAAAACGGTTTTTCGGAAGATATAAAGACAAAAATTTTTGATATATCACAGCAACGCGCAAAAACAAGGGCACCAATCCAGCACTTACTTGGTTTTGCATATTTTATGGGTAATAAATTTTTTGTGGATAAAAATGTTTTAATCCCAAGACCTGAGACAGAACTTTTGGTGCAATGCGCAGTAAGAATTGTTCGAAAAATCACCCAAAAAAACATATCCCGGCAAGGGTTTAAGGAAACAATCAATATTTTAGATATAGGAACAGGTACAGGCTGTATTCCTATTGAAATTTCAAAAAACCTGCCAGATATACCAATTGAAGCTATGGGTGTAGATATTTCAACAGATGCACTGCGCACCGCAATTAAAAATATGGAGGTTCTGGGCGAACAGAGGCGCGTAATATTTAGAAAATCTGATATTTTCTCAGGGCTCCGCCCGATTGACAAATTTGACATAATCGTTTCAAACCCGCCATATATACCAATTTCAGCCAGAGAAACATTACAGGATGAAGTAAAAAATTTCGACCCCGATTTGGCGCTTTTTGCCTATGATAAGGACGGAGTGGAGTTTTATACAAAAATTTTAGAAGATGCAAAAATACACCTGAAAGCCTGTGCGGTGCATAATCCCGCAGCAAAAGATATAAAAAATACCGCCGGATATAATAATCCTCCAAAAAATACTGTCGCAAACCAAAAAAAAAGTTATATTCTTTTTGAACTTGGCTGCACAAACGGAATTTCACAAGCAGAAATTGTTTCAAAAACCGCTCTTAAAAAAGGGTATAAAATAGAATTTATTGAAAAAGATTTATCAGGAATTGAGCGCGTAATTTGTCTTAGTACAAAACTTTGATAATGTGGAGAATTTTTTGTCAAGCCGTTTTTTTAAGCACAATTAGCCCGTTTAAAGCCGTTTGCGTTGTATCAAATGTCATAACATCCCCGGGATATACGATCGCAGTTTCTGTGGGGGAAAGTACACAAGTGTGTAAAATCGGCTGGTTTGGCAAAAATGCCGCCGATTTCGTCAATGAGTTTCTTTTGTCTGTGTCTTCATTAGAAGCTTTTTCCTTTCCCTTGACTTCTTCATCCTCATTTTTAGCTTTGTTTTCAGTTTCTTTCTTCTTTTCTTCTTTTTCTTCATCTGCTTCGTTTTTTGCCTTCATAAAGGCATTCACTAAGCCTGCGCAAAGTTCTTTTAATTTTTCGTTCCCATTTGTCCTCTTTTATCTATTCCGTTTAAAATTTCCTTGTCATAAGGGTTGCCGTTATGAAGTTTGTTTTCAAGGTTTTCTACATATTCTGTGATTGCATACTGGCAGGAAACATTGTAGCCGTTCTCAATCAAATTAACGGCTTTTTTGCATTATTTAGCCTGTCAATATATTCCTTAATAAAAATGTAATCCTGACCTTAAAATTAGCAGACCTTGCAAAAAAACCTAGCAGTCTTTATTTTCGGTTTCTTCTTTTACTACTTCACCTTCGATAACTGCATCTTTAGCATTTTTAGCTTTTCTGTATTCAATAAAATCCATCAAAATTTTATCGGCATCAAACGCCCAAAGTAAAGGAATTATCCAACCTGCAACGCTCCAGCCAAAGAAAAGGTTTATTAAAAATATCCAAAGAGTATGCGGGTGCTTTCTGTATGCTGCAATAATTGTAGGCACAAAATATAATACAAGTGCAAAAGCAAGCCAGAAAATATTTAAAGCAAGACCAATTATAATTCCTAAAAATATTAACGCTAATATTCCTATTAAAATTTCCATAATTTTCTCCTTAAAAGTTACCGGCTCATAAAAGAAATGCCGCATAAAAGCTTTAAAAGCAGCTGTAATTAATTTTCAAGTGAAGTTTTATCTTCGGTATCTTCGGGTTCAAGTCTTTTAATTTTCAGTTTCACAATTCTTGCATTATCTACTTCGATTACCCTGAATTCAAAGTTTTCAATTTCAACCGTATCACCCTCTTTTGCAATGTGCCCGAGGTTTTTTACTACAAGCCCGCCGATTGTTTCAATATCTTCATCTTCCACTTCGGCATTTTTATCGTCCAGGCAGAAATATTCGTTAAACTCATCAATTCTCATCATGGCATTTGCAATGTATTCATCTTCATATATCTGCCTGATATCAGCCTCTTCTTCGTCAAACTCATCCTGCACTTCACCAAAAATCTCTTCCAGGATGTCTTCCAAAGTAACAAGTCCTGAAACACAACCAAATTCATCAATTACAAAAGCCATCTGTCCTTTGCATTTTTTAAATTCAAGCATAAGATTGTCAATTGTCATCGTTTCAGGCACAAGCATCGGCTTTCTTATAATTTCAGAAAGTTTAATCTCAGCCCCGCTCATAACAAGCGGAAAAAGATCTTTAATATGTAATATACCTGCAATATGGTCTAAATCTTCACTGTAAACAGGGTACCTTGTATATTGTGTATCTAAAATGATTTTGTTTAATTCACCAGACTCAATATCAATAGGAATACAGGTCATATCAGGTCTTGGAACCATTACCTGTTTTGCCTGGATGTCTGAAAATTTAAATACGTTTGTTAAAATTTCTTTTTCAGTATCATTCAAAACCCCTTCTTTGTGGGATTCATTTATTATCATATCCAGTTCTTCAACAGAATGTACCAGATGCCCCGCATGTGCCGGCGGAATTTTAAGCAGTGACAGAAGAAAATTTCCTACTCCGTTTAAAATAAAAATAAACGGCGCGAAAATTTTACTTACAATATACATAGGTCTTGCAACAACAAGAGCCGTTTTTTCCGTAAATTGAAGAGCTATTGATTTTGGCATTAATTCGCCTATGATTACATGCATTAAAGTAATCAGTGCAAAGGCAATTGAAACCGCCAAAGAATGAGTTGCAACACCGCGTGCAGCCTCCGGCAGAAAATGAAAAACAGGTTCAATAAAACGGACTAAAGTGGCTTCACCGACCCATCCAAGACCAATACTTGCAATTGTAATACCAAGCTGTGTCGCAGCAATGGATCTATCCATATGGTCAACAGAATTTATTGCAATATCCGCATCCTCATTTCCCTCTTTTGCAAGCTGGGAGAGCCTTGTCCTTCGGACAGAAACAAGGGCAAATTCAGACGCCACAAAAAACCCGTTTGCAAAAAGCAAAAATATTATTAAAAGCGAGTTAAACAAGAGACTCTGGTCTGTTTCCATTTCTTCTCCAAAAATGCATTTAACAGTTATTATAATAAAAACAACATAAATTTTCAACAGGAGGAAAAAGCCAGGGTGTTTAAACTATGTGCACCAGTTGGCATTAACGTATCATATCATGCAAGTACAGGCTACAAGTTCAAAGACAGAAAACCATCTCTTGAATTTCTTGAAAAACTGGTTAAAGAATTCGGAGTAAACCTCAACTGGCTTTTTGCAGATGAAGGCGAAATGTTTAACCCAAAAACCATAAACTTTGAGCAAACCAAAAAAGACCTTTTGGATGAAGTACGCAAAATGCTCAAAGACGAAGGGATTGTGAAGTAGATTTATTATTTATGAAATACATTCCCCTATTGTACTGCCAATCAATATCGGCAAAAGCGTTAACAGAAGTTGCCTGAGTGAAATTAAATTAGTAATTCTTGTTTTGGTCAGCTCATCCGTATGGCAATTATAGTATTTATGTGATAAATAGCTAACTTTTACGTTTGCTGTTATGAAGCTCTTCTTAAAAGCCCTGTAAAGCTTGTTTTTGAAACAGGTTCATCATCTTCCGGAAGCTGGGGTCTTTTAATTCTGTCAGGAGCAGGTTTTTCAAAACTTGAAAGACCCACATAGCCTTCATTTATTTTATTAAGACCAAAAACACCAAATATACCGTTAAAAACGTTTATAATCTTATCCATCATTTTTCCTTTCCATATTAAAGATAAAGGGGATTAATTTTATGAATATTATAGACAAAGAAGACCCGTCATAAATTGACTTTTCATCTAAATTGTCATGATAGAATAAAGTATAATGTTTTTTCAAAGATTGTAAACAACGATATGGATGAAAGTATAATAAATTCTCTTATACAAAAGGCTCTTGATACGGTAGAAAAAACCTATACAAAAGAAGAAATCACAGCCGTGCTTGAATATGGTGATGAATTTGAAAAGCCTGTTGCAATATTATCTTTAGAAACCCTGGAAGATAAGAAAGATGCAAAGCTTTTAACAGAGCACCTGACAGGATGTGACGGCAGAATTCGGGAGGCATCCGCATTAAAAATTTCAGAATTTCTTCACAATGAAAAAACTGCAGAATATTTTCTGGATGAAAAGGGTGTTAAAACAATATTAAACGGCATTATGGATATAAACCCGAATGTAGGCAGAGCACTTATAGATGGCATTAAAACTTCAGCATCATTGCAGGAGCTTATCCTTCCACTCCTTTTAGAAAGAATTGAAGAACTTATTGAAAATCTGAAAGAGCTGTCAAAAACACCATTTAGGGAAAATAAACTTAACAATAGAAAAAACCATGCAAAAAACAAAGTGGTTTTTAATCTGTACTGGGCAATGGAAGCACTATACCATACAAAATTTAACAAAAATTACAGAGAAAAAGTTTTAAATATTTTAAATTTTACAAACACCTATATTGACTATACAATCAGGGAAAAAACCGCAAAAATACTCTCTAAAACGGATAATGCACCTGACAATTTGTTACAGAAATTGAAAAATGATGAAAATTTTTATGTAAAAAATCAGCTTTTATGTTAACATCAAAGGAAGTAGAAATG
>CAJULH010000032.1 GCA_910587175.1 Candidatus Gastranaerophilales bacterium | reverse complement strand
ATTTCTTTATCATAATTCATATTTGTATCCATGCTAATCTTTTTCAATTCTTCAATTTTTTCCTGCATTGTATATATAGGTTTTTCAAAGTCTAATATTTGCATGCCGTATTTCCTTTAATGTTTGTTTCTTGCCCCGGTTTATGCCCGGGATAATTATTTCGATGCCATACCTGCTGCGCTTTTGGCGTTTGCAGTTTTACTGTTTTTGGCAGCATTATGCATAGCAATAATTTTTGAAAGTTTTTCCTTCATCTCATGTCTTGTAACGATTAAATCAATCTGCCCGTACTTTAAAAGATACTCTGCGGTTTGGAAGTCTGCAGGAAGTTTTTCTTTAATTGTCTGTTCAATTACTCTTCTTCCTGCAAAGCCTATTCTTGCGCCTTTTTCTGCTATCATAATATCGCCTAAAGTACCAAAACTTGCAGTCACACCGCCAAATGTAGGCTCTGTCAAAACTGTTATGTATAAAATCTTAGCTTCGTTTAATTTTGCAACAGCGCAGCTTGTCTTTGCCATTTGCATAAGACTTAGAGCTGATTCCTGCATTCTGGCACCGCCTGATGCTGTAAATACAATAACAGGAATCTTTTCACTGAGGGCATCTTCCATAATTCTTGTTACCTTTTCACCCACAACAGAGCCCATGGAACCGCCCATATAATCAAAATCCATAACGGCAACTGCAACTCTCTGTCCGTCTATTTCTCCAACACCAGTAATGACAGCTTCATCCAGGTCTGATTTTTCTTTCGCAGCCTTTTGCCTTTTTGCATAGCTTTGTGTATCCACAAAATTTAAAGGGTCTTTCCCTGTTATATTTTTATATCTCTCTTCAAACGTACCGCTGTCTAATACAAGCTTTATCCTTGCCCTTGCGCCTATTCTAAAATGATAATCACAATTCGGGCAAACCATATCATTGTTTTCCAAATCCTTCTTTGGCAGTTGGGAATTACAATTGTAACAAAGGCTCCAAAGCTTTCCTACAGAATCATCAATCACTACATCATTTTCACGAAGAGCCTGCTGCTGAGCCTCTTTTCTTTTATTAAACCAATCTGTAAGAGTCATATTTATTTAACCTTCCCCAAGCTAAAATATATTTGTTACCTAAACATTATAATATAATAGAAAATAATTGCAAAAAGGGCATTATTTGTCTATTATTTTAATAAATATGATAGGTACGGTTTATAAAATTCATTCAGATTTTTATTATGTAATGCCAAAAACGGAAAGTGGCGATACAAGACTGATTGAGTGCAAACTAAGAGAAATTTTAAAGAAAAAAAAGGAAAGAATTGTTGTCGGGGATTTTGTTGAAATTGAAAATGAAAATGCCATCGCAAAAATTTTAAAAAGGAAAAATCTCTGCAAAAGACCTGCCGTGTCAAATTTGGATTTAATGGTCGTGGTTTCAGCCCTTTTAGAACCGGAGTTAAATTTTATCCAGTTAAACAGATATTTAACATTTCTTAAATATCATAATATTCCTGCTCTTTTGTGTTTCAACAAAGATGATTTGACAAATGAAGCCGAACTTTCAGTTATGAGGGAAAAAATTTCAAATATCTATAAGCCTCTTGGATATGAAATAGTTTTTACATCCGCTTTAAATAAAGACGGACTTTGTGAACTTAAAAACCTTATAAAAGGAAAAACCATTGCGCTGACCGGTCAGTCTGGTGTGGGCAAAAGCTCTATTTTAAATGCCCTGAACCCGGATTTTAACCTGAAAACCAAAACTGTCAGCGATAAACTAAAAAGAGGGGTGCATACAACAAGACACTGCGAAATATTAGATTTTCCGGATTTTAAAATAATTGATACACCGGGCTTTTCAAAACTTACCTTCGATTTTATTCTCCCGAAAGACCTTGGAGATTATTTTGATGAAATAAAAAAATATAAAAACGGATGCCGGTATTCTGATTGTTTGCATGTTTTAGAAGAAGATGATGACTGCAATGTTATAAAAAACCTTGATAACATTGATATTTCAAGATATGAAAGCTATCTGGAATTTTTGGAAGAGACAAAAAAATATAAAGAAAAAGTTACATACGAAGGAACAAAGGAAGAAACCGGCTCAAAAACCAATAATAACAAAGACTTTGCAAAAATAAGCACAAAAAAGCGCGCCCATTCAAGAAGGAAAATAAACCAAACCACAAAAAACCTTTTAAACAATATTTTAGACAACCCTGACGAGATGGAGAATCCGGATGATTGAAACATATAAAAAAACTGTTGAAGAAAATCTTGAAAAATATTTTGACGAAAGGCTCAAAAACCCTGAATATAAGCTTTTTAGAGATGTTATAGAATCTATGAAATATACAGTTTGTCTTGGCGGAAAGCGTTTAAGGGCGATATTTTGCCTTGAAGCATGCAGAATATTTTCAGGAAACTATGAAGCTGCAATCCCGACAGCATGCGCTATTGAAATGCTCCATGCGCAAAGTTTAATCCATGATGACCTTCCCTGCATGGATAATGATGATTTGAGACGCGGAAAACCTTCTAACCATAAAGTATACGGGGAAGCTATTGCAACCCTTGCAGGAGATGCATTAATCTCTTTTGCTCCGCAGATTATAATAGAAAAAACTCCAAAGACCATATCTTTTGACAGAATTGTAAAATTATTGTATGAATATTCAATTGCAGCAGGCGCATTCGGCATTGTGGGCGGTCAGACAGCAGATATTGAGGCTGAAAACAAAAATGAAAAAATTTCCTTAGAACACCTGAATTTTATCCACAAATATAAAACGGGTGCACTTTTTAAATTTTCCCTTGTTTCAGGAGCAATTTTAGGCGGGGCGGATGAAAAGCAAATTGAAGCAATAAAAGAATTTGGCGAAAAATTCGGACTCGCTTTCCAGATAAAGGATGATATTTTAGATGTCACATCCACAACAGAAGAAATGGGAAAAACCACAGGCAAGGACGAAAACTCTAATAAATCCACTTATGTAACAATTTTTGGCGTGGAAAAATCTAAAGAAAAATTAAACGATATAATTCAAAAATGTTATGGTATACTTGAAAAATACAATATGAAAACAGAAGTATTACAAAAAATTATTGATTCGCTAAAATAAAAGGTATGGAAAAATTGTTCTATAATACGGGATACGAGGCTATATTTACAGGACTTGCAAGCGCATGTTTTGCACAAATTTTAAAGGTTATTTTCTATTTTTTAACCCACAAAAAAATAAACTTTAAAATATTTACAACAACGGGCGGCATGCCAAGTTCCCATTCAGCAGGAGTTATTAGTCTTTCGGCTTCCGTAGGACTTATTGAAGGCTTTGCATCTGTTTCTTTTGCAATAGCTTTTGGTTTTGCTTTGGTTGTATTACAGGATGCTGCAGGCTTAAGGCGCGCAGCAGGAAAAACCGCTGCAACATTAAACAGGCTTGTTGGTGAAATTATAGAACATACAAATCAAACCAAACCATATGAGGTTCTAAAAGAACTCTTGGGGCACACACCTTTTGAAGTATTTATGGGTTCGCTTTTAGGAGTTTCCTGCGCTCTTTGGATACATTTTGTAATGCCAAATATCGGATTTTTAGCGTTTTTGAAATAAGCAAGAACTAAATCTTGCTGTATTTGTTATTCGCTCTTTTCAAGTTTAAAAACTTCAAAGTTTAGCATTCGCCTTTTGGTACAATATTTTCATGCCGGTATGCAGGTATTCGGTTTCCTTATGTATCAATATAGCTTTTGCAATATTCAATAAAATACCATACAAGCAATATCAATCTGTAAAAAAATTCTGCAACAAAAAGACCGGAAATACATCCGGTCTTTTCGCTTGTTGATATCATGGTCCCTTAAAAATAAGGGTTATTGGTTTCCACTCATCAAGAGCGCGCTTTATTTATTGTTACCAAAAGCAATGGTCATTTTATCTTTCGGGTTCACTCTTGTGATTCTGTTGCCTGCACCGTCTACAACGTAAGCAATTTCATCAACAGTGTTATTAAATAAGCCTGCTGTACCAACAGCTGCAGTTCTTACGATATCCACAGGAGCCTTAACAGTTGTCTTGATACCGTCGATGTAGCTTCTGCCGCCAGCTTTAAATTGTCCTGAAAGGATTTCACCGGTACCGGTACCAACCTGGTCAAATAAGCCTTCAACAGCGTTGCTTAAGCCTATTGCAGCACCACCAACTGTACGTCCTGCCAAACCAAGTGTAGAACCTACAAATGTGAACGGCATTTGGATTAATCTTACAACAGGGTTAACATCTTTGCATTTTTCAACTTTAGCTGTTAATACCTGTTTTGGAAGAATTTGTTTGCATCCGTCGCAGCCAACAATTTCAGTGAATGAAAGTTTGATTGCACCAGGGTTACATTTAGACGGTCTTATAACTTCAGTGATTTTACCATTTACACGGCTTCCGCAAGGATAAGTTACACCGTTAATTGTAATTTCATGGGTAGTTTCTGCTGCAAACTGTTCGCCAACGTTAGCATTCTTAGCATTTACCTGGTCTTTCATAGTCAATTGAAGAGTAGGAATGCAAACAGGAGTTTCTTTTTCAACAAAAGTTGTCTTAGCAGGTCCCATAGCTGTCATTTCAGGAGCATTTTTGTCATATCCGCCTGCAATTCTTGTGTTTTGAAGCATTGTTGCAATTTCTGCCCTTGTAGCATTTTCATTCGGTCTGATTAAATCAGAAGTTTTTGAATCTTTAAGAGCACCAACATCTATAGCTTTTGCTACACATTCTCTTGCCCAGTTTGGAACCTGAGCACCGTCTCTGAATTTAGCAAGAATTTCTTCAGCTTTGCAATTGTCCATAGGACATTTTAAACCTTTAGACATGATTGTTAAAGCTTCTGCTCTTGTAATATGGTTTTCAGGTAAGAATTTATTTGAAGAATGACCTGCAAGCATATCAGCGCTTACACCTTTGTTGATGAAGTCATGAGCCCAGTGGCTGTATGGAACGTCAGCAAAGTTTCCTGCATCAGTCATCTGTGTAGATTCAAGATTGAAACCTTTTACTACCATAGCTGCCATTTCAGCTCTTGTTACGTTTCTGTTTGGTTTAAACAAATCGTCAGGATAACCTACAACAACGCATTGGTCTGTTAAACGGTTGATATCTGCTGAAGCCCAGTATCTGTCCGGAACATCAGGATATGTTTGACCAAGGTGGCTTGCACCTCCGGTTGCACAACCGCAGTCTTTCTTTGATGTCATGCAAGGATCACATTTTTCCATTTCTTTATAGATTGCCTGCATTGAGTTTGGAGACTGTACATCAGCTCCCGGGCAGCAATCTTCTTTCGGCGGAAGTAAAGCAGGATCGATAATAGGAGCCGCAGCGCCTGTTACACAATCATCTGATAAACGAACACCGGGGGTAATAGGAATTTCAGCAATAGTTTGATCTGAAACTACTGAATTGTTTGTAGCTTCACCAGTCACAGCTACGTTTGCAGGTGAATAAATTGCACCCGGGTATGCATAAACCTGCATATTTGAGTGCGTTCTTTGGTTAAGACAGCTTGAGCCTAAGCCTGTAGAACATTTGTCACATTTTGGCTTGTCGCATGGGTCCTTTTTACAAGGGTCACAATCATTTTTCTTTACTTTGCAAGGATCGCATGGTGCTGCTGCTCCCGTTTCGCAGGGGTTGCACTTGTTTCTTTTGAAAAAATTGAAACTTTTCTTTTTTTTACATTTGCAAGCATCCATTGCAGATTTGCATTTTGAGCATGTTGCTGTAGAAGGGTTTACTTTTTGTACAGATTCTATAGGACAAGCTGCCCCTGTAGAACATGCTGCAAAGCTTACGGGCACTGTAAACGCAAACACCGTTGCTACAGCTGTTGCAGTTAATACGAATTTTTTAATAGTCATCTTTCCTCCTTTAAATTAAAGATTAACTTTATTACTTTTTAAAAATGCAAAAAGTGCATATTTCATTGTCTTTAAATGAATTATGCACCCTGGTAAAGTTATCTTCATTGCCAAAAATGACTATTTATTTGGATTATTTTAATTTTTATTATTAGACGAAAAGATTATCTGCCTGAAATTTCTCTTATCAAATAGTTTGCAATCCATTGAAAACTGCTGTCTTTCATGGCTTCTTCTTTTAAAGGCTTAATGGATTCTTCCCCGATTCTGATAAGACTCATCGCAGCAACGCCTCTTTGGGCGCCTTTTGCAGTCCTTACCTTGTTTACAAGATAATCTGCAGCTTCAGCACCAAATTTTACAATATCATTTTCGATTGCATTTTTTGTCATATTATCTGCAGTATCCAAATCATTAAAAAGTCTTTCCAATGTTTGGTTTAGATTGTATTCAACATTAACATTGCTTGTAAGTACTGCTTGCATCTTTTCTCCTTTTTAAAGGTTCCTTCTCTTCTTTTTAAGAATTATAAAATAAAAAATTTTAAAAATTGCTTTTTTTAATACAATCTTTATATCTAAAGAAACACATCTTAAATAAACGTTTTTGTTTATTTACGCAATGCTATGCTTAAATATGACCTTAAAATATTATATATCTTGGAAGAAACAGGTATTGCTGCTTCCAATGGATCATCATCCATATCATGCAGCCTCATTAGTTCGCGTACTCCTTTTTTACTTACGGAAGTACAAATGGTATCAACCTTGGCAACATCCTCTGAATACACTGCAGCATGCAGAGCAGTTGTTCCCCTCCATCCCTTTTGAACTTTTAATATATCTAATGTGGCTTTTTTATCATCCAATTTATTTAAAAGTTTTTCTGTTGCAGGGGCATCCGTATAGAAAAACACAGTCGATTCACATTTTCTTCCGGAAGAAGTTTTACATTCTACAGGCTTTGTAATTATGTCTTTAAAATCTTTTTTGTTTAATTTAAGCAAAAACCCGATATCTTTTACACCTATCGGAGACTCTGAATATAAAGTATCATCTGAAACACTTGTCACAAGCTTTTCATAGGTTTTTCTTGCCTCTTTTTTCTTGTTACCGCTAAAAGATACAGTATCAATATTTGCGCTTTCTCTTAAGGATAAATTGTTATTTTGAAGCCTTGCAGGCATTTTTTGGATATTGTATCCAAATGCAACGGGTAATATTCTCATATTCTCTTTCTCTAATTGTTAATGCTTTTTGAATATTTAAAACCAAAGAAAATTTATTTTAACGGGCAAAATTGTTTTTAAAAGAAAATTGTTACAATATTTAACCTTAAAATACTTTAAAAATTGTTTCCCTTAAAAAGTTACCCTCCTTGCTTATTGTCTAATCCCAGCTAGCCTGTATAATTTCGTATGAGTCATAAGAATATTTAAAAGAAAGGTTTTAAAAATGCCCGGATACATTGAAGATATAAAAGCAAGACAGATAATAGATTCCAGAGGAAATCCCACTATTGAAACAGATGTAAAATTATCCTGCGGAGCCATAGGTCGTGCTGCCGTGCCCTCGGGTGCATCTACAGGAATAAACGAAGCACTTGAGCTTCGGGATAATGAAAAATCAATGTATATGGGAAAAAGCGTATTGCAGGCTGTTGATAATGTAAATTCCATAATAGCACCGGAGCTTACGGGCGAATACGCCTTTAACCAAAAAGAAATCGACAACCTTTTAATAAGCCTGGATGGTACGGAAAATAAATCAAAACTGGGCGCAAATGCAATACTTTCAGTATCTTTGGCTGTTGCAAAAGCATCATCTGTTGCACTTAATATACCGCTTTTTCAATACATTGGCGGCATAAATGCAACAACGCTGCCGGTTCCTATGATGAATATTATAAATGGGGGCGCACACGCAGATAATAACATAGATTTTCAGGAATTTATGATAGCACCTGTCGGGGCTGTAAATTTTCAGGAAGCAGTGAGGATAGGCTCTGAAATTTTTCATAATTTAAAAAATATTTTGAATGAAAAAGGCTATGTCACATCCGTGGGTGACGAAGGCGGTTTTGCGCCAAATTTAAATTCAAATGCAGAAGCTCTGGATATAATTTTAGAAGCAATCAAAAAAGCAGGCTATTCAACAGAATGCGTTAAAATATGCCTCGATGTGGCATCAAGCGAATTTTATGAAGACAGAAAATACTTTCTTAAGGGTGAAAACAAAACACTTTCAAGGGCTGAAATGGTTGATTTTTTATCTGCGATAGTTGAAAAATACCCCGTCATTTCAATTGAAGACGGTATGGCAGAAAATGATTATGAGGGCTGGAAAATGCTTACAGAAAGGCTTTCCAAAAAATCATATGACGGGTGTCAGCTTGTTGGCGACGATTTATTTGTCACAAATGTTTATCTTTTAAGCAAAGGAATTCAAAGAGGTATTGCAAATTCAATACTAATCAAACCAAACCAAATCGGAACACTATCTGAAACCCTTGATGCCATAAATACAGCTAAAGAAGCAGGTTATTCAACAATTGTCTCCCACAGGTCCGGCGAAACTGAAGACACTTTCATTGCGGATTTAGCAGTTGGCACAAACTCCGGACAAATAAAAACAGGTTCTATGAGCCGTTCTGAAAGGATTGCAAAATATAACAGGCTGATTAGAATTGAAGAAACACTGGGCTCTGCCGCAAGATATTTAGGTCTAAAGGCATTCAAGGGACAAAAAATAAACTATGGCGAATGCTCCTGCAAATCCTGCGATGGCGGCTGCGGGCAAGGTTTGTTTTAAATCTTTGGGAAAAAGTCTCGGTATAATTAACAATTTCAGACACGATTTTGAAGTGCAGAAGATTTAAAATAAAAACGCTTTGCAAAGCACACCGCCTCTTGTTTTATATTGATGCGCGCAGGCAACCATATCTTGAATTATTGCTGGCTCACATGTTTCATCAATCTGTTCGCAAATGACGTTACACGTCCCGAAAAATTCACTGTCTTTGCTTTTAAATCTTCGGAGTGAACAAAATCGATACCATATAAAATTGCAACAAAGATTTTATCATGTTTATTGAATGAAACAGGGTTTCAGCTATATTTTAACACTTCCCTGCCTTAAAATAACAGGTTCTTCCCCGGTGCAAAGTACAACCGTGGACGAAACACCTGAAAGACAAGTTTTTTCAGGCTTTATAATATTTACCGCCCCGCCAAATTCTACCCCGAACTCACGCACAGCTTCATTATAATCCCCCACAGGAGGCTCGTTTGAATGGTTTAAAGAGGTTGTAGCAAGCACCCCGCCCGGAATTTTACTGCATAGTTCTTGAAAGCCGCTATGAGCCGGAATCCTTATCCCTACAGTATTTTTGCCGGCAGTAATAAAATCCGGAGCAAGATTGGATTTTTCAAATATTAAAGTAAGTGCACCGGGAAAATATTTGTCAATAAGCCTTTCGGCATAATCAGGCACTGAAACCACATATGGTAGAAGGTTTTTCAGATTATTTCCCATCAATATTAAAGGCTTGGAGCGGTCTCTGCCCTTTATTTCATAAATTTTATCCACAGCTTTTCTGTCATTTGGCAAACACCCCAAACCCCAGACGGTATCAGTCTCAAAGCCTAAAATATCGCCTTCATTCAGGATTAGTTTTGTTAGCCCGCCAGGAAACTCTTCTGAAAACACCTATGCTTCCACCTTTCCCCGGTTTTTGATACGTTCAATTAAATCACCCAGATATTCAATCTTTGTAAACCAGGCACAAACCCCGTATACTGCAAGCATTACAAGCCCGATAAGCACCAGTTTTACAACCCCTGCCATAAAATTCCACTCAAAAAATCTGTCAAATATTCCGCTTGCAGCATATCCTGCTAAAAACGCCGCAGCACCTGATATTAGTATCTTATAGACATTTTTTAAAAGTCTCGTGTAACCAATTCTGATTTTTTTCCTGAGCAAAATTCCCAAAGTGGTAGCATTAAAGAGGGTTACAAGCGTTGTAGAAAGCGCAATGCCATTAATGCCAAAGGGTTTTACCAAAATTATATTCAGCAAAAATTTTAAAACGATACAGCCTATGGCTATTAAAAACGGGGTTTTTGAATCATTAAAAGAGTAAAAAAGCCGTGTAGCACTGTCTCTAAAAACATATGGAATTATGGACAATGTTATGTAGAATAAAATTTCAGACACCACAAGGGTTGCTTCACTATCGAATGCCCCTCTTTGAAGCGCCAGGCGGATTGCATCAGTTCTGACAACAAAAATCACTGTCATCAGGTAAGTTCCGACGAATATTAAAGTGCCCACACCTTTTTGAAAATAGTGTCTGACGCCTTCCTCGTCTTTTTTAGCTACAAGCCTTGAAAACAGAGGAAAAAGCGGCACTAAAATCGCCGTGAGCAGCATCCCTACAGGAAATTGAAAAATTCTGTTTGCAAAACCATACGCAGTCCAGCTTCCCTCTTTTAAGCCCGATGAAAAGAACATATCTACATAAACGCCCAATTGACCAATGGTTGAGCTCAAAAATGCCGGGAATAAAAGTTCCAAAATTTCATTGAAATTTTTATTCTTAAAAAAGTCAAACGCAGGTCTGAAAGCATATCCAAGCTTTAAAACAGCCGGCATCTGCACTAAAAGCTGCAATATAGCGCCTATAGTAGTACCTAAAGCAAGCAAATAGCCGGTTTTATCCCCTTTTGTAACCAGTAAAACCGCCACAATTCCCAAAGAAAGCATTGATGGAGAAATATTTGGCAGTAAAAACTTCTTATATGTCACCAAAATACCGTAATAGAGCCCCATTACAGAACCAATAAAGACAATCGGAGACATGATTTTTAAGTGATACGCAGCAAGCTTCAAAAGTTCCGGCGAGCCTTCATTTATAATCACCCGCATAATTTGTTCGGGAAAGAAGAAACAGAGAAGTGCTGCAGCTGCAAACAGCATCATAGTAAAGGTTTCAAAGGTATTAAAAAGTCTTTTAACTTCTTCCTTCGGCTTTGTTTTGAAATCTGTAATAAGTTTTGAAAAAACAGCCACAGTGGCACTATGAAAAGGACCTCCAACCCCGCCTAAAATAACAAGAACAAGGGCAGGAATTTGATAAGCATAAAAATACGCATCAGACACAACACCTGCGCCATAATAATTTGCAACAACAATATCCCTTAAAAAACCGGCAACTTTAGATAGCAAGATAATTACAGCTATCCACCAGGCAGCTTTAAAAAGACCTGCACCGGTTTCTTTCCCATCGGTTTCTATATTCGTTGAACTATTGGCATCCGGACATTTCGGACATTCCAAATTTTTGTTTTTCATACTATTTCTCTATTTCCACCCAAAAGGATGATGTTTTTTCTTTATCTGCCTCGCTTAAAGGCATAAATGTAATTGTGTTTTTTCCTTTTTTCAAATATTTTGTTATGTCTGTTTTTAAAATTTTGCCGCAATACCCTTTTATAGGAGGGGCAAAGCGGGTTTCATTTATGTAGAATTCAATCTCTGAAAGGTTTTTAGAGTTATCAATATTTAAAATATACTTTGCAGAGGCTTTTGAAGCGTTATAAAGGGTTAAAATCTCCTCTTTAAGAGGGTTTTCATTTATATTATTTGGTAAAGTGCCCGCCGTTGTTGAATCTATATTGTCAACATATATAGTTTGCACATAATTTTGATTATAGTTGTTGTACGCTACCCCTTTAGGCATTGTGCCAAGCGTAATTCCGGTATAATAGTGTTTCAAAATACTGTCGTAACCCACACCCTGAGAGGATAAATAGCCTGCTCCGTATTGGCTCATCCCCACTCCATGCCCAAATCCGGCTCCATAAAACGTAAAACTCTCCGGTAGAGAAATTCCAAGCCTGTTTTTATATACCATCTTTTTCCCGTCAACAGTTTTAACTTCGCCGCTTATTGAGACAGGCTCTTTATTTTCAGGTTTTAAAAACGTGAAAATAGCGCCGGAAGCGTTATCGGAAGAAGACTTGCCCTCTAAAATTCCCTCCGTTGGAGACTTTTTCTCGTTCATCAACGTATTTTCGGGGGTTTCAGAGTTTTTCTCTTCAGGGATTTCGGGCATATTTTTTTCAACCACAAAATTCCCTGACCACAAAATTGATTTGCCTTTTTTAAATACACGTCGAATTCCAAGTTCTTTTTTAACCCGCCAGGTTCCGCCCATAGAGCGGATTTCAACCTCCAGAGCCTTTCCTGATTCTCCCCTTTTTGTAACTCTGATATCTTCCAAGTCCCAAACTTCATCATTTTCCCCAAATGCAGGATATACAAGGCTTTTAGCAGATTGTTCCTTTAGTGTCCGGGTTAAAATTTCTTCAAGTTCAAACCTACCAAAATTCACTATCCATCTGTGTTTTGGAGATTTTAAATCAAAAGATGGTACATTTTTTGTATAAAATTCTTTCAGCTCTTCTTCGGTTTTTGGAATTTTCAAGCTATTATTGTCTTTCACTGATTTCAAGAAGGGTTTTGAATTATACCTGCTGTATCCGGAGCCGTAAACGCACTCATAGTCTTCGGTTATGCCCCCTCCTGTAGATGAATACAGCGCCAGCACAGGCTCTTTATTATAAAGAGCAAAAATTCCCCTGGTTTCATCTACAGCCCTGTCAGAAACGGGGTTTTCACTGTTTGCACCATAATAAACCTGGCAGGCGGTAGAATCGCAAATATCATAGTTTTTATACACATTCTGCGGACGGTTGGCATAATTTCTTGCAGCTACAGCTTGCGCTTTCAGGGCATTTAAGCCAAATGACACCGGCATTTCGTTTGGCACTACACCTTTTAAGTAGCTTTGAAGGTCTAAAACATTGATTATATTAAATTTTCCCTTGCTTTCAGGATATGCGGTTTTAAGCTCAATCATTCCTCTGTAATAAGCCGGATTTCCTTTCCTGTTCAGGTTTTTTACCCCTAATTTACCGTTAGACACAATAAGAACAGGTCCTTTGGCGTTTTTTACTACCTCTTTACCATTAAAAGAGATAAAAAATTCGCTTTTTTCCATTCTGGCTAAAATCTCTGTATTTTTTGGTATATCCTTAATTTGCGCCCCGTTTGACATATCCGACAAGGAGCTTATATCACTTGTAACAAGGGTAATTTCAGAAAATTCAAACGTTGAAAATGAGGAGTTTGAAAGCCCTACCCTTATAATATCTTTTTCGCCCTGAATATCCTGTGCCCCAAGGCATACAGGAGCACATAAAATAAACGCCGCAAATAATAATAAATTCCACAAAAATTTCATAAATCAATTTTACTACAAATAATTTTTATGGTAGATTATTTTGTGCGCACTTCTTTTATTGGCGCAAGTTTTTGAATCAACGAGTGAGGTAAATATATGTGCCGTATCGGGGCAATTAAATCAAGCGAATATTTCCATCCGGCTAAAACCCTTGAGCTGATGCGCTCCCAGCAAAAAGGACACGATAATTCCGGCTTTGCCTTTGTTATGCAGGATTTGGGCGGAATATTTGAGCCCTACAAGGATTTACCCATACTTTCTATGGCATGTACGGATTTAGGAATCAGAATAGCAGAAGACATACTGCACCAGGCTGGCTTTGTAAGGCTTATGCAATGGACACCGGATATTAACAAAACCGCAAAAAATCTGAATATCTGTCCTATGCCAAACTACGTTTTTGAGGTGTTTAATTACCCGAAAATGTACAAATATGCTACAAAAGAGGAAAAAGAAGAGCTTTTATTGGAAACAAGGCTGAAGCTCAGAGAAGCCCTGGAAGACAATGATAACGGCTATGTTTACTCTTTTTGGCCTGATACTTTAATGCTAAAGGAAATAGGAAACCCGAAAGACATAGGCACATATTTCAATCTGGATAAGCCAAATGACGATTTTGTTTCAAAAATTATAACCGTTCAATGCCGTCAAAATACAAACTACGACATTGTCCGCTATGCCGCTCATCCCTTCTTTTTACAAGGTTATACGGTACTTGCAAACGGCGAAAATACATTCTATGAGAAAAATAAGCTTTTCCAGAAAAATCTTTTTAAGGGATATATAGGCTTTGAATCTGATTCCCAGTGCTTTTTATACACTTTGCATTATGTGAATAAAATTTTAAAATGGCCGTTGAAATACTTTAAACACGTAATTACACCTCTTGAATACGAAGAAATTTTAAAAAGGGATGACAAAGAAATTTTGCTCAGAATAAAAGCCTCCCTTGCACATTTAGAAATAAACGGTCCAAATACAATCATAGGCGTTGTTCCGGACGGCACAATGCTTGTTACCTGTGATTCCAAAAAGCTTCGCCCCGTTGTTATTGGAAGAGATGACAAAACCGTGATTATTACAAGCGAAGTTTGCGGCATAAATGAAGTTTTACCAAACAGAGACACCTCTTTGGACATCTACCCGAATGAAAGAGAAACCGTTATTGTTGATAACAATTTAAGGATTGAAAGATGGAAACAATAGATATAACAGGCATTTCAAAGTCTGATTTAAAATGGCAGATTGAGCATAACCAGGAAAAATGCACTCTTTGCGGCAAATGCCTTGCAGTATGCACAATGGGAGCAATTAAGGCTGATGTCCAAAAAAGAAGAAAAGTGGTCTCAAAAGGAGACTGCCCGACACCTGAAGTATCTGAAACCACCGTTCCTGTTATAAAACAGATTGTGACAAACTCTAAAAACTGTGTGGGATGTGAACTTTGTGCAAAGGTCTGTCCCAATGAAGCCATAAAACCTGTATTTAACGACAAAAACAGAGTAAATGTAAAATACAGGGCTTTAAATGCAGAATCCCCAAAAAGAGGCGGCAGAACAAACCTGCACACCGAAGGCAGAACTCTTGATAAAATCAAAATCGGAAGAATTTCCCAGATGACAGACCCGTCATTAGATGCTCTGCGTCATACTTTTGAACTGCTTGCACCTTTCGGACGCGTGCTTCCGCCTGAAAATCTGCCGTTCAGCGTTGATGAATCGGGAAATTTAAAGATAGACAGGAAAATCCCTTCCACACGTTGGATTTACCCGATTATTGTAGGCGATATGTCAATCGGTGCTTTATCTCCAAGGCTTTGGGAGGCAATTTGTATAGCTGTAGCCTACCTCAATGAAGTTCATAACCTTCCAATCCGTATGTGTACAGGAGAAGGCGGCGTTCCGGAAAAGCTTTTGAAGTCAAAATATCTGAAATATATGATTCTGCAGATTGCTTCCGGACATTTTGGCTGGAACAGGATTATAAATTCAATGCCCGATATGGTAGAAGACCCGGCAGGTATATTGATAAAGATTGGACAGGGTGCAAAACCGGGTGATGGCGGTCTTTTGCTATCTAAAAAAGTTGAAAAACACATTCAGGAAATAAGAGGGGTGCCAAAATCAGACCTGTTGTCTCCGCCAAACCATCAGGGCTTATATTCTATTGAAGAATCAGTTCAAAAGATGTTTCTTTCAATGAATGCAGCATTTAAATTCAGAGTGCCTGTGGCAATTAAGGTTGCCGCTTCTGTGACAAGCGTTTCAGTGTATAACAACCTGCTAAGAGACCCGTATGACATCGTTGGCGGCTTCTTTTTAGACGGCATTGCAGGCGGCACAGGGGCTGCACATGAAACATCACTTGACCATACAGGACATCCAATAGTTTCCCGTCTTCGCGACTGCTACAATGCCGCAGTACACCAGGGAAAGCAGGGACAGATTCCTCTCTGGGCAGCAGGAGGCTTAGGTATGAGCGGAAACCTTGCAGCAGACGCATTTAAGATGATATGTCTTGGCGCAAACGGCGTATTCACAGGACGTTTAATGCTGCAAATTGCAGGATGTCTTGGAAACGACTGGGGTAAATGCAACGCATGCAACACCGGTCTTTGCCCTGCAGGACTTACAACACAACACCCAATCTTAATGAAAAGGCTTGATGTGGATAAGGTTGCACAAAATATTGTAAACTATTTCCTTGCAACCCACACAGAACTGAAAAAGCTTATGGCACCGATAGGAAACTCCAGCCTGCCTGTCGGAAGGTCGGATGCTTTAATCACTGTAGACAAAAACGTTGCAGAAAGGCTTGGAATCCAGCACGTGTGCTAGAATTTTGCCGTAATAAAACCTCATAAACCGGGTTTAACAATACAAGTTCAGAGTAACATTACCCAAAACAAAGAAAAATTAGGATAAAGATATGAACGTTACCATAATTGACAGCTTACAGGATAATAAAAGACTCTCTACCAGGGAACTTTTGGATTTAATATATGAAAAGATTGACCTTGGCTTTAATGAATTCAAAATTCTCGCTTCAGGACAACATGATATTGGAGGACCTCTCTGGACAAAAAATAAAGCCGGCGACAATATTCCGCTTGTATTTCACGTAACAAACCCGGGACAAAGGGTAGGTTCTATGGGAATGTCCGGCACAAAAATTGTTGTAAACGGCTCTGCCCCGGCTGATGTGGGTTGGTTAAATTCGGGAGCAGAAATTGTAGTTTTGGGAGATGCCGGTGATACTGCAGCACACTGCTGTGCAGGCGGAAGAATCTATATAGGCGGACGTGTCGGAACCCGCTCCGGTGCGCTTATGAAACATGACCCGAAATTTGAAGAACCGGAATTTTGGGTATTAAAGAATACAGGCTCTTTCAGCTTTGAATTTATGGGCGGCGGCAAGGCTGTTGTTTGCGGATATGATTGCGAAAATTTAAAATCCGTGCTTTCAAACCGTTCCTGCTGCGGTATGGTAGGCGGTGTTGTATATGTTCGCGGAAACGTTGAAGGATTAACCGCAGATGTTGATATCTATCCTTTGGATGAAGAGGATAAAAACTTCTTAACCTCAGGCTTGAAAAGATTTCTGGCTGAAATTGAAAAACCTGAAATTTATGATGATTTAACAGATTTTTCAAAATGGCAAAAAATTCTTGCAAAACCGTATGACAAGAAAAAGTTTGTGCCGGAATTAAATATTTCTGAATTCAGAAAACAAAGATGGGTAAAAGACGGCATCTTTTCTGAATTTTTCGGCTCCGAAAATGAAATAACCGGGCTTATAAACACAGGCGAAAACAGGCTCCGCATACCAAGCTGGGATAATAACACAAAAACCCCTCCCTGCGAATTTGACTGTCCTGTCTCAATTCCGACCCAAAAGCGCATAGCCCTTTTAAGGGAAGGAAAGCAATCCGAGGCACTCAATTTAATATACAAATATTCTCCGTTCCCCGGGTCTGTATGCGGTCAGGTGTGTCCGAATCTTTGTATGCAAACCTGCTCCAGAAAGGCTGTGGATGAAGAGATCAAGGTGGCAGAACTTGGTGTAAAATCTTTTGAAAATATAGACCTTGGCGAATTTAAACCAACAAAAGAAAAAACCGTTGCCATAATAGGCGCAGGTGTTTCAGGGCTTTCCTGCGCGTGGAATCTGCTTCGGCTTGGATACAGCGTTGAAATATTTGAAAAGGATGTTGAAATCGGCGGAAAATTAAGACAGGTAATTCCGGCAGAAAGGCTTAACCAGGATATTTTAAACATAGAACTTGAAGTATTGAAAAGCGCAATTGCTGATTCCGAAGGTAAAATTCACACATCATATAATATTGATAAGGATGAATTTGAGCGCATAGCTGATGATTATGATGCAGTTGTTGTTGCGGTTGGGGCGCAAAATCCTTTTGTATTGCCGGTTGAAGGCAAAGAAAGAATCATAAAAGGACTTGACTTTTTAAAGGAAATTAACAAGGGAAATAAATTTTCGGTAGGCGAAAATGTTGTAGTTATAGGCGCCGGAAATGCTGCTATGGATGTAGTTTCAGGAGCATATAAAGTTGGTGCAAAACAAGTAACCGCAATTGATATTCAAAAACCTGCCGCCTTTGAAAAGGAAATTGAAGCAGTAAAAGCACTTGGTGCAAAGATTATGTACCCCTGCTTTACGGAAAAAGTTACAGAAGAAGGAGTATATTTAGCTGACGGCAGATTTTTAAAGGCAGACAGCGTAATTATTGCAATCGGCGACAGGACGGATTTAAGTTTTATGCCGGATGAGTTTTTAAACGAAAGAAAGCAGCCTCTTTTAAACGAATTCAACCAAAGCAAAAAAGCAAATAATGTTTTCTTTGCCGGAGATTCAATCAGACAAGGACTCTTTTGCGACGGCATAGGACAAGGCAGAGCTGCTGCTTTGAATATTAACAGATTTTTAACAGATAAACCGCTAAGAAAAGAAGAAAGTGCAAATAAAATCCAGCCGCACGAAGTGAAGGATGCATATTACAAAACATTAAGAAAGAGTGAAATATGCTCAATGGATGCCTTGGACGAAAAGGACAGATGTTTAAGCTGTGCCGGATGCCGCGATTGCAAAATGTGCCTTACATCCTGCCCAAGGGGTGCAATTGAGCGGGTTGAATTTACAAATCCGGATGGCACAGTAAGCTTTGCATATGTTTCAGATGAGAAAAAATGCATTGGCTGCGGCATTTGCGCAGGTGTTTGCCCCTGCGGCATCTGGAATATGAAAAGCCAGTTGGAAGGATAACTCTGGGAAAAATCTTATCTATAGCGGCTTCAGGAATTTAAAGCCTTAATAGGCTGGGCTGTCATTCAAAATCAAGCTCGTTATTCAGCTCTATGCTGTTATTATCCAAGAAGTGCGCTTGCTCTTTTTAGGATATTTATCCGCACAGCGTAAGGTTTTTTGCCGTCTGCATCCAAACACATAAGGTCAAGCAGGGTTTCCATTTTTTCCAGCATTTCAAGGTTTTCAAAGGACAGTTTTTTGATTTTCTTAAGTTTTTGGGTGTTCATAGAACCAAGAGAACCGAGAGGTTTTATGCAGCGACAAGACCGCAACCAAACAAACATTCGCCCACAATCGCCTTGTCAATATTAAGAAATACTGCAAAATAACGTTCTGCTATGACAAACCCTTTGTCTCTTTTAAAAATTCTTCAATAACTTTTCTTGCATTTTCATCTTCAACGCCATCTATACCAAGAGCTTTATATTGTTCCATAATTTCTCTTGCTTTTGCTCTGGCTGCGTCAAATTCTACAGAACCGGCACGGTTCCAAAATTCTTTGCAATAGGCTCTATATTTTCTATCTTCAATGTCGCTTAATTCTTGTCCGTTGCTTTTCTTTGCTATGACTTTTGAAGCCATGGCGTCACCTCTTGCAACAACACTAGCAATCTCGCTTGTATTTGGACACATAGACCAAATTAACCTCATCCGCAAAGAATTCATAGGATTTACAACATTATGGAGACGTTCTTTTCTTTTTTCAGCTCTCTGCTGTCTTATAAGTTCTTCTTCAAAGAACTTTTTGTCCATAAATGCAATATTCTTCGGATTTGTCTTGTCTATAAGGATTTCGTTCTTATCTTCACTAAAGATATATTCATCAACAATTTCAATTTCACCTGAAACAATTGCTTCTTTAATATCCCTTACAAGCATTCCCATATCTTTTGCAAAATCAGACGGACTCACTGTTTTTGAGTTTAGTTTCCTCAAATCTCTTAGCAGCTCTTCCCCTCTGACATTTTTGGAAATGTCCACAAACACCCTGAGCTTTGGTTTTTCGCCGGGTTTGGCTTCTACTTTTTCAATCTTTCCTTCCAGACTGCCGCTTTGCACCATGCGGGCAAGCGAGCGTGCATCACCATAGCCAAGTTTTTGCAGGTAATGTACAGGAACCATTATCTGTTTTTCGTCGGATTTTAAATATTTTTTAGAAGGTTTTGGTCGTCTGTAATAATTTTTAAGGGTCTCAATATTCGTTTCGTCATTTAAATCAATAAGAAAATCATGTGAATAACTTATGCTTTTTGGCGGTTCGCTATATCCCACAGGTTTTATAGTACCTGCCTTAATATGTTTTTTCATTGCATCACTTGAAATGCTAAATTCGCTCACCAATTTCGAAGCAGAGGCTGTATTTTGAAATTTTTGTTTCACACCATTAATAAATTCTTCATTTTTTGGAAATTTTGCATCAATAAAACTATATTTTTCCGTTTCATCGGACTGCAACAGACCGTTTGAAGTCCAGGCATTTATTACCTTGTAATTAATTCCAAGTTCATCTGCAAGCTCCCGAAAAGTATATATTCCCTCACTTTCTGCAAGCAGCTTATCTTTTTCTTCAGGAGATAAATCAGGATTATATAAAAATGCTGTTCTCGGGTTTAATTCAAGCTTTTCATTATAAAATGCAACTTCCCTTGCATGTTTATCAGCAAGTATCTGCGACCTTGTTCTTTTTACCGGTTGTTTTTCTGATTTTTCAAAAGTATCA
This sequence comes from Candidatus Gastranaerophilales bacterium, assembly GCA_910587175.1. GTDB lineage: Bacteria > Cyanobacteriota > Vampirovibrionia > Gastranaerophilales > Gastranaerophilaceae > MGBC122484. The sequence goes on along the minus strand of CAJULH010000032.1, from coordinate 3,388 downwards.
GCTTCAAGATTACCTTTGAAGCGTATAGGGTTTTGCATACAACTTTTTTTCAAACTTGTTTGCGGTTTAAACGTTAAAAAATTTACTTCCATATTGATTATAAAACATTTGAAAATAAAAAATTGCCTCCTGAAGCAGAAAGTATTTAAATTATTATGCAAAATCCGGCTCTTTAAAGCTATATGAATTGTATGACTTTTTCTTTGGTTTAATGTACAATAAGGACAGGTTTTGTTAGGAGGATTTAATGGCAAACGAAGAGATGAAAAAATTCACGACCGTACAGCTCTTGAATTTTTGTTTAGGATTTTTCGGGCTTCAATTTGCCTGGCAGATGAGAATTATCCTGTCAGGTCCCGTAACTGAAGCTCTTGGAGCAAGCCCTCTTATTTTTGGTTTAATTTGGCTTGCAGGACCTGTAACAGGGATTGTTGTACAACCTATTATAGGCGCACTTTCAGACGTTACGCAAACACCATTTGGAAGAAGAATCCCATATTTAATGGGCGGCGCAATATTGGCTGCCATAGGCTTATTCCTGCTTCCAAGGAGCGGAGACATTGCAGCACTTTTTGGCGAAAGCGCTCCGGTTTGGCTCGGTCTTATCATTGCAGCAATTATGATTTGGGTGATAGATGCCTGCGTTAATGCTGCACAAGGACCCTACAGAGCTTTGATTCCGGATAATATCCCAAAGGAACAGCACGCCCTTGCAAATTCATATTTGAGTTTTGCAATTGGTCTTGGCTCTGTAATTGCAGCAGGTACAGCACCGTTTTTAAAAATTGTGTTCAAATATGATATGAGCATAAATGCTCAGTTTACAATGGCCGGACTCGCATTTTTCCTTGCTATGCTTTGGACTTGCCTTACAATTAAGGAAAGAAAGATTAAATCCGAAGCTGAAAAAGAGAACATAAAAAAAGAAGAAAAGAGCTCATTTATTCAAAATGTTAAAGATTTCTTCAAGATTTCTCCTGAGGTTGGAAAAATTTGCACAATGCAGTTTTTCAGCTGGATTGGTTTAATGAGCATGATGATTTTCTTCACACAGTATGCAGTTCACACTGTATTTGGCGTGCCGGACTTAAACTTAAGCCCGGGTGTTAAAGATGCATATGCAAATGAAATGGTTGCAGGACAATATTTTTCATCTATTTGTTTTGCTGTGTTTAATTTAATTTGTTTTGTTGTAGCAATTCCAATCGGCAAATGGGCAGAAAAGAGAGGAAACAAATTCGTTCACATCATTGCTCTTTCAAGTATGGCTCTTGCATACATTTTAATGGCATTCCTGCCAAACAAAGTTTCTGTTATGAGTGCTATGGCTCTTGCAGGTATCGGCTGGGCAAGCACACTTGCTCTTCCTTTTGCAATGCTTTCAAAATATATAAAAGAAGGCACGGAAGGCTCTGTTATGGGAATATTTAATATATTCATTGCAGCTCCGCAGGTGCTTGTTTGCACGCTTTTAGCTTGGTATATAGATAAAGCAAGGTTTACAATGGATAACGGCTTTATAAATAACCACTGGGAACATGCATTCCTTGTGGGTGCTCTAATGCTGGTATTGGCTGCAATTACAGCATCCCTTGTAAATGAGAAAAAACCTGAATAAAGGTTGTAACATATAAATTAAAAGGAGCTCTTCCATTTTAGGCAGAAGCTCCTTTTTATAATCATTTTATGTGGTTTATCCCTGATTTGCTTTTCTTACAAATTCAATTGCCTGTTTCCCTGTCATATGGTCAATTGTAATTTCTACCATGCAAAGACGTTTAAAATCTTTGTTAATTTCCGCCTTTATGGCATCTTCAGAGGTTTTTGGACAATATTTTCTTGTAAAGCTTTGAATTACAGGCATAAACTCTCCTTCATCCATTATTCGGGCGCGTCCAAAAACAATAACGCTTCTAAAATCCGTACCAAATACCTCCGGCACCACTTCATCTTTCCCTATAACGCAGAAAGAAACTTTTTCATTGTTCTTTATGGCATCAATTTTATGCCCTTCTTTTGCACAGTGAAAATAAATTTTATTATCAAGATAAATATAATTTAGAGGAACAGTATACGGATAATCATTTTCGCCGGATACAGCAAGAATACCGGTTTTGCCGCAAGCTAAAATTTCCTCGCACACGGTTTTTGGTAATTCCTGATTTTTTCTTCGCATAGGTCTGAACATAGACTTCCATCCTAAACAAAACTCTTTACAACATTTAGAAATTTCCCTGTTCCAAATATTTGTAACGAAGACAGGGCGGTCTGTTGCACATCAGCTTAATGATTAGAGAGATTTAAACGCAGTGCTTCGCAACAGTCTTCTTATACAAATATTTTACACTTGAAAATTTCTAAACACATAAAATCAAATAAGCACAACAGTTACTTTCCTGCAGGGGCTAACACCATAACTACGTTTCTGCCTTCTAGAGCAGGTTTTTTCTCAACAGCAACCGTGGCTTCTTCGATATCAGTAAGAAATTTGTTTGCAAGATCTATTGCAAGCTTGTTATGCTGCATTTCACGCCCGCGAAGCATAACAACAACTTTTACCTTATTTCCCTGGGCAATAAATTTCTTTGCACTCTTAAGACGCACTTCATAGTCATGTGTGTCTATTTTGTAGCGCATTTTTACTTCTTTAATATCAACCGTATGCTGCTTTTTCTTTGCCTCTTTTGCTCTTTTTTCGGTTTCGTATTTATATTTGCCCCAATCTAAAATTTTTGCAACAGGCGGAGCCTGGTTTGGGGATACAACAACTAAATCTAAATCTTTATTTTTTGCCATCTCAAGGGCTTTTGCGGTGGAAATTGTGCCATGGTTTGTGCCCTCGTCATCTATCAGCATTACCTCTCTTGCTCTGATTTTTTCATTAACCAATTCTTTGGTCTTAATATCGTTTTTACTAATTGTTGCATCTCCTTTTTTAAATCTAACAGCATAATTCTACCATAAAGTGCTTTGAATGTATATATAATAAGGGTTTTATAGTGCAAAAAGACCAATCTTCAAAAGAGATTGGTCTTTTAACAGTTTTAATTAAGTTCAAGCATTTCAGATTGAACCCATTTTACCTGGCGTTATTACTTAACTAATTCTTTGAATTTTTTACCAGCTGAAAATGCAGGAACTGTTTTAGCAGCAATTTTAATTTCTTTACCTGTTTGAGGATTTCTGCCAACTCTTGCAGCTCTTTTACGTGATTCAAAAGTACCAAAACCAACTAAAGTAACTTTTTTACCTTTAGCAACTGTTTTTTGAACAGTATCTAAAAGAGCAGCTATAACTTCAGTTGTTTGTTTTTGTGATAATTTAGCTTGTGCGCTAACTTCTTTTACTAATTCTTCTTTGTTCATCCTCTGAACCCCTTTCTATCATT
>CAJULH010000031.1 GCA_910587175.1 Candidatus Gastranaerophilales bacterium | reverse complement strand
TTTTCCAATTGAGGCTAAAAGGCTTGCATAGTCGAATTTTAAATTTTCCAGGTCAGGCTGTAGTTCAAAAGCTTTTTTATAGTTAGCAAGTGCCTGCTCGTTTTCTTTTAAATATGCCTGCACAATGGCAAGATTGCCGTATGCCATATAATCGCCGGGGTTTATTTCAACCGCTTTTAAAAACATTTCCCTTGCAGGATTGTATTGGTTGTCCCGTAAATAAGCTAACCCAAGGCTTGCATATTCTTTAAAATGTTCAGGATGTATGCTGCGGGCTTTTTCATATTCCTGGATTGATTTTTTGTATTCCTTTAAATTTAAATAACTGCTTGCAACAGAACATCTTGCATCCATAGAATTCGGGTAATCCTGAAGGTATATTCTGTAATATTTTATAGCCTCTTCAAAATTTCCGGAAAGATATTTTGTATTCGCAAGGTTTAAATAATTGTGTCTGTAGTTTGGATTCAGATTCATAGCTTTGTAATAAGAATTAAAAGCTTCATCATATTTTCCCTGCTGCTGGTAAATATTTGCAATACTTATGTGTAAAAATGCATCCTCAGGATTTAATTGTATTGCCTTTGCATAAGTTTCGGATGCCTTCTCAAGCTGCCCAACCTGGGTGTAAAGCCCGCCAAGCTTTGTTGTAAGAACAATATCGTTTTGAGATGTGTGAAGTGCTTTTAATATTAAATCTATAGCATCTTCAAGTCTGCCCTGGTTTTCAAACTTTACAGCCTGTGCGTATAATTCATTTGCTTCAACTGTCATTGCCGCGCTGCAATTTTCAGCACAGAAATTTAACACTGCAATGCAGAGTGTAAGGCTAATACAGGGCATTAAAAGTTTTTTATGGTTTTTATTCATCGTCCTTCCTTTGTCATCTCAAGAACTTTTACCGTCTTACATTCTCTTCCGGTTTGAATATCAATATACTTTCTTAAAAGGTTAAAACAGCTTGTTGTCACCTTTTCGTTTACCAGGATATCATATTTTGTCGGCTTATTGATGTCGCAGTTTAGTATTTCATTTAAAAATTCTATTATTTTTATATTAATTTTTATCTTCCTTGAATAATCATCAAGACAGTCTTTGCAGGTAACTCCGCCATTTTCTATTGAAAAATATGCATCATCCTTTATTTTGGATGAACATTTCAGGCAGTGGGAAAGTTCAAGTCCAAGTCCTACCTCTCTCATAAATTTAAGCTGAAATTTTATAACACTTAATACTATCTGCACGCTATCATTTGCATTTGAAATATTTTCAAGTGTTTTATAGAAAAGTTCATAAATATTTTTGTTAACTTCCGGGATTTCTTCCGTATTTTCCCTGCAAAAATTTCCTATAATTTCAGATAAATATATGGAATAATTCAGTTTATCGAGATTGTAGCGCAGCTTATTAAACGGGTTAATTGCCTGTGCTTCTTTGATTACATCAAGGCTTTTACCTTCGTTTAACATAAGTTTGTTTGCAACAAGCATTTGCATTCTTGCGCCAAGCTTGCTCTTTGGTTTTTTAACTCCTTTTGCAACACCTTTAATAAGCCCTTTGTCTCTTGAAAACATAACTACAATATTATCGTTCTCGCTTAAAGGGTATGTTTTTATATTTATTGCATCTGTGGTAAAGGTATTCATTTTTTTGCCGTATTTTTTATGTCTTTAAAATAGTTCCGGGTTTATTTTACGCAAACACTTTTTTAATTATCTCTTCGCTTATAAATTCTTCGCAAAGTTTATCCTGGTCTTGGAAATTGCTCTTTATTGTGCAGTTTTCATTTGCAGATGTAAACATTTGCTTGTAGAATTCTTTTTTATCATTTTCTTTGGACAGAATATAAATTTTTGAAGGTTTGCTTGCTTCATATGCCGTCTTTATGAAATCGAAGATTATTTCTTTGTTTTCATCCAGGGGCGGATTTACAAGAATCCATATTTGTGATTTTATAAGCGCTGCAAATGCTCTGTGCCAAAAAACCGGGTTGCAATCAGGGTTGTATGAATTTACTGCATAGATATCAGGAAAGGCTGCATTGTCGCAATGAGGACACTGAACACTTAAGGTTCTTGTATTAAAATCTGTTTTTAGCGTTCTTGCGTTGCAGTTTGAACATACGAAAATATTTGTAGCGCCCACCATTGGTATTAAATCAACACAAGTATTTTTATCCTGAGCCTTTTTTACAAAAGGAATATCAAAATCAATGTTTTTTTCAACAAAAATCTTTGAAATATTTTGACTTTGGGATGCACTTATAAAAGAAACCCTGCCCTTTGATGTTGTAAGCATTGAAATTATCTTATCAACATCGGATGTATTTGTATCCAAAAGGTTTGTAAGAGAGGATATCTGCTTTAAGATGTTATAATCCTGTCCGTTTTGGTTTTTTGAAAATAAAAGATTTAAGTTGTTTTTATATTCTTTCACATTTGAAAAATCAATATCATTCTTAAAATCATCATAAAAAACCGCAATATTTTTTACGCTGTTATCTTCAATTTTTTCCAAAGATTCGCTTTTTGGGGCTGAATATGCAGTTTGCATGGTTTGTTGTATCGGCTGTTGGATATTTGCCTGCTGTATGGGCTGTGCATTGTTTATTTGCTGCGGCTGAACCGGCTGAATGTTTTGTGTTTGCTGAATTTGGGATGCAGGCGGTATGCTTTGCGGCTGTCCGATTGTTCTATAGTAAGAATTTGAATAAGCAGGATTTGATGTATTAAACCTTATCTGGTTTGATTCAGGCAGCTGCACCTGAACAGGTTTTATTTCAACCTGTGTATCATTATTTAAAATCTGCTCCTGAACCGGCTGGTTTGAATTTATCATCTGTGCGAGTTCTTTTATGTCATCATTTTGGGGTTGCACACCAGGCTGCAGGTTTTCCGGCATGGTTGTTTTTCCGCTGTCCGGCGGCAGGATTTGATTTTCTCTTGAAATTTGCTGAATTGCTTTTTTAGATAAAATATCTTTAATTGTAGAGCAGAGGATGTCTGAAATCTCTGGCGGATACTGTTTTTCTTCCACAATTTCAAGAATGCGCCTCAAATCATCCGTAAGCTCAAACTCGTGTCCTGTGTGAAATTTTTCATGGAGCTTATATGTGCCCATCTTTAAAAGCTGAAGGTCATTTTTTCTAAGGGCAACCATAAGTCTTTTTATGGTCATATCTTCTGATTCAGGAAATGGTGCCATATTCTTTCTCTACTCTCCTTTTATAATAAATCATCGACAGGGTGTGCGCTGCCGTGGTAAATTCCTCTCATTAGCTGGTTTAGTTCGACTTCATCGTCACTTGCATTAAGTGCTTCTTCCTTGCTTATAACACCGGCTTTAAATAGTTTGAATATTGAAGCATTCATAGATACCATATTCTGGTATCCGCCTCTTTTAATAAGGGTCTCCACTTCTTCAAGCTGGTTTTTCTTTATATAGTCAACAATTGCCGGGGTGCTTGCCATAATTTCAAGCGCAGGAACAAGACCGCCGTTTATTTTTGGTACCAGCTTTTGTGCAATTGTCCCCCTTAAAACCTTTGCAAATCTGTCTCTTATAAAGCCTCTTGTAGAATCATCAAAAAGCCCCAAGATTCTGTTTATTGTTTGCGGTGCCGAATTTGTATGGATGGTTGAAAACACAAGATGACCTGTTTCTGCAGCATTTAAGGCGCTTTCCATTGTATCCCTGTCCCTTATTTCACCAACGAGTATAATATCAGGGTCTTGGCGAAGCGCATATTTTATGCCGTCTGAAAATGAATCCACATCAACACCTACGCCCCTTTGTGTTATGAGGCATTTTTTATCTGTGTATAAAAATTCAATAGGGTCTTCAATTGTAACTATGTGTTTTTGTTTCTGCTTGTTTATGATTTCAATCAAAGATGCAATGGTTGTGGATTTTCCGGAACTTGTTGCCCCTGTAATAAGCACAATGCCATTGTTGTAGCTTGTGAATACTTCTAAAGATTCGGGCAGCGAAAGTTCCTCCAATGTGGGTATGGCATAAGGAACGGTTCTTAAAGTAAGTTTCGGATACCCAAGTTCCTTACAGTAATTTACCCTGTATCTTGAAACGTTTGGAATTTCATATGTAAAATCTACGTCGTTTCTGGTTTTCAGCTTGTCTGCCAAATCACCGTAGAGCATTGTACGCATTATGTTTTCAAAATCTTCTTTTGTAATTGCAGGCTCGTCCAGTTTTGAAATTTTGCCCGCTATTCTTAAAGAAGGAGATTTTCCAACCTTTAAGTGTATATCGGATGCCTTTGTACTATTAACTTTTCTTAAAAACTCTTCTATATTGAACATTAGTTACTACTATCCCAAAATAACAATTATATAATAATATTCTACATTACATTCCCCTTCTTGGCATTTTTGTTACATATTCTTAAATCGCTGCATTTACCGGTAATGTGCAGCGTAAGTTTTATTAAGAAATATTAAGTTATTTTGAAAAAACCGGGCAATTTTCAAAAACAAAATGTTTTTATTTAAATGTAAGGTTAGTTTAAAGTTTAAAAAGTTTATTTGGAAGGAAGTTTACTTATGAGTTTAGGTTTAACTACTGGCTATAATTCGCTGAATGGTCTTGGGCTCATTACAGGTACAACAAGCGGATATGGCTGCGGCATGTATGGAGGCTACGGCGGATACTATGCAAGCGATGAATATGTTGAAAATGCTAAAAAATCCATGGAAAATGGCTATGATATCAGCACGACAAGACAATCATTTACAGGAAAACAATCAACCGAAACCATGACATTTACAGAACACTGCCAGACAATTCAATATATGCTTCAGGAAGGCAGAAGCGATGACGCTTTGTTTGAATTTAACAATATGGTTGATGAAATGGAAGAACTTGGTCAATATTCAGGATACACTGAACAGCAAATTAAAACTCTTGCCCAAAACCAATATAGAAACGCTACAGGCTCTACATTGCTTGGTGATATTTCAAAATATGCAGATTCTTCATTCGCTTCAGGTGTGAAAAATGCAATTCCAGGGGTAAATTTCTTTACACAGACAAATTCCAAGGAAGATTTAATCTCTGAAGTAACAGGAACCAAAAAATCAGACTATGCAACAGCAAGCAAAGTTGGCGGCGCATTAGTAGGCGGTGTAGGTACGGCTGCGGCAGGTTACGGAATATTTAAGCTTGCTAAATCATCTTTGGGTTCTACCGGAAGCGGTTTTATATCAAAAGCACTCACAAAAGTTGGTTTAAGCGGCGGAAAAGTTGGTCTTATTGCTCTTGCAGGTGTTGGCATAGGTGCTCTTTGCCTCGGTGTAAAATCATTATTCAATAAATCAAGCAATTAATTATTTAGAATTAAACTCCTTTAACTAATAACAAAGACTTTAAGCTAAAAATTTTCCCTCTTTATTTTATAAAGAGGGATTTTTATTTTTTATAAAAGACATACTGTAAACAGACTCAAAGTGTTCTATTTGCCATCCACCCTGTCTTTAAGTTCTTTCAGCTCATATGTGAGCCTGTTTAGCTGGCAGGTAACAGGGTCGGGGATTTTATTGTGCAAAAGCTGGCCCTGGATAAAAAATCTCTGCTGGACTATGCGTCCGGGAATTCCTACAACGGTGGAGTGTTCGGGGACATTATCTATTACAACAGAGCCTGCACCTATGTTTGAATTATCTTCAATTGTTATATTACCAAGCACTTTTGCTCCTGCGCCTATTGTAACAAAGCTTCCAATGGTTGGATGACGTTTCCCATGGTCTTTTCCTGTGCCTCCTAGTGTCACGCCCTGATATACAAGCACATTATCACCTATAATAGTTGTTTCACCTATTACAACACCCATACCATGGTCTATGAAAAATCTTTCTCCAATAGTGGCGCCAGGGTGGATTTCAATTCCTGTAAAGAAACGTGCCAGCTGGGAGATAAGCCTCGGTATAAACGGCACATGCCATTTTAAAAGTTTATTTGCAATCCTGTATGCTAAAAGCGCATGAAACCCGGGGTATAAAAGAAGAATTTCCAGAATGCTTTTTGCTGCGGGGTCTTTGTCTTTAATATTCTGAATGTCTGCCTTTACACGTTTTAACCCCCGAATGAGCGCTATTGGATGTTTTTTGTGATTTTGTTTTTGCTCATAGTTGTCAGTTGCAGAATTTTTATTATTAGAGGAGGATTTTTGCATATTTTCTTTTACCGCCCTGAAGAATTCCTTCTTTTTCGATTTTTGTTTGGATGTCTGATATTTTTTCTCCTTCAAACTTCACACCGCCTCCTGCAATGAGCCTTTTTGCTTCTCCTTTGCTTTGGGCGAAGTTTAAATCCACCAAAATATCTATAATATTATTTGAGTCTTTAATTTTAAATTCCTGAACATCATCAGGCACGCCTTTATTTTGAACCACATTGATGAATTCATTTTGCGCCTTATCTGCTTCATCGGCGCCATTATACATTTTGGTAATCTCATATGCAAGGCGCATCTTTTCGTCTCTGGGGTTGTTTTCTTTATTAAATTCAATATCAGTCAAAAGAGTGAAATATTTTTCCATTAGTTCATCCGGAATGGACATTAATTTTCCATACATATCTTTCGGGTTTTCTGTTAATGAAATGCAGTGTTCGGGATACGTTTTAGACATTTTTACAACGCCGTCCGTGCCTTCAATTAAGGGCATCATAATTACAACCTGCATCTTTTTGAGACCATAAAAAGTTTGGATATCTCTTCCCATTAAGAGATTGAATCTTTGGTCTGTTCCGCCGAATTCAATATCTGCATCTACTGCAACGCTGTCATATCCCTGCATCAGAGGGTAGAAAAATTCAACAGGGCTTATGGGACGTCCTTCTGCGTACCTTTTTGCAAAGTCATCACGCGTCATTAGCTTTGCAACCGTTGTGGCTGATGCCAATTTCAGGAAATCCGTAAATGTCATAGAATGAAGCCAGTCTGCATTATTGCGGACTTCTGCCTTTGTTACATCCAAAACTTTTGACATTTGCTCAAAATATGTTTTAGCGTTTTCTGCTACCTGTTCTTTTGAAAGTGCCGGACGGGTTTCGGACTTTCCGGAAGGATCTCCCACCATTGCTGTCGCACCGCCAACAATAAGTACAATTGTATGACCAAGTTCCTGAAATTTTTTCAGTTTGCGCATCACAACAGTGTGTCCAAGGTGCAAATCCGGTCTTGTTGGGTCAAGCCCTAATTTTACCCTTAAAGGTTTTTTGGAATAATATGAATTTTGAAGAATGCGCGCAAGCTCTTCAACGCCGTTTGGCAATACCTCTGCGCCTTTTGATATTTCAAACGCCTGGTTTAAAAATTTTTCTTCAATCTTTACGTTTTCTGTCTTCATATCTTCCATTTATATTGCTTCCCTTTTTAAAGTTTTCTTCTTCGTCTATGATACCAAAAAACACTCCCTAAATCAAAACCAAGGGAGTGTTTATTATAATTTTTAAACTACAGCGTACCGGAAGTTTGGGGCTGCGTATGTTGCAGCACAATCGGATCTTGTTTAAAGACGGCTGCATTGGTTTTGATTTTTGTAATAAATGCTTTTGTTTCGCGGAAAGGCGGAACACCCTTGTATCTTGCAACATTGCCCGGACCTGCATTGTATGCAGCAAGTGCCAAATCTACCGAGCCGAATTTTTTATACATCATTTGATAGTACATTATTCCGCCCTTGATATTATCATTCATTATATATGGATTAACACCAAGTCTCCTTGCGGTATCAGGCATGAGCTGAAATAAACCAACGGCACCTGAAGCTCCTTTTTTTGTGGGTATAAATTCTGATTCCAGTTTAGCAATGCTTAATGCAACGCAAGGGTCTACGCCCATGCTAACTGCAGTTTTTACGATTGCTGTTTTAATTTCATTAGGCGACCCGGCTGCATCAGCTGTGTTAGTAAGTCCGAAACAAAATATGCAAACGGCGACTAACAAAGTTTTAATAAGCTTTTTCGTCATAAAAATAATCCTCTTTTTTCATATCTAACAGGGTAAAAACTTGAAAATACATTTTCTTCTAACACTTCAATTATGTATTCAAGACAAAACCCAAGTTTGTAAACATAATATACATATAACATACCATTTTTGCAACCCCCCGATGGAGCTATTAGCCTTCCGGATAGCTTGAGCAGCGGGCTTTTTAATCATTTTTACATATGTAGTAATGAATAGGTGGTTTCTAAATGTAGCAAAAAATTTTCTTCAGGGTTTTATATAAAAATACATTATTGTTTAAATAAAAAGTAAAATACCAACAATGCATATCACCACTTTAAACACGGTAAAACGTTCCAATAATTCAGACAGCTTATCATTCAGAGCTTCGTTTGCACTGCCTCCAAACGTAATATTTGAAGATGACAACAGAGGCATATTTCGTTTTTCAAAAAGGTATGAGGATATAAAGAAATATAACCCGAATAAATCATCGGTAGTGCAGATGCTGCGTTTAGATGATGATGAATATGATATGGTTGCGGCTGCAATACATAAGTTGCCAAAAAGTGAGACTGCCCTTTTAAAGAAAGAATCCGAACTTGGTTTCAATAAGACGAAATACACTTTTAACGGCATAACTGATAAAAAACTGGGCGTATCTTTTTCAAACGGATTTGGCTCCTGTAATATATCCTGTGCATCAAACGATTGCGGAGATTTGCACACTTCAAGAGAAACGTCAAATATGGGTGCAAAAAACACAACAAGCTTTATCGACAGAAGCAGATTTAACAAAGATTATATTATTGAAAATGCTTACAAAGAAACCATAGATTTTTCCGGTCATTGTAAAACTGTTAAAACAAGAAATATTTCAATTAAAGATAGCGAATTTAACCCTATATTGGATTATGCATACTCCAGATGGTATGTAGAAAATTCTGATTATACAGAATTTGACATAAACGGCAGAACATACAGAATGCGGACAAATAAAGATGGGAAAGTTGCAATAGCAAGCGGAAACAAAGGTGAAGTGCTGGATTTTTCCAATGCAATTGAAAAGTTTTCGGAAAACGAAAGACAAAAAGAAACATTTATAAAAGCTTTGAAATTACTTCCGCCCCAAATACTTTTGGAATTAAACGAAACCCTTGATGCTTTGCCGGAATCTGCCAAAGGCAGGGACGGGCTTTGTTTGTATAATTCTACGGTTGCTGCAAACTCCATGATTAATTTAACGATTAAAAGGTTGTCTGACAAGTATTCTCTTGCTTGTGATGAGGAATTAAAGGGAATATTTAAAGAAGAAAAAGATAACTTTTTAAAATGGCTGGATGAAGATAGCGACGGACATATAAGAAAAGATGCAGGTATGTACAAAAAGGAGCATTTAAGACCTGAAGAAGAGATTCCTGAGGTGATTAAAGCTGTTTGTAATTTATTGTGGATGGAAGAATATGAAGAAAACAGGGTGAATGATGAAGGCAAAAGATTGCTTTTAAATTTCTTCCCCGAAACAGTAAATTTCATTGTTTCAAACTTTGAATTAAATGCGGCTCATCGTGCGGCTTAGTTTTGAAATGCTAAATTACTTTTAAATAAAATGCTTGATAATATTCCGTTTTTTATGCTAAAATAAAACTCATATTCTTGCTGTTAGTTTGCAGGCGCGGGCAGAGATTTATTGTAAAACCTGCAAAGACAGAGGTTTTGACAAGATTAATATGTGGAGAACTGGCCGAGTGGCTGAAGGCGGCACCCTGCTAAGGTGTTATGTGGGTTATCCTGCATCCCGGGTTCGAATCCCGGGTTCTCCGAATTTTGATTTTTATCCGAACCCCGTTATTGCTGATTCCTTTTTGAAAAATTTTTGAGTTTTTATTATTTTTTAAATTTTAAAACGCAATCCGATATATTACAGACCTGATCCGGCTCGTTTTTGCTGCATACAAGCAGTAGTTCAAATATTTTATCAAATTTATCATTATATGCTGTATCAGGCTTAATTTTGTCTCCGAAATTAAATAATTCAGCAGGGCTAATATCAAAGACAATACTCATTTTAAGCAATATTTTCGCCGATGTAAAATTTATTTCGTATTCAAGCTTGCCAAGCGAAGAAGTATCAATTCCAAGTTTTTCAGCAAGCTTGGATTGGGTTAGATTTTCTGCATTCTTTGCTTTTTGAGCTCTCTGCTTGCAGAGTTGAAATCTGCAAAAACGCAGGTATAACTCATCCTTAAGAATGCGGTATGAAGCCCATACTGCATTGAAGACTGAAACGGATGGAACCCGGTTTTCCAAGAAAACGGGCGAGAAAATACGCCCGCACCGAATTATATTTAGTTTGAAATTTTATGTTGTTTTCCGCAAGCTGGTTATAAGCAATTTAATTCTCAATGTCAAGAACTAAAAAATCAATAAATAAAATGCCAAAGTGTCCTTATTTTTATAATGAAATAAACATTAGTATATAAAAATTGAAAGATTAAAACCAATGCCAGTTGATAAGAATTTAAAAAGATTATTAGGTCAGCGTATAGCAAAATTAAGGAAAGCCAGGGGGCTTTCACAGGAAAAATTTGCAGAAAAAGTCAATATTTTACCAAGGGCAATGTCTTGCATAGAAAACGGGGTCAATTATCCTATGGCGGATACTCTTGAAAGAATTACAAATGCACTTGGTCTTAAGCCAAAAGATCTGTTTGATTTTGAATACGATTATAGTAATAAAGAGCTGTATTCGTTAATTATTGGCAGAATTAAACTGATAAAAGAGGATATTGATAAATTGAAATTAGTTAGTGAAATTTTAGAAAAAATTTTGTAATTTTGTACTGCAGTTGGTTTCTATTGTCAGGCAAAAAATATTATTCATCGTTTTTGTATGCAAACAAATAGTTTGGAGAGAAAAATAATGAATATAAGCCCTGTTAGTTTTGGAAAGATTGTAAAAGTCAATGCACCGCAGCATATTGCAGAAAAAATAGCCATAATGGCAAACGGTGATGGCAAAAGCAAAATTGACAAAGATGTAAAGAAAATATTTGATGATATTGATGAAGGCAGGGCTTGCGTATATTCCCCGGATAATGAAAATGAAACTTATATTTTCAGCGGAAAAGAGGGGGATGCTTTCAAAATGTCGTACAAAAGTGCAGAGCTTGTATCAGACTATGCAGCCGATTATTACGGGGATGATGATTTTACATCTGCTGCGATAAATGAAGCCTGGAGCCGGCACAGAGACAATGTTTGGGAATTGCTTGGCTTATGTTCTGAAAAATCTGTACTAAAAGTTGATTATGATAATGAAACCGGCAAAATAAAGTCTGTAGATTTAATCGTATAAACTCTTTAAGGGTTTTCCAGCAGCTCTTTTTCTTTTTTGATTATGGTTTTGTCATAGGCATCTATTTTATAATCAAGCCTGTCTATTGTAGCCTGGATTGCATCTCGCTTTTCAATAAGTTTTGCACGTTCTTCTGTTAAAATATTTTTGCGCTCTTCCTTTGTGGAATCTCCTTTGTAAAAAAGCTCAATATATTTTGCAAGCACCTCTATCGAAAGTCCTGCTCCGCGCATACATTTTATAAATTCTACCCAATTGCAGTCGTTTTCTGAATATTCCCTTATTCCGCTGGCATTTTTCTTTACATTTGGTAAAAGCCCTTCTTTTTCATAATACCTTAATGTATCCGGGGAAATATTGTATTTTTTACTTACTTCAGATATTTTCATAAGTTAATAATCCTTTTTTATTTGCTTAATAATACTGTACAATCTGGAGCAGGCTCTAAGTCAAGCTTTTTTGGAAAATTTTTTAGTAATGTCATTTCCATTTTGCGCAAGGTGTTTGCATAAAAAGGCTGTTGTAAAACACTACACTTTAAACTCTCTGATTTTAAGTTGATGTGCAATAGACCGTCCTGCTTGAATTATTGCGGGCTTCACAGGTTTTAGCAACCTGTTCGCAAATGACGTTTCGCGTCTCGCAAAATCCGCTGCCTTTGTTGCAAATATTTGTAGCAGTTGGAGGTAAAATAAACCCCTACTCCAAAACGTGCTCCAGGGCTTTCTCCAGAATGTGTTTTACATGCTCATCATCCAGCGCGTAAAATACATTTTTCCCTTTTTTGGTGGGGCGCACAAGTTTTGCTGTTCTTAAAACCTTTAGCTGATGTGAAACTGCAGACTTTGTCATATTTAAAAGGTATGCAAGGTCATTTACGCAAAGTTCGCTTTCTTCCAGCGCCCATAAAAGCTGAATTCTTGTAGAATCACCCATTACTTTAAAAAAATCTGAAAGCTCATATAATACACTGGTTTCCGGCATGTTTGGCTTTACTTTGTCTATAAGTTCAAGATTGCAGGCTTCGCAGTCAGTTTTTTTATTTTCCATTGAAATTTCCTTCTTTGTGACAATTATATTTTTATAAACAGGTTGTTGTCAAATAAAACGGTATTTTAAAATGTTTTGACAAATAAAATTTTTAGAAGTTTTAATATAAATGCCGCAGTAAGAGAAAGGATTTCAAATGAATATTGCACCCGTTATGCAAAGTAATTACAGCAATATAGCCAAGATGAATTTTAAAGGAAAAAATAAAGAAAATGCAGGAGCACCTGATTCAGGCTCCAATAAGGACAGTAAACAAAATAATTCCCATGAGATATATATTTCTCCTGAATCTTATTTTAATATGATGGCTGCAGGCATGACTGACAAAATATTTGAAGATTCCAAAAACCCTGAAAGCGAATTTTCAAAGGTGCAGAACGGATTCGATGAAATAATGGAAGCAGATGAATATTATGATGATATCGAAGCTATGGTTGCCGAAAACAGTGCAAGTATGGCGCTTTATACAATAAAAGCTGCTGCCGAACAAATTGGGCAGGCGCCTGATGAATTAAAGGATAAAATACCCCTGTTTTCTACAAGCAGTGCGGATAAATACATTAGAAATATGGAAAGGAATATAGCACAACAGGAAACGGTTAATTATTCCGAAGTCCGGCTGCCCGATTTAGAAGATATGAATAATAATCCAAAGATGGATAAATATAGCGATATGGAAAAAGAAGCTGCTGCTGATATGTTAGACAAGGTGCAGGCAATGTTTGATGATGGAACAATGCAAGAGATTCTTGAAGCGCAAAAAGCTGTAGTTGAAGTTTTAAAAACATCTAAACACGATGAACTCCAGGAAGCGTTGGATGCTGTCAGTGAAAGCATAAATTATATAATCTACAGGGCTGTTTGTGCAGGTTTTGACAGAGATCCGAGAAATGTCATTAATATATTAACCGCAAATGAGCCAATGCATACAAAACCAATAGTAGAAAATAATAATAATGGAACTTCTACATATACCTATCCAAGCATGTTTTCTACGATAAAGGTTGTGAGAAACAACGCTAATGGCGATTATATAAGTGCAGAAGGAATAAAAAACGGACAAAGGAATTTTTCAGTTAATTTCAGAGAAGATGGTTCAATAGATGAATTGTATTATTTTAATTCATTGGATAATTCCAAACTCTGTCTTTCAACAAACCCAAACGGCAACAAGCTGACAGTTAAGCAGTTATTTTCCGAAAAAGATGACAGCGCAATTACGTTAAGAACATTTGAAAGACAGAAAGACAATACGCTAAATTTAACTTCCATGAGAACTTTAATGAGATAAATTTATTTTACAAAAGACTGTCTGATGTTATGGCAGTCTTTTGCTTTTATACAGTTATATTTTCTTTTTACTTTGTTTGCCCGTATATTTTTCAAAGAGATGAATTTTGCCTCTTGACAATTGAATGATTGTTCAATTATAATACTAATATATAGTTGAATGATTGAACAATTAAGATATTGTTAAGGAGAATTTCAGATGTGCAATTACGGCGTTTGCAATAACCGCAATCACAATCATAGCTGTAATGATTCAAATAAACACGGGCACCACGTTTCATGCTGCGGGGTGGGACACAATCACAAGCATTCTGATTCCGGAAAAATGATTCTAAGGATAATTATTACCCTTGTTTTGCTTGTTTTCTATGTAATCTTTAAGCCTGAAAGTTACGTAGAACCTGGTTTTGCAAACATTGTAAAATTCTTTGAATTCTTGCTTTGCTATTTAATTGTAGCGGGGGATATTGCTGCAAACGCTTTTAAAAACCTGGTCAACAGGCAGCTTTTGGATGAAAATTTCCTTATGACAATAGCTGCATTTGGTGCATTTTGCATAGGTGAGTACCCCGAAGGCATTATGGTTATGGTGCTGTATCAAACCGGGGAATTATTTCATTCTTATGCCGTTAAGCAATCCAGAAAATCTATCGCGGATTTAATGAAAATAAAACCTGAATATGCAAATGTTTTACGTGATGGCAAAATATTGAAGGTGCACCCTGATGAAGTGAAACCGGGTGAAATAATAATAATAAAACCGGGCGAGAAGGTTCCGCTGGATGGTATTGTTACAGAAGGCTTTGGTTCCATTGATTCATCAAATCTTACGGGTGAGAGTATTCCAAAAGAAATTTCTTTAAATGATGAAATTTTAAGCGGATATATAAACCTGAACTCTGTTTTAAGAGTTAAAGTTTTAAAAGAGTTTAGGGATTCTGCCGTGTCAAAAATTTTAAATATGGTTGAAAATGCTGCAGGCAACAAGGCAAAAACGGAAAAATTTATAACAAAATTTGCAAGAATATATACACCGTTTGTTGTCTTTTCTGCAATTTTACTTGCAATTTTGCCGCCTGTTCTATTTGGCAGCAGCTTTTTAATATGGTTTGAGCGTGCTCTTACTTTCCTTGTAATATCTTGTCCCTGTGCTCTTGTGATATCAATTCCCTTAGGCTTTTTTGCAGGTATTGGCGCAGCGTCAAGAAGCGGTATTTTAATCAAAGGAAGCAATTATCTTGAAGCGTTTTCAAATGCTAAAACATTTGTTTTTGATAAAACAGGAACGCTGACAGAAGGCTGTTTTAAGGTTTCGGGGATAATTTCTGCATCTGAATTCTTTGATAAAAGTGAGATTTTAAAACTTGCCGCATATGCAGAAAATTACTCAACCCATCCTGTTGCAAAATCCATCAAAGATGCCTACGGCA
Source organism: Candidatus Gastranaerophilales bacterium (assembly GCA_910587175.1). Classification (GTDB taxonomy): domain Bacteria; phylum Cyanobacteriota; class Vampirovibrionia; order Gastranaerophilales; family Gastranaerophilaceae; genus MGBC122484. Next base: position 9,165 of record CAJULH010000031.1, on the reverse strand, counting down.
AGGATATTGATACATCTAAAATTAAAGATTTAAAAGAATTTCCCGGGAAGGGTATTTCTGCAAATGTTTTTGACAAAAATATCATAGCGGGTAATGAATCGATAATGAAAATGTTTAATATTTTGGTTACAAATCCTGAAAATTCCTCTGGGACAATTGTACATATAGCATCAAATGGCGAATATCTTGGCTGTATTGTAATTTCTGACAGTATAAAACAAAATGCAAAAGACGTGATTTCAAAACTTAAACAGACCGGTGCCGGAACAATAATGCTGACTGGTGATACAAAAGCGGCAGCACTGGGTGTTCAAAAGGAGCTTGGTCTGGATGAAGTGTATTTTAATCTGCTTCCAAATGAAAAGGTGGATAAGGTTGAAAAAATGTTATCGGAACAAAAGCAAGGCGAAATACTTGTATTTACAGGGGATGGTATAAATGATGCACCCGTGTTAACGAGGGCTGATATCGGGATATCGATGGGTAAACTGGGCTCCGATGCTGCAATAGAGGCTTCTGATATAGTTATAACGGATGATAATCTGCTAAAAATATATACTGCTCTGAAGATTTCAAAAAAGACAATCAGAATTGTTAAACAAAATATTGTGCTGGCACTTGGAATAAAGGCTTTGTTCCTTATATTCGGGGCATTTGGCTTTGTTACCATGTGGGGTGCCGTGTTTGCAGATGTAGGTGTTTCTTTTATTGCAATTTTAAATTCACTTAGAATGCTTTATGCAAAACGGGTTTAAAAACCCGGATAACTTTGATATTCAGATGTTGCACTCTTAAAAGGAAACCTTATCTTCAAATCCAGGACACAGCGCACAGTAAAAGCGTTGGTATAGTGGCACTTACCTGTACCATCACAGGCATTCGTCATAGTAAGTGAACCCGAATTCAGTTTGAAGCCGCTATAATAGCTTGTCTCGCGTAATGCGCCTGACCATACGTGGTTCGGCCAGCAGTTGCCGCCATTGGCGCCCGGGCAGAGACTGGGACCGGAACTGCACCGCAGGGTGCCGTAACCGGCATTTGCGTCTGTGGGTGTTTCGTCTTTTGTTCGTTTCACTAACGTTTTCACTCACAAGACTCACATCCTACGACGCTATCGTAGTGCTTAAGCACCGGTCTCCACTTGCCAAAATTCTTTGATTTTGTGCAAGTTGGATCTTCTTGGAGGGCTTGCGCTTACTGTCACAGAGCTTGCTGCAGCTCTTCTTTTTTAGACAAAATTTTTTACACAAGAAAGACTATTGCGAATTACTGCACTTTATTTTTTGGCTTTGTATAAATATGCAATAGTTCACACTGCTTTTAATATAAAAACCGGAGTCTAAAAAAAGCCGGATACTTGCTTCAAATGTTTTATTTTTGCATTTCAACATACACTTTAAAATGCAGCAGCTAATTAATATTATTAAAGATTAATTCAGCACTAAACCAGTATTACTTAAAAACTATAAAATAATATTGGCAACATCAGACGATTTGAATTCCCCATTCTGCCAAAATCATTATAAACCTTAGCACTCCAAGGGATGATTTCCTTATGCCATATTATCAAACCTGCACCATTTCTGGCAAGATTGTAAATATTTGCCAAAATCCCGTTATCAGGCATCATTATAAAGATGCACAAAATTTATTAACCTTGGCATGCAAAACTTTTAATTACAAACCTAATCCAGATAAAAAACCGTTACAACCTTATGAGATTCTTCTGCAAAATCAACAGCTTTGTGTAATGTGTTTGAAGTGTGCGATAAAAAACAGATAAGCTGTTGGCATTCATCAATAATTTCACGGTTGCAGATGCGTGAAGCATCAGTCAAAGTCATCATAGCTCTATCCGGGTGCTCAATAATATTTGGTACACCGATAAGCTGGTCTTGAACATCCGAAGGCTGCTGACCAATTGTCTGGGGTAAAATAACCTTTAATTTTTCAGGGTTGGCTTTCATTGCTCCGCGGATAGCTGCAGCATTTGTACCTGAAGAACCTCCTGAAGTTATAATGGTATTTCCCTGCATGACAAGGGAAGTTGTAAGCGTTTCAATAATTTGTTGATGAGTAATTGCAAGGTTTCTGGAACCAATAATAGCAATTCTTTTAGCGGACTGCCTGATTGTGGCTAATTCCTGAGCCAAAGTGTCAACTTTATCGATATCATCATCCGAAACTTTGTCCAAATCATCCAACGGAACCATAATCGAGGGTTGTTCGTTATTGTTTTCGCTCATCAATTTTTCCTTAAATATTTTTTTGTATTATAATGATAGCATATTTTTTTAATTTTGACTATTTATTTAAATCATACTTTATATGTGGGCGGGGAATTACAACAGCAATGCAGGATTTAGCTTTTTTGAAGGGATTAAACGAACAGCAATCCCAGGCAGTTTTAGAGCCGAACGGACCAATTTTGGTGCTTGCGGGTGCAGGATCCGGCAAAACAAAGGTTTTAACTTCAAGAATAGCAAACCTGGTGCATTCCGGGGTAAATCCGTTTGAAATTTTAGCTGTTACATTTACAAATAAAGCTGCAAAGGAAATGAGTGCGAGGCTTTCAGGGTATCTTGGCGAAGAAACCGTAAAACGCATGTGGGTGGGCACATTCCATAATATTGCTGGCAGAATTTTACGCAGAGACCTTGATAAATATCAGACAAAAGATGGCAGAAAATGGGGTAATAATTACGTTATATATGACGATACAGATACAAAAACAATCATCAAAAATGCCATTAAAAAATTTAATCTGGATGAAAAAATTTATGAAGTTAAGTTAATAAAATCCATAATTTCAAACGCCAAAAACAAGCTGCAGGATGCCTATACCTTTGCAAGCTCTGCAAGAGACTATAAAACGGAAAAAATTTCAGAAGTTTATTATGAATATGAAAAACAGCTTGCAATTAACAATGCGCTTGATTTTGACGACATGCTCATGCTCTGCGTAAACCTTTTGGCTGAAAATGATTTAGTCCGGGAAAATTATGCAAGAAGGTTCAAACACATTCTGACAGATGAGTTTCAGGATACAAACAAAGCTCAATATAAGTTAATCCGCATGTTATACAATAATGAAAAAGCCAAAACCCAAGGTACAAGCCTTTGTGCGGTGGGTGATGTTGACCAATCCATCTATAGCTGGCGCGGGGCGGATTTTAAGATTATACTTGGCTTTCAGAAGGATTATGAAAATACAAAGTTAATAAAGCTGGAGCAAAATTACCGCTCCACAGAAAATATTTTGAATGCTGCAAACGCAGTCATAGCAAATAATGCAGAACGTCTGGACAAAAATCTTTATTCCCAAAAAGGCTCGGGTGAAAAGATTTTAACCTATGAAGCAGAGTCTGACTATGAAGAAAGTCTTTATATTGCTAAAAAAATTCGTCAGCTCTACAATTCAGGCACTCCGTATGAGGATATGGCGGTGCTATACCGTACAAATGCCCAATCCAGAGGAATAGAAGAAGCTTTAATGTCAAATTCCTTGCCCTACAAGATTGTCGGGGGTTTGAGGTTCTATGAAAGAAAAGAGATTAAGGACATTGTTGCTTATCTGAAATTAATCTACAACACTGCTGATAACCAAAGTTTGAAGCGCATTATAAATGTTCCGAAGCGGGGAATAGGCGATACAACAGTTAAAAAACTGGCAGAACTAGCTGATAGCAAGGATTTGAGTATATTTGAAATTCTTCAGAATATTGATGATTATGAAGAATTTTCTGCCCGCCATAAGGCATTCCTCACGGGGTTTAGGGACATAATTAACAACCTGATTGCAAAGCAAAATGATATGGAGCTTTCCGAATTTGTAAGCTATGTGCTTGAATATTCGGGATATATCGCCGAATTAAAGAATGAAGATACGGTTGAAAACCAGTCCAGACTTGAAAACCTGCAGGAATTTATAAATGTTGTCAGGGAATTTGAACTTGACGAAATTCCTTTTGAAGAAGAGGCAGAAGACCTTGGCGCACTTGGAAATTTCCTGACCCAGGTAGCCTTGGTATCTGATATTGATGAAGTTAAGGACAATGAAAAATCTGTAACCCTTATGACGCTTCATGCCGCAAAAGGTCTTGAGTTTCCTGTAGTATTTTTGAGCGGTCTTGAGGAAGGAATGTTTCCAAATGCCCGTACAATCGGTCAGCAAGAGTCTTCCGTGGAACTTGAAGAGGAAAGACGCCTGATGTATGTGGGTATTACGCGTGCAAAAGACCTTCTGCACCTGACCTGGGCGCAAAGGCGCCGTGTTTGGGGAGATATAAAATTTTTCCCGCCATCAAGATTTATAGAAGAAATCCCTGCACATCTGCTTTTAGAAGATGAAGCGCACGTGAAAACAGCTTATAACAATGGCTGGGGCGGTTCAAAACTTTCAAACGATAGTAAAGACAAGGATTATAACCGTTTTAAAGACAGTTATAATAAAAAAACGTCCTATGGTGCAAAACAAAACAGTCAAAATGCATACACTGCGAGCACATCCGATAGTTCCGTTTCGTCAAATAAAGGCGGGTCGCTGCTTTCCAGTATTGCTAGAATAAAAAAATCGAAAAATACTGAAAGTGCGACGTTGAATGATACTAAAAACGAGACGGTGCAAAGAACCGCTCCTAAAAATTTTGTTGTTAAAAATAAAAAAACGGAAAACTCCAACAAAATAAATGTGCAAAATTACAACGCTGTTTCCGGAAAAAGTAAATCAGAAACAGAAACCGCTGAAAGCACAGATAAAGAGCCTAAAATGAGCATTCAGGATATAATTGCAAAATGCAAAGAACAGGCAAAAACACCCAAAACTCCGCCACTGTCAGGATTTAAGACATTAAGAGAAGGCACAAGAGTCTTTCACCAACAGTTTGGAGTGGGTCACATCCTGAAAAGCGAGACTATAGGCGAAGAAACAAATTATACGGTTGAATTTACAAAAGCAGGAGTCAAGACTCTGGACGCTTCCTCCGGCAATTTAAAAACCTTCTAATGCCTTATATTGCAAGGTTTTAAGCTTTACATAGTTTCAATATCCAGCTCTTTTAAAATGCCTTGCTTGATTTCCAAAACATCGGTGCCAAGATTCTCTAACACTTTCATAGCAAGGCAATCAGGTTGTTTTGTAATAGCATAAAGAAGGTGCTCTGATACAATTTTTGTCTTACCGTGTTTTTTGGCTGCAACATACGCCATATCAAGGATTTTCTTTGCTCTTATGGAATATTCAAAGCCGTTATGGTTTTCTTCTACGCTGTATCCAACAAGGTTTTCTACCTCTCTGCGGGCATCTTTTAAGGTAATATCAAGCTTTTTTAGGACACTGTAAGCAACAGACGGTTGGTGTGCCAGTATTCCAAGTAAAATCATCTCGGAGCCCACTGTTTTTTTGTTGAAATTTTCAGCCTCAGCTTTTGCTAAACGAAGTATAGCAAGAGTTTCGGGAACATTTGCAGAGGAAGAATTTATATCCTTTAAAAGTTTTTCTTCAAAATTCAGACTATGGTCAGAAAGTTTGTCTAAAATTTTATATGCAATCCCTGTTTTTGCCTTTAAAATGCCGAGGATTATATGTTCCGGGCGAATTTCAACAGAGCCAAGTTCACGTGCGGTATCAAGGCTCAAAAGCATTGCCCTGAAAGCATTTGGAGTAAATATTATTTGTCTTTCACCATATTCTTCGCTTCTGTTTGAAAAATTTTCAAGTTCCTTATCGAAATTTTCCTTTGAAATACCATATTTTTCAAGAATTTTCGTGATTTCATTATCGGAATTATCCAGAATGGATTCCACAATCTGCTCTGTTCCAAGGATTTCATAACCCATCGTAGAAAGCTTTGACTGCGCGGTTTTCAACAAATTTGAGACGGAGTTTTCTGCTAAGAGTGTGTCAATATTAAACCCTTGGGGGGTGGCTGTCTCAGCCTTTTCCGGATGCTTATAAGTACCTTTTGCAGAATTTTTTTCAATAAGACGAATGAGGTTATTAACGATCTTTTCTTCATCTATATCAAATTCTTTTAATATTTCATATGCACCTGAATTTTTGGAGAAAAATATCGCCAAAGCAATATGGGCTGGCATTATAAGAGCATTTTTATATTCTTTTGCAATTTCGACAGATTTTTCCAAAATGCTTTTAGCACTGGCTGAAAATGAAATATATTCTCGCTTTTTAGGTTTTTGTTTAACAAAGATTTTAGAATTTATAATCTTTATAAGTTCATCAGCATCAATTTTTTCAGCACCCATTAATTTTGCTTCAATGCCTTTGCTGTTGGTGGCTAAGGCAAGCAAAATATGTTCAGAATAGACTTTATCGGAATTAAAATTTCCTGCCTGAATCTGCGCATTTTGGACAATATCAATTGCTTTTTGTGTAAATTTTTCTAGCATACTTTTTATAATTTTACACTAATTTTTAAAGGTTGTATATACTAAAATGTTTATAAAATTTGTATAATTTTAATTTAAAATATGGATAAAATTAAAGGAGAAACAGGAATACAAAACCTCTTCTCCTTTAATTTATTTTATTATCTTGCAAACTATTTTATCTTTTTCTGTTTAACGGCAGTCTCCTGAATGGTTTCAGACTGTGTTTCCATTTTTACTTCTTCTGATTTTTCTTCAGAAGCTTCTTTTGTTTCAGATTCAACCGCTTTAGCTTCCTCGGTATTTACCTGCTGTGTATTTGTCTCTTCAGTTGTTTTAACTTCAGTTTGAACAACCGGCAAAACTGCCTGGTTATCAGTTGATAATTCCGCCGCAAAAGCAGCACCTGAAAATGCAATGGCTGCTGCAAACAATAGTATGCCTGTTTTTTTCATAAAAATTCTCCTCCTGATTATGTTGATATTTCATATGTTGAAAATTCAACATGATGATATTAAAAAAAATTGCTTCTGTCAATATAAACTAAAGTTTTATATTGTAATCTTTTCTTATATCTTCTACTAAAAACAAGAGATATTCTGCAGTTTCACGGTTTTTTAAAAATCTCTGTTTTGGATGTTTTGCAATCATAGTACTTATAATATTGTCTCTGACTGCATTATACACAGTATTGCCGCCTTCTGTAAGATATAACCGCACTATAATTTTGCGTTTGCCCTTTATTGCATTTTCTTTTCTAACAAAGCCCAAATCCTCAAGCCTTGCAAGCATTTTGCAAACATAAGAACGTTGCATAAAAAGTTTTTTAGAAACATTAAACTGGATAATGCCGGGATTTAAAAAAATAGTTTCAAGAATAATGTACTCCTCATGGCTTATCCCAAAACCCATTTCCTTATGGCATTTGCGCGTTGCTTCCTTGCAGGCGCGAACCAAAAGCTCGGCTGCAAACATTAAAGAATCAGTATATGGTGTATATTTTTGTTCACTATTATTCATATCGGTTTTACATTGTATCATAAATCAAAGTGCACATGAACTTTTAAATTAAAACTTACATTATAATGGTCACAGGACCGTCGTTTATGAGTGATACTTTCATATCTGCTCCAAAAACGCCTGTCTGAACGGATTTAACCATCCCGCAATCTTGTGCGGCAAATTTTTCAGCCTCAGTAAGAAGTTTTTGAATAAAATCTTCATACATTTTTTTGGCAGCAACAGGCTCCATTGCAGAGTCAAAACTTGGTCTTGTACCCTTTTTACAGTTTGCAGCAAGCGTAAATTGTGATACTACAAGGATTTCGCCATTAATATCCGATACAGAACGGTTCATTTTTCCTTCATTGTCTTCAAAAATTCGAAGCTTTAAAATTTTATTTGCAAAATATTCTAAAACCCCGTTATTATCAAGTTTTTTGCCGCCATATTCGCCGCCTGTTTCATCTCCCTTTTCAGCACAGAAAAATACTAAAAGCCCCTTGTCAATTGAAGAATAAACTTTGTTGTCTATTTTAACACTTGCATTCTTTACTCTTTGAATTACAAATTTCATCTTAAAAACCTCTGAATCTCTTTTGAAAAACCGCTAAGCTCTTATGACAGGGCTTAGCGGAATTCCATAAATTATTTGGCAGAATTTGCTGCTTTTGTTTTGTATGCAGCCGGCTTCTTTGGGGAACTAGCGTCCCGCATTGCCGTCAAAGTGCTTTGCTGAAAATAATTTATGCATTTTCAGTGTCTGCACCCGGGTTTTGTGCTTTTTTGATATCTTTTATAGATAAGCCGATTCTGTGTTCCTGGGGAGTGAATTTTTTAATTAAAACTTCTACCTTGTCCCCTAAATTAAACATATTTTGAACGTTTACAAACTCTTCTGAAATTTCAGATGAAGGTAAAAGTGCTTCTACGCCAGGGTAAATATTGATAAAAGCACCGAAAGAAGTGATTTTATTGATAGTTCCTTCGATGATATCACCTTCTTTTAATTTATCAACAATTTCATCCCAAGGATTTGCACCCATTCTTTTAAGTGAAAGACTGATTCTTTTTAATTCTTCATCAATCTTGATAACTTTTACCTGGATTTTTTGACCCAAAGTTACAACATCAGAAGGGTGTTTGATTCTTTCCCAGCTAATTTCTGATATCGGAAGAAGACCGTCAATGCCATCGATATCAACAAATGCGCCGAAGTCTGCAATTCTGACAATTTCACCTTCAACAATTTGATCAACAGCAAGTCTTGATATAACTTCATCTGCAACAAGCTCTCTCTGTTGTGTATAAACTTGTCTTTGGGAAAGTATAAGCTTGTTTCTTTTAGGATCAGCTTCAAGAATTTTAACTTCGATTTCCTGACCGATTTGGGTATCAAGAGGTGAACCTGTTCTAAGTTGTGAAGATGGTACAAAACCTCTTAAACCTTCAATTTCAGCAATTAAACCGCCTTTAACTGAAGATACAACCTTTGCCATAACATTTTCATTGTTTGCCTTAAGTTCTGAAAGCTTCTGCCAAGCCTGTGCACAGGATAATTTCTTCAATGAAAGCATCGCAACTTCATCGTCTTCTTCATCCTTCATAACATAAAATTCTTTAACTTCCCAAAGTTTAATTAATTCATCCGGGTTTTGTTCAGGGAAGTTAACAACTTCTTTAATTGGAAGGAAAGCTTCTGTCTTAGCACCGATATCAACCAGATATCCGTCTTTTTCTTTCTTTACGGCAACGCCTTTTACAACGTCTGCCACGTTT
>CAJULH010000030.1 GCA_910587175.1 Candidatus Gastranaerophilales bacterium | reverse complement strand
CTTTTTTGTACATATTTTTCTACATTAAAGTCCCAAAAAGTTTATTCAGGAATAATTTTATCTGCAGCCTTAAATAAAATTTCCAAATTATCTTCTTTTACGGCATTATATATAATATCGTAAATTTCTTTTATATCCTCTTTGCCCAAAGATTTCAAACCTTTCGGAATGACTATATCATCTGTCAGTTTTGTGTTTACAAAACCCTTGTTTACAGATAAAAACTCTCTGTAATATTCCAGGATGGCAATATATAATGGATTTGGGGTGTACATTTTATTTAAATAATATTTTGTATCGCGATTTAACCCCTCTTTTATAAAATTAATAAGAAAATCAATTTCACCAAAAGAATCATCGTCAAACTCTGCACCAAGGCAAGGGTTTTGAACAATTTTTCTTCCCGGAGAGGATTTTAAATATACACCCCAAAGCATACAGCCAAGGTAAAAAGCAACGTTTAAATCTATGGCTTTTAAAAATTTAGGGTACAAAACCGCAAACTGAAATTTCTTTTGCTTTAAAGAAGAAATCGAAAGAAAAGCCGAATACATATATTCAATATTCCCGGAAACCCTTGCTATGGCGCCTGAATACCCGGGGTCGAACAACACTTCGTTTTCTGAATTAAAATCTAAAATTGACATACCAGTATTTTAATTAGAAACTTTATATTGTGCAAGTTTGTAAAATTCAAAAGCAATGGAAAATACAAAACAACAATTAAGAACAGAAGTGCGCAGGCTTGAACTTTTGGCACCTGCACAGAATAAAGACTGTGCGCTTTGTGCTATAAATTACGGCGCAGACAGCATTTACATCGGCGCCAATCTGTTCGGGGCAAGAAAAAACGCTTCAAATCCACTTTCGGATATCGAAGAAATAATAAACTATGCGCACAAATTCGGTGTAAAGGTTTACATCACCCTGAATACGATTTTGGATAATCCCGAGCTTGATACAGCAGGAAAATTAATTAACAAACTGCATTCCATGCACGCTGATGGCATAATTTTTCAGGATATGGCAATTTTAAATATGGCACTTAATGGTAAATTGCCCGATATTAAACTGATTGCAAGTACACAGTGCGATAACAGAAATCTAGAAAAGGTAAAATTCTTTGAAAATACGGGCGTAGGACGGGTAATTCTTGCAAGAGAGCTTTCCTTAACCCAAATCAAAGAAATTTGCAGCAAAACAAGCATTGAAATTGAAACTTTTGTCCACGGAGCACTTTGTGTTTCATACTCAGGACAATGCTATTTAAGTCATAAAATAGGCGGAAGAAGCGCAAATAAAGGAGAATGTGCACAGGCTTGCAGAAAAAAATACACCCTAATCGATGGAAATGAAAAAGTCCTTGCAAAAGATAAATATTTATTAAGCCTTAAAGACTTTATGGCGGCAGACAGACTGGAAGAGCTTGTTGATGCCGGAGTTACGTCTTTTAAAATAGAAGGCAGATTGAAAGATGCAAACTATATTAAAAATACCGTGCTTTTCTACAGGCGTCTTTTAGACGGGATAATAGAAAAGAAAAACAGAGCCAGAAATGGCAGTTGTATTGTATATCAAAAATCTTCATCCGGAGAAATCTTTCCTGATTTTGAACCAGACCCGAAAAAAAGCTTCAACCGGGATTTTTGCGAATATTTCCTCTCAGGAAAAAGGAGCAATACAGAAAATCCTCCCGCTAAAGAAAGTATGAAAGATAATACAAAAAGCACCGGTGCAAAAATATGGAACTTTGATACACCAAACTCAAATGGTGAATACATTGGAAGGGTTGATAAAATCGGCAAAAATTATTTTACACTTGCAGCAAAAAACGGTCACTTCCCTGAAATTTGCCCACAAGACGGACTTTGCTTTTTTAAAACTATAAATTCAAAAACCGGCGTTAAAGATGGTACATTAAACGGTATACTTGTAAATTCATTCAAAGATGGAAAAATTTTTCCAAATATTATGCCGGCAATTTTACCCGGCACAAAGATTTATAAAAACAAAGATGCAAAATTTGATGCAATTTTAAAAAAGTCTAAAACCGAAAGAAAACTTGGCATATGGTTTAAAATTTATGACGGATATATTGAATGTAAAGATGAGGATAAAAACAGCACAAGGCTTGAATTTGACACATCTAAAACTGCAAAAAGCCACGATACCGCTAAAAAAAGCTGGATTTCATCACTAAAAAAGACTGGAAATTCAAACTTTTATGTTCAAAATATTGAATTTTTAACAGATAACATTTATTTTTTGCCCGCAAGTAAAATTAATGAGCTTCGAAGAAAAATCCTTGATGAATTAATGAGTTTAAGAATAAAAAATTATACAACAGAAAAGCAAGAGAAGATTCGAATTGCCAAATATCCACTGCCTGAAGGGGATTACAGACTAAATGTACACAATAATGAAGCAAAAATTTTCTATGAAAAATGCGGATGCAAGGTTTTAGAAAGTTCATTTGAAAGCGGAAGAAAACCATTCAAAAACAATGCTGCCAACACTGTTGCAAATGAATTTATAGAGCAAAAAATCCCTGTTCAAAAGATTCCTGCCTGCAAAAAAGCTGAGCTTATGCGCACAAAGCACTGCATCAGATATGCGCTCAATATGTGTCTTAAAAAACAAGATTTGAAAAAATACCAAAATAGTTCCAAAGAACCCGAATTATACCTGCAGGATGAAAAAGGTCAAAAATACCATCTTTTCTTTGATTGCAAGAATTGTGAGATGGTAATTATGGAAAATTAAATCAGACAATTTTACAAAAATATTAAGCTTTGTAACAAATTTATTCCATGTTGAAATAAGGAAAAGTATATAGTTTTTATATATATACGAGGAGCAAATAAGATATTTGCAAACAAAAGAACAAAGGAGTAGTAAAATGGGCGAATTTGGCAGCTTATCAGGAATTTCTTCAGTTAGCGGTGCAAGCTATGCAAAAGAAAAAGATTTGCAAGACACAACAGGTGTTGCAGCACGTTCTGACCAATCAGCTTTTGGCAACAACATTGACCTGCAAAAAGGACAAGTGCCCGAAGGATGCAGAGAACTCGGTTGGGGTTAATATTTAAAACCCTGAATTTGTCTTTTAAAAAGCAAAGATTATTACTTGAGGTTTAAGAAGGCATCTCTCTCAAAGCCTGTTTTAAGCCTTACAAAAGCAAGAAAGATGGAGTTTTTATGAGCGAAGCAAAAGTGGTCAACTTTCTTCTTGCTGGTTTGCTGATTATGACAATCATCATGTTTTCCTGGACATTTATTTACATCAATAGCACTTTGGGTCAAAGTGATGTATCAGCACCTATCGTATCAGCATTCAGCGCGTAATGGATTTTGAAAAGAAGAATTAGCCAAAAATATCTCCCGCATTCAGGGGGATATTTTTTTATAGCAAAAAAATATATTTATAAACCTTAAAGGTAAACATAGGAATAATGCAAGGGAAGAAAAAATGAAGGTAATGTTAAATACAATAAAAAGCTATAGTGCTTTTGGAAAAATAGAAAATAAAACAAAAGATAACAGAAGTCCGATACAAACCGAAGAACATAATGATGCATTTATAAAAAACAACAAAACAAATTCAAGACTAAGCGAAGCAGACGTAAATGAATTTATTGAATTTTATTTTGAGCACGATGAAGACAATAGAGAACATATACGAATGCTGCTGGAAGACAAGGCTGAAAGATACAGCGATGTTCTTAAAAGAATAGATGAAATTGAAGCGCAGGAAGCAGAAAGATTGGCAAAAAGAGGTACTATTAAGGGTTTGATTGAAGATATTCAAACCGCATTCCTTGAATTAATGATGCTTCCAGAGGATGAAATCAAAGCCGAAGAAATATATGGAATGTTGGAAGATATGGAAAATAATCCCGCTCAAAACACAGCAGATGAGGATAAAATTAATACAAAAAAGACAGGAATATTTCAGAAAATTTCAGGTTTATTTTCAAAATAATAATAATATTACAACCAAATCAAAATCGCTAAACACCCTATAAGAAGACTTTACAGCTATTTTTTATTTGATAATATTAATAATGCACATAAAACAACACACTTTTATCAGGAGAAAACAATGATACCAAAAATATCTGCCTATATCCCATTCAAAGCAAGAAAAGAAATTCCCTTAAAGGAAATTGAGCCCGAAATAAAAGCTCAGCTGCCTGTCCATGGAGATTATATAACATCTGCCATAGAAGTTACAAATGAGGGTTCTGAGGATTACCTTGAAATTACCCAGGGAGACAATATAGCAAAATTTACAAGCCGTTTTGTGGATGGCAAAATATTTTGTCAGGAAGAATCCTACAACGGAAACGAACCAACATTTTGGCATTTTGATGAAAACGGCAACAGAATAAAAAATGAGCCATAACAAGCTGCAAAAACAGTTAAGAACAAAAATACCCCAAAAAAAGTAAATTAAAGCAGTTTCGGTGTATTTAATTATCTTTTCAAATTTTAATTTACCAAACATATTTAACAAAAAATTCCCCCTTGAATTATTCAAGGGGGAATTAATCTTTATAAGCCTAAACCCAAGTTTTATCAATTTTAATTACCCGATAAAACAGATTTAGACCTATTTTTTATTAACCTTAATAGCTGAATCCGGGCAAACAAGTGCACATGTTCCGCATCCGATACATTCTTCAGGATTCGGTTCTACTGCAGGAGTTTGGTAGATGCCAACTTCTTTAGACCATTTTAAGCATTTTTTAGGGCATTTTACGATACAAAGACCGCAGCCTTTGCAAAGGTCTGTAAAGCAATACCAGTCTGCTTTTCCCTTGGCTACATTTTCAACTTTAAAGCCTTGATGTTTAACTGTTGTCATTATACACTCGCTTTCTGTATCATATCCATACCCATCTGAAGCGCTTTGTAGTTAAGTTCGCGAAGTTCAGGCTTAGCGTCAAATTTCTTACCAAGAGCCATTTCCATTGCGTTCTTAATATCGTCTAACTTTAATACATTGGTTGCGCTTAATAATACGCCAAGTACGATAATGTTAAATACTCTGGCGCTCAACTGTTCGTTTGCAATTTTATTTGCTTCAACAGCAATGATTTCTTTTGCTTTGCAGGTTGGTTTAACAGAGCAAACTGATGAATCGTAAATTACAGTTGAATTTTCGTTTACATAGCATGAGCATCTGTCAATCGCCCTGTCTGAAAGCATAATTACGATATCGCCCTTTGAAAATCTCGGCTCACCGATTTTTTCATCTGCAACCTGACAGAATGCAATTGAAACACCGCCACGTTGTTCTACACCGAAATTCGGTATGTATAAAATTTCTTTGCCAGCTTCATATCCAGCTTCAACAAGGATTTTTGCGATAGATTGAACGCCTTGTCCGCCTTCACCGGCTAATACTATTCTTGTTCTTGCCATAATTTTTACTCCAATCCTTCTCTTGAAACAAACTCTTTAACTTCAAAGAATGATTCCATAGTTTTTAGTCTGTCCCAAGTGCCTTCGTTATTAGTTCTCCAGTTGAGAGGGCAGATAGAAAGAACTTCAACAAATGAAAATCCGCCTTTTTCAACGTTTTTAAGGGCTTTTGTAAATGTCTTTTTAAGGCTTCTTAAGTTTGAAACAGAAGCTCTTGCAACATAACCCTTTTCAGGATCAACAATTGAAGCAACCATTTCGGCACCGCGTGCAGGTTTACCCGTAACTTCGCAGTCACGTCCGTAAGGAGTTGTTTCTGTTTTTTGACCGGGCATTGTAGTAGGTGCCATCTGTCCGCCTGTCATACCGTAGTTTGTATTGTTAGCAAGTACGATAAGCATATTTTCGGCACGAACCGCAGCGTTTACAAGGTGCTGTGAGCCGATAGCAAGACCGCCGCCGTCACCCATATAAGCAATACCGACAGTACCGGGATTAGCACGGGTAACACCGTAAATAACGGGTGTTGTTCTTCCGTGGTGAGTTTGAACAGAATCAACATTCATATAGTTCCAAGAAAGTAGCGAGCAGCCGATATCACAGCCAAAAACCGCTTTTTCCTGGAGGTTTAAATCGTCAATAGTATGAGCTAATGTTTTTAGAATCATACCATGACCGCATCCGGGGCAGAATTTGCTTGCGCCTGCTTCGGCGTTTTGCGCTTTCGCTAAATCCGGAGTAACATCAAGTGTTTGAACCATTTATTTATCCTCTTTTATTCTTTTTACTTATATTCTCTTAGCTAAAAACTACACTGTTGCAGGAGTTTTAACCATTTGTTCAACTTTTTGAACAATATCGTCGCCCGTTACGCCGACACCCATTTTAAACAGTGTTGAGTACGGAGTTTGAAGACCATAGATTTTTTCTAATACCATTTGAGCAAGCTGACCGTTTGCAGATTCGGTGAATAATACTTGTTTTGCTCTTTGAACTGCTGCTCTTAAAGGTTTAACGGCAAGCGGTCTTAATGTGATAGGTCTGAATAAACCTGCTTTGATACCTTTTGCTCTTAATTCATCAACGGCTGTCATTGCAGAACGAGCTACAATACCGTGAGCGATAATAAGAATTTCGGCATCTTCTGCTTTATATTCAAGATATTCTTCAATTTCAGGAGAAATTCTGTCAAATTCAGCCTGATAAGAATCAAGAACTTCCATTAATTCTTCTTCAAGGTTGAATGTATTTCTCATATGATTTGCTTTTCTGTCTACGTCAATTTTGCCTTCTGCTCTTAAGAATGCAGGAGTAGGCTCCATTTTAATGCCGCGTGAAGCAGGGTCATAAAGAGTTACAGGTTCTCTCATTTTACCCTGGTAGCCGTCTGCAAGCATAAAGGTGGGGAATCTGTACTTCCATGCCGTGTTAAATGCTTTAATCATATAATCGTATAAATCCTGGTGACCGGCAGTTGAATATACAATTCTGAAGCCTTCGCCGTTACCGCCGAAGCAGGTTAATCTTGTTTCCTGCTGAGCATAAATAACGGTAGCTGTTGAAGGTCCGCCTCTTTGCATAACAGCACAAACAAACGGTATTCTCATCATTTCAGCCATGCTCTGTGCATCCTGCATGATAACGTTACCAGGACCTGCTGTTGCAGTGAAAGCTCTTTTACCTGCTAAAATACCGCCAATTGTAGAAAAACCGGCTGAAATTTCATCTTCTGTTTGAAGGAAGCCGGCTTCTGTTTTAGGAAGTAATTTACACCAAGTGTGCATAATTTCGTTTTGAGGCGTAATAGGATAACCGTACATAAACTCCGCTTCTGCAGCGTTTGCAGCGTAGGCAATGGTTTCATTTCCGGTTAAGAACATCCTTGTGTCTTCTGTAATAAGTTTTTTAACCATTATTAATTCCTTACTTTCCGTGAACTAAGTACAATAAAATTTGTACTATAAAAATAAGGAATATTCAAGAAAAAATTAAATAAGAATTATGCTTGTTCGGCAACTTCGCCAACGAGCTCTGCAACCTCATCCTGCATTTTTTGGACAGCTTTTTCTTTTTGTGCTTTATCAATATTGCTTTTAAGCATTGCAATATAATTAAAATCGAGTCTTGGAGGAATAATTGAATCCTCGGGGAGCGCCAAAAATGCTCCTTTATCTCTTGAGGGTCTTCTTCTTTCTTTTGCATATGCCTGTCTTGTGTATTCAGCAAATTCGTCATACCCTTCTCTGTTTATTTTAGGGTCTAATTTTTCAAATGAAGCTTTAAGTTTAGCATAGCCCTTTGGTAGCCCTTTACCGCTAAGACCCTTATAGCAAATGTCTTCTATTTCTTTAAAGGCAGCAACTTTTGGGCTTATGATTTGTATTTCACCCTTAATTCCGCCCGGTAAATCAACAAGCATATGAACTGCGCTATACCCAAATTCTGTCTGTCTTATTACATAATTAAAGTTCTTGGTTTTTGTCCTTGAGGCAGCAGCGATGGCATCAAGTTTTTTTTCGCTTATATAATCATATTTTGATGAAGGAGATAAGGCAGGATTCCTATATACTTCAATCTCGGATATTTTAATCCAGCCGTTTTTTACAGCCTTTAAAAGCTTTTCCCCGACATAATCGCCGGATTTACGGTCAGAATTTGAGACAAGAATCCTAACCCCGATTATATCATGGATTTGCTCCAGAGCATCTTTTTTGGTGGTAATCTTCATATGACCTATCTTTTCAGACAATGATTTTGCGCTTTTCTTTCTGGCTGTAATTGCAAGAACAGGCTTTTTATTTGCAATATTAGTGATAAGCTCCGTATCATACATGCTTGAAAAATTTATATCGTCAGTTTCAAGAACATGCATGCCAAAAATAGAACTTATGTCGTTTTTCAGCCTTTTGTAAGCAAAATCCGCTTCATCGCGAAGAGCAGCACTGACATGCAAGCTGCCTCTGCATGACTGGTCAAGCTTTTTTCCCTCTCTGGTTTTTGCCCCTTTCCTCACCTTACCCACCTGGGCATCTTTTTCTTCCTGGGAGAGTTTTGGAGACGATACTCTGCCGGCGCCAAATGAAACAGTATCCCTGCTTAGTGGTGCAAGGTTGGCGCCAAACGCAGGATTTACATATATAACAGCTTTATTTTGAACATTCGCATTCGCTGTTCTGTTCTTTGCTTCATTTCTATTTAAAAAATTTATCTTTGGAAAAGTTATCATGGTTTTTGTATAAAAATTGTAAATAATTTTTTTTGCTTAGAATCCCACATTCTTAATGTGTTTAATTTCGGGTTCATTCAACCCCGCGCCAAAAACAACAGATACAGCATCAATTCTATGATTTTTGAATCTGCATTTTGTATTTTGAATATAAAAAAGTGCACATTTTCTTATTTTATCAAGTTTTAAAGACGTTATCGCTTCAAATGCCGTGCCGAATTTATCTGATGTGCGTGCTTTTACTTCCACAAAACAAAGTGTACTGCAGCTTGTATCAAGTGCAATAATATCAACTTCACCATACCTTGAAAAATGATAGTTCCGGTCTAATATCTTATATCCGTTTTTAATAAGATAATTTACAGCTAAATCTTCTCCGTATTTACCTTTGATTTTGTTTGACATAGAATAATTTTACACCAAACCAAAAAATTATTTGAAATGGAGTTTTTAAATGGAACTATTGAAAAAGACAGCCGCAGAGATGCGAAAAGCCCTTTTAAGTAAAGAGGTTTCTGCAGTAGAGTTGGTTGAAGAAACTTATAAAAGGGTAAATAATGTCGAAGACAAAATCTGCGCCTTTAATTCATTCACAAAGGAATATGCCTTGGACACCGCAAAAGAAGTGGATAAAAAAATTGCAAAAGGCGAAGAGTTACCTAAAATGGCAGGTATACCACTTGCACTTAAAGATAATATTAACTTAAAAGGATATAAAACAACCGCATCAAGTAAAATTTTAGAAAATTTTACATCACCATATGATGCAACAGTAAGCAAAAAATTAAGAGAGCACCTTGTTCCTGTTATAGGAAAGGCAAATCTGGATGAATTTGCAATGGGTTCTTCAAACGAAAATTCTGCATTTAATAAAGTGCATAACCCATATAATTTAAACAAAGTTCCGGGCGGCTCATCAGGTGGTTCTGCAGCATCTGTTGCAGCCCTTGAATCTGCTGTAGCTTTGGGCTCAGACACCGGAGGTTCTATCAGGCTCCCTGCAAGCTTTTGCGGCATTTCAGGCTTTAAACCGACCTATGGCAGGGTTTCAAGATACGGACTTATTGCTTTTGCATCATCACTAGACCAGATTGGACCATTTGGCAGATGCATTGAAGATATTGTAGATTTATATGAAACCATTGCAGGATATGATGAAAAGGATTCAACATCTTTAAATGCACCGGTGGGCGATATTTCAAAAACCTTTAAAAACGACATTAAAGGATTGAAATTTGGTGTCATAAAAGAATTGATGGCAGAAGGCGTAAATGATGATGTCAAAAGAGCAATTGAAGATGCTGTTAAAATTTACGAAAAGCTTGGCGCAACGGTAAAAGAAGTATCTTTGCCTTTGTTAAAACATTCTATAGGCGTTTATTATATCATTGCAACAGCCGAAGCAAGCTCTAACCTGGCACGTTTTGACGGCGTAAAATACGGCTACAGAACAGCGGAAGCCAAAAACCTTATGGAAATGTATACAAAAACAAGAAAAGAAGGTTTCGGAGACGAAGTTAAAAGGCGTATAATGCTTGGCACATACGCACTTTCAAGCGGATATTACGACGCGTATTATAAAAAAGCGCAGCAGCTAAGACGTTTAATTAAAGAAGATTTCGACAGAATCTTTAAAGAAGTGGATGTTTTAGTAAGTCCAACCTGCCCTACAACCGCATTTGACATAGGCTCCAGAAATGAAGACCCGCTTGCAATGTATTTGACTGACATTGGAACAATTTGTGCAAACCTCATCGGCGCACCTGCAATAAGCATTCCCGCAGGCTTTGACAAAGACGGTATGCCAATTGGTATGCAGCTGATATCCCAGATATTACAGGAAGAACCTCTTCTAAGAGCTGCCTACAACTTTGAAAAAGAGACAGATTTCAATACAAAATTCGCAGAATTGTAACAAAAACATTATCATATTTACTAAAATCGAGTCTTTTTAATGCAGTTAAATTAGCATTAAAAAGACTCATTCATTTGCAGGTGTTGCTTTTTTAAAAAAATCATTAAACTAATGATGGTTAGATTTTAGGATTTTTTAAAATGTCAAACAGATTAAACGGCGCCTCACTATTTACACAAGCTATAAATGGTTTGGTGAGCAACTATGCATATTTAATGACGGGAAACAACGGCAAAGGCTTAACCTTGGACAATATAACAAACCCGTCTGATGATGTAGACAAAAGCCAGCTAAATTACGCTTTTACAAATTATCTTTCAACAAATTTCGGTAAAATTGATAAAGACGGTGACGGCATTATTTCAAAAGACGAACTTCAGGCTTATACAAACAATATGAGCACAGGCGGTCTGACATATCAGCAGTTGTGTGAGCTTTGCTATACATCTTACGGTACATCTTCAACACTCCTTGAAACTGTTCTGAATAATTTCTCCGAAATTGATAAAAACGGGGACGGAAAAGTGACAAATCAGGAGATTGCAGCATTTGGCATAGAGGAAGAAATCGATGAAATGAAAGATAAATTCCCAAAACATACAGCGAAGGGAATGAGCATCTTCTATGAGACATCCGTTGATACTGAAATTGAAAAAGAATCATAGCCCGGGTTATTTTTGCAGTAGTAAAATTTTCCCGCAATTATAGCAGGCTTTTTAAGGAAGCTTTATAAAGTCTAATTTGCAACGACCATAAATCTTTTCTCTAAAGGGTAAAATTTCCATACCTTTATATTGGTATGCCTGTTTTAACCCTTTTTTATTGCATTCGGTTATAACAAGTCCGTCTTTTGCTATGTATTCCAAGGCTGTTTCAACAATGGGTGTATAATCAAAATCCCATGGCGGATCGATATAAATTACATCAAATTTACAGCATTCATTCACAGCCGCTGCTTCATATGTTTCTCCTAAAACATCTGAACTTTTGTAGATTTTATTTAAAATCTTTAAGCTGTCTCCCTTAAAGAGTGAAATATCGGCTCCAAATTCAGCATACATTTTTTTAACTGCAGAAAACACAGATGCTTGTTTTTCTATTGCGCAAACCTTTTTAAACCCTCTGGAATACGCTTCCAGTGCCATAATACCCGAACCTGCAAACATATCCAAAAAGGATAAATCCGAAAAGGCATTGCCCGAAATATTTTCATTGACAGACAAAGAGGCAAAGTAAGAATTTAAAATATTAAAAACACTCTCGCGGACTTTTGACAGTGTTGGCTTCACCGGGTTTTCATACCCGGTTGGCGTTGATATATATCTTCCTTTAAATTGCCCGCCTGTCAAATGCAAAGTTTATTCTCCTTGTATTATTCTGAATAGTACCATGAAAAAAATCGTTATAATAGGCGGCTGTGCAGCAGGACCTAAAACCGCAGCCAAAGCAAAGAGGGTAAACCCCGAACATCAAATAGAGCTCTATACAATGGAGAATATAATCTCGTATTCCGCCTGTGGAATGCCATATTATATTGAAGGTTCTGTGCCTTCTGCAGAAAATTTAATAATAAGAAAACCGGAAGATTTTCAAAAGCAGGGAATTGATATATTTTTAAACCATAAATGCACAAAAATCCTGCCAAACGAAAAGACTGTAATTTTTAACACGGAAGATGAAGTAAAAAAAGTTTCTTACGATGAACTTGTGCTTTGTATAGGCTCAAAACCTTATACCCCAAAGATTAAGAATGTAAATTTAAAAAATATTTTTCACCTTAAAGTTTTAGAGGACGGAATAAAAATAAAAGAAAAAATGGAACAGTCCAAAAGCGTCATTATGCTTGGCGGGGGCTACATTGCAATTGAACTTTTGGAGGGTTTTGTAAAAAACGGGCTCAATGTCACCATAGTAGAGCGCGGAAAAGAGATAATGAGCCAGTTTGACCCTGAAATCAGCGCCATAATAAAAGAACATATCATACAAAAAGACGGTAAACAGGTGCACTTTATTATGGAGGATGAAATAGTTGAATTCCTGGGGAAGAACGAATTTGAAGGAGCAGTAACAAAAAACGGAAAGATTCTACATGCAGATTTTTGCGTGATAGCGGCAGGAGTAGTGCCAAATGTTGAACTTGCAAGAGAAGCAGGTATAGAAATAGGCATAACCGGTGCAATCAAGGTGGATAACAGAATGCGTACAAATCTGCCGCATATTTGGGCAGCAGGCGACTGCACACAGGAAAACTGCCTGATTACAAGAAAGCCTTTGTACGCAGCACTTGGAACAATTGCAAACAAGCAGGGGCGCGTTGTCGGAATAAATGTAAATACAGAAGAAAACGGAGTGTATGAAGCATTTGAAGGCATTTTGGGTTCTGCCGTAACTAAATATTTTAAGTTTTCCATGTCTACAACAGGATTAACAGAAACCGCAGCAAAGGCGTATGCAAAATATGCAAACGTGGAACCGATTTCTGTAACAATAACCAAAAGAGACAAGGCAGGATATATGCCTGAAGCAAACAATATTACAATTAAAGTTGTGGCAGATAAAAGAACAGGTGAGCTTTTAGGGGCGCAGGCAGTAGGCGCAGGAGATGCAGATAAAAGAATTTACACAATAACATCTGCACTTCGGGCAAATTTAACAGTAAATGAATTTTTACACTTGGATTTAACATATTCTCCGGCATTTTCATCCACAATTGACCCTTTGTTAACAGCGGCATACAAATTGAAAGATTTGATTGATAAGTAAATTTAATTTAAATTGGCAATTTTTATCCTCGGTAATTTTTAATTTTAATATACATTAATCCTGGATATAGATATGATATTAAAAAAAATTGGTTCAATAGTTTCAAACATAACAAATAAAACAGACAAAAATCAACAAGAAGACATTAAAGAAGCCGCCCTTGATAAAAAGTCAACAGAAGAAAGTATTTGCTCAAAAGATAGTGCAGACGCACTAAAAGCGGCATTTATCGGCGGACAAAATTTAACAATAAATACAAATCCTGATAATGCCGGAGAAAATGACGAATACTATACTATTGATGATGACTATAATGACGATTTAACTCCGGAAGATAAAGAATTTCTGCACGATATGCGAACAGTAGGGTATGTAAATACACTCCTGCATAAGTTATACTATAACGGTTTCAATGGCAAAGAATTGACCATAAAAGAACTTGCACAAGAACAGGCTCTGGAAATAGCCAAAAGCGTTGATAAAAATGAGTTAGAAAGCTTTATATCCGATCTAAAAGAAGGAATGGAGCGCATAGACGAAGCAACTTCCGGCATCCCCGGCGGAATGTCAGAGGAACTTATTCAGGAAGGTTCCACGCTTTGCAGCGAAATTATAAGCTTACTTGAAAATAAATTATCAGAATAAAAGCGATTTACCCGACATAATCAAACCCTAAATCAAGTGTCGGGGCTTTAGCTACAATGGCACTTGAAGAAATTATATCCACACCCGTTTTTGCAATATCTTCAAGGTTTTTCAGGTTCACATTGCCACTAACTTCGACTATAGCTTGTTTATTTATTAAAGCAGTGCATTCTTTAATTTCTTCAATATTCATATTATCAAGCATAATGATATCAACACCTGCTTTTAAACATTTTACAACCTGTTCTTTTGTATCACATTCAACCTCAATTTTATGCGCATGGGAAATATTTGTCCTGACTTTTTTCACAGCTTCTTCAATTGAGCCGCCCATAAGCGCAATATGATTATCTTTCAACATGACACAATCACAAAGATTAAACCTGTGAAGATGTCCGCCGCCCACTTTTACTGCATATTTTTCAAAAAGCCTGAAATTCGGCGTATTTTTCCTTGTATCTACAACCCTTGCACCATACGGCTCTGCAATATCCTGAAATTTCTTTGTAAAGGTAGCAATGCCGGACATTCTTTGAATATAGTTTAAGGCAAGTCTTTCGCCGGTTAAGATGTTTCTCGGACTGCCTGTAATTTTTGCCACAGGCTCAAGAGGAGCTATTTTATCACCATCTTCTTTATAAAATTCAACCCTCACATCTCCTTTGGAAAGAATTTCAAATACAAGCCTGAAAGGATCACAGCCGCAAAGAACTCCTTCTTCACGTGTTCTTAAAAGAATTTCAAATTTTTTATTTTTATCAACATCTGCACAAATAAAATCTGTTGAAATATCCCCATATCCAACATCTTCTTTCAGGGCAGACACAATGTGGTCATAAATCATAAAATCGTTTAGTAAAAATTTAGCCATAATCTCTTTATCCCCGCTTATATTCTTGAAACTTCCGCTCCTAAAGTTTCCGCATATCTATCAGTCGTTTGAGGCACATCCTCTGCGGTGTCTTCTCTATAATGTGCACCTATGGAATCTTCCCGCACCAGTGCAGCTTCCGCTATTAATTTTGCAGCAATTAATGAATTTCTAAGCTCATAGCCTTCTTTTGAAGCATAAACCCTTGAATTTCTTGTAATTAATGCAATATCATCAAGCACGCGGAGTGCATTCTTTAAGCCCGTTTTATTCCTTATAATTCCGGCATTTTCCCACATAGCCTTCTTTAGCATGCGCCTCAAAATACCTGTCTCAATAATATCGTTTAAAACATCTGCATCATATAATTCTAAAATAGATTTAACCTTGCCATCAAAACTTTTTGGCGCATCCAGATTTCTTTTTGATAAAATACCGGAAAGCTTATAAGCACAAACAACACACTCAAGAAGAGAGTTTGAAGCAAGTCTGTTTGCCCCATGAAGCCCAGTTCTTGAAACTTCGCCTATTGCATAAAGATTTTTTACAGAAGTTTCCATATTCAAATTAACCTTAACGCCACCCATAAAATAGTGTGCTGCGGGCGCAACGGGAATAAGTTTTTCTTCTAAGTCTATTCCGCACTCATTACATATTGATGTAATAGACGGAAATCTTTTTTTGAAACGCTCAAGCCCGATAGGAGAGATATCAAGAAAAACATTTTTTGAATTTGTGCGCTCCATTTCATGAAATATAGCCCTTGCAACCACATCCCTCGGGGCAAGCTCTTCTCTTTTATCATACATTTGCATAAAGGATTCTTTGTTTGTATTTAAAAGCTTTGCTCCTTCACCACGGACAGCCTCTGATACAAGAGGCATATTTTTGCTTCCGGACGAGGTTTTGAGCGCCGTCGGATGGAACTGCACAAATTCCATATCAGAAACTTCAGCACCTGCAAGATGTGCAAGCGCCACACCATCAGCCGTTGCAACAGCAGGGTTGGTAGTGTATTCATACACCTGCCCTACTCCGCCTGTCGCAAGCACAACAGCGTTTGAATAAATGGCTTCATAAGAATCAGTATTAGGATTATAAACAAGAACGCCGCGACAGGTATTTTTATTGTCACAAAGCAGCTCTACAGCAATAGTCCCTTCGTATACCTCAATAGAATCAGACTTTCTAACGCATTCTGCAAGCTTATCTTCAATTACTCTGCCCGTGGAATCCCCGCCTGCATGGAGTATTCTTGGCATAGAATGTGCTGCTTCAAGCGTAAATGCCAGATTTCCGTTTTCATCTCTGTCAAATTCAACTCCAAGGTCTATAAGGTCTTTTATTACGGTTGAAGAATTTTCAGATATGAACTTGGCAACATTAAAATCACTAAGTCCGCACCCGGCTTTAATTGTATCCATCACATGGGATGTAACATTGTCATTTTTATTTATATCCGGCATAACAGAAACAATACCGCCTTGTGCAAGTCTTGAATTGCACTCATTTAAGCTGGATTTTGTAACAACAAGAATTCCGTCTTTCAAGCGGTTATTTTTAGCGACAGAAAGTGCCAAATACAAGCCTGCTGCCCCTGAACCAATTATTACAACTGAATATTTTGAGTATTTCATTTTACTTTATTTTAAACTGGATTGCCAATGCCGGCTTTCTATTGTGCCATGCCGGAAATTTTCTTATTCGGCTATACAATATAATTTTAATACAAAAAATGGTTTTTACAATTTTATAAACCCGCTGATTAATTTTAATTGTCATAGAAAAATATGCAGCAAACACAGCTTCTTTGCCTTATTCGTATGCATTCAATGCTGTTAAAATTTCATGCCCGGGCTTGGAGTATAACAATTTTACAATCCCGTATTTTCATTCAATAGCTCAATTCTGTGTATTATTAACCCCGAAACCAAACAGTGCAAAATCGTATTTTACAGGGTCATTTGGGTCAAATTCTTTCAATTTTGCAGTTAATTCAACAACCGCGCGCGCATCGTTTTGATTTCTTTTTAAAAGCCCAATTTTTCGGGAAATATTTCCCACATGGACATCCAAAGGAATAAATAATTCAGACGGCTTCAAAAAGCTCCAAATACCAAGATCTACAGGAGAATTTCTTCTCACCATCCATCTTAAAAACATGTTCATTCTCTTCATGGCACCCTTATTTTTCGGGTTTGAGAGCATAAATTTATACCCGGGATAATCACATGCGCTGCCGTTTCCTGGAGTATTTTCATAAAAATAATCGCAAACATACTGAAGACAGCCAAATACATTACCTTCTTCTTTGTATCCTAAGTTAAAAAGTTCTTCAAGACACATTTTATCTTTAATTATAAGCTTCCTGTAAGCTTTTAAAAACGCAGCAAGGTCACATTCTTTAATAAAGCGGTAGTTAAACCCGTTTAGAATTTTTTCGCTGTCAAAGTTTTGAACAAATTCATACGGACGCATCTCCATTAAATTAAAAAGAGCATTTAATTTTTTTATAAAAACTTCTCTTTTGCCAAAAGCAAAAAGCGCAGCTAAAAAGCCGGCTGCTTCAATATCACCTCTCTCTTTAAAAAGGTGGATAAATTGAACAGGGTCATCTTTTATGAAATCTTTTGTTTCATATTTTTTTGCAAGGCTATCCAATGTTTCTTTCAACTGTGTTTTGTTGTCTAATATTATCATTTTCTTGTTTTTCTAAAATAATCTGATATTAAATTTTCACATTCTTTTTCCATAATACCGCCAAAAATATTTATTTTAAAATCGGAAAGATTATTAAGGTTTATGGCTCCGCCAAAAGCGCCATATTTCGTATCAAAGGCACCAAAGTATACGTTTTTAACTCTTGAATTTAAAATAGCCCAGGCACACATAGGACAGGGTTCAAGCGTAACATATAAATCACATTCTGAAAGGCGCCAATTACCAAGGTATTGCGCAGCCTTGTTTAAAGCAAGTATTTCGGCATGGGCTGAGACAGAATTTAAAACTTCTTTTTCATTATGCGAAAGTGCAACAATATTGCCGTCTTTTACAATAGCACATCCGACAGGTATATCCCCGCCTGATTTTAGCGCCTCGTTAATACATTTTTTCATATATAAATCTGTCATATTTTTTAAGAAAACAGCGTACTTACCATTTCGCTTTTTGCTTCGTTTAAATCCTCAATTGCATCAATATCAAAATTAAAGGGTTTTTCTTCTTTTGGAGGATTATTAAATACGAGTACCACTTCAAAACCTGCTTCCGTACTTGAGATATCTATTGAAATATTCATAGCCTCGCATAAACCCTTGACTATATAAAGCCCTAAACCAGTACCCCGCGTCGTTTTTGTAAGTTCCGAATCGATACGTACAAATTTATCATAAAGCTTATTGAGTATCTCTTTTGGAATAACATCAGCTTTATTCAATATAGAAAGACAAGGCTTTCCTTCGACATTGGCTGCAGAGATTACAATCGGCGCATTGTCCTTATTGTATTTTATCGCATTATCGCAAAGGTTTACGAGAACCTGTATTAGCCTGTCCTTATCGGCTTCTACCGGAATTAAATCTTTAGAGATATTTATATCAAACTTTGTATTGTTTGAATTTGCATAGGTAACAGAAAGTTCCAAAAGTTTTACTAAATCCAGTTTTTCCGTGTTCAACTGAAGCTTAAAACTCTCAATATCAGGAATTACAAGAAAATCATCAACCATTCTTGAAAGCCTTTGCGCCTGTTGCTTTATCACCATCAGACTTTTTGTTTTTGTGGCATCGTCAATTTCAATATCAGACCTTAAAAGCCTGCTTGAATAGCCTATAATGCTTGTAAGCGGAGTTCTGAATTCATGACTTACTGCAGAAATAAGACTTCCTCTGAATTCATCCAATCTTTTTAATTCAAGATTCTTTTCAGAAAGTTCAGCATAAGAACCTGCAACTTTTTTTGTCATATAGTTAAATTCTTTTTCAAGAAAAACAACTTCATGGGGGGTAAAGACACTCTTTAAAAGCCTTATTTTTCTGTTGTAACTTCCTTTTGAGATGGCAATTATTCCTTTAAAAAGCTGTCTTATGTTTAAATAAAGGTAATATGTATATATTCCAACCATAACAAAAATAAAGAGTGCAGCAAGAACAAGAGACAGAATTATTCTGTAGCGTGCCATATCAATGGTCTTTTTTGTAACAACAGGAGTTGTCTTCACAATAATTGTCCACTCCGGGTTTTGCAGCTGGAAATACGCAAGGGGCTGGTTTTTAACTTGGGAAAACAAAACAGGGGTAAGATATTGTCTGTTTTTTGGCAAATTCTTTATTATATCCTGATAACCGTTATTATCATGGTCATTTGTTGCAACAATCTTTCCCCTGCCATCCAGCACGTATATATCATGTTTTAAGTCAGAAAATTTATTATCGAGCGCATCCTGCAGAATAGCCATCCTTAAATCTGCACTTATCACATCTTCGGAGTTGATATTTGCATAAAGTTTTATTGTGGAATTTTTTGAATCAAACAAAGGGTCTCTGTTTTTCAGGGTATCGGAATCCAATACTTTAAAATTATTAAACTTGCCGTATTTATACTCTATCTCGTTTAAAAAATCATTCTTATCATCTTCATAATAGAAAAAACTTATAGCAGAAGCCACCTGTCTCAGCTCTTCGTTGGCAAATTTTATATAATTTTGGACACTGTCTCCTACGAAGCCTGAAATCATTTTCGAAGAATATACAAGCTCTTTTCTTACTGTCTGCTGGGAGATATTTGAAATAATCAGACCAATAGTTATAAACGGTATCAAAACCGCAAAAAATAATACTATAACTATCTGTTCTGCTATTTTTAATCTTTTCAATTTATCTCCTCCGGAATCTTACTCAGCTTCCAGCGCACCGAAAGGCGTAAGCTTGTATCCAACATTTGTTACAGTGTGAAGATATTTAGGCTTTCTTGTATCTGTTTCGATTTTTTGCCTCAAACCCCCCACATGAACACGCACCATTCTGACATCTTCATCGCTGTTGTACCCCCAAACTTCATCAAGAAGGGTTGCAAGAGTCACAGCTTTATTTAGATGTTGTAATAGACAGTATAATATTTCAAATTCAGTAGGCGTAAGTTTCACCTTCTTGTCTACAATGACCGCCTCAAGAGAATCCGGCAGGATTTCTATATCCCCAACCCTTAAAACTTCCTTGGAATTTTCACTATCCGGTTCATCATTCCGCCTCAAAAGTGCTCTTATCCTAAGCAGCACTTCCTGAACATCAAAAGGTTTCACAAGATAATCATCGGCACCAACTTCAAACCCTTCTGTTTTATCATGGATTGTACCTTTTGCCGTAAGCATCAAAACAGGTACTTTGGGCTTTACAAGACGAATATTTTTGCAAACATCGTACCCGTTCATCTTGGGCATCATAACATCCAAAAGAATAAGGTCATAGTTGTTTTCAACAGCTTTTTTTAAGCCTTCTTCGCCATCTTTTGCAGAATCTACCGTATAACCTGAAGACTGGATATCAAAGACAAGAAGCTCTCTTATCTCTTCATCGTCATCCACAATTAATAATCTTTTGTTTGTTTTGCCCATCTTTTATTTTCTCTTGTTTTGCGGGGCAGACTTGCCCCTTTGAATTATTTTTTAACGCCGTCAAACATCTGTTTGATGCCGTCAATGGAAGACAGGATTCCGGTTGCCTCATAAGGCATATAAACAACCTTGTTATCCTTGCCTTCTGTCATAGTTTTTAAGGTTTCAAGATATTTCATTGCAATCAGATATTTATCCGGAGCGCCGGAATTTGAAAGCGCATCAATTACCATTTTAATAGCTTCTGCTTCACCGGCAGCTTCCTTAATTCTTGCCTCTTTATTACCTTCTGCAACGAGAACAGCTGCCTGTCTTTCACCCTCTGCTTTATTAATCTGGGATTCTTTTACACCTTCAGCTTCAAGGATTGCGGCACGTTTCATACCTTCAGCTTCAAGGATTGCGGCACGTCTGTCTCTTTCTGCTTTCATTTGTTTTTCCATAGCGTTTTGAATTTCTTTTGGCGGAATAATATCCTGAAGTTCAACCCTGTTAATCTTTACACCCCATTTATTTGTAGCCTCATCAAGAATAGTTCTTAATTTTTCATTTATAATATCACGGGATGTAAACGTTGTATCCAAATCCATCTCGCCGATTACGTTTCTTAGTGTAGTTTGGGTTAATTTTTCGATAGCTTCCGGCAAATTTTCAATTTCATAAACAGCACTTTTAGGGTCAATTATCTGGAAATACAAAAGCGCATTAATGGAAATTGTTACGTTATCCTTTGTAATAACATTTTGCCTTGGAAAATCAAAAACACTCTCTCTTAAATCAATTTTATCTAAAACCGAATATACAGAATACATTTCGCCGGTTACAGTTCTTACGGATTTTTTAGAATGAATGCCTCTCGGGGTATCAATAAAAGGTACGATAAACTGCAGCCCCGGATGCAAAATACGGTTAAAACGACCAAGCCTTTCTATAATCATCACCTGGGCTTGATTTACAATTTTAAAACCTGTAATTGCAAAAACTGCTGCTACTATTAAAACTATTAAAAAAAAGAATGGCATTATATTTTCTCCTAAATAACTACTTCAAATTTATATTTAACATTTTTCAACAAACATAATAAGGCTCTCATTCCTTACTATTTTTACCATAGAACCCTCGGAAATTTCGGAATCATCACAGCTTTTTGCCTGCCATACTTCGCCATATATTTTAATTTCCCCGATACCGTTTGTGCCATTTTTACCAATGGTTTTTGAAACAATGGCGCTTTGCCCTAAATATTTGGCGTCAAGACCCGTGCTTTGCGGTTCTTTATCCTTTTTATCCATAAAAGGTTTTATTGCAAAATAAAAAATCGGCAAAAAGATAACAAAAGCACCCACCTGAATTCCGGTTTCATCCGGATATAAATATGCGGCAATGCCTGCAAAAAAAGATGCACCCGCAAGGGTCAGAAAAAATGTTGTTGGTGTCATCATTTCAATAAGCAAAAGTATAAAGCCCGCTATAGCCCAAATATGCCAGATTTCCATTTTTAAAACCTTTTTTAAATCCCCTTATAGAAAGTATCGTAAGTGTTTTAAACAGGCATGTCAACATAATATTTCTAAACATTATTTAAAAAAAATTAATCACCCGGGGTTTTTAAATCCGTCAGGTGATTAATACCTCTATTATTAAGTTTTTACTTCTTTTAAAATGGATTATGATGTAATGATTAACGTTTTGCCATAACCCTTGCACAGAATACACCTGAAGCAGAGGCTTGCATCAAGCCTCTTGTAACGCCGGCGCCATCTCCAATTGTAAACAGGTTTTTAACGCCTTCTGTTTCAAGTTCATTGGTTAATTTTACTCTTGCAGAGTAGAATTTAACCTCAACACCGTACAACAGGGTGTAACGCGATGCAACACCGGGTGCGATTTTATCAAGAGCATAAAGCATTTCGATAATGGACAAAAGCTGTCTGTATGGAAGAACAAGGCTTAAATCGCCGGGGGTAGCGCATTCCAGTGTCGGTTTTATGATGCTTTCTTTAATTCTCTGAGGTGTAGACCTTTTGCCATCGAGCAAATCTCCAAACCTTTGTACCAAAACACCGCCGGCAAGCATATTTGCAAGACTTGCAACATGCTGTCCGTATTTAATAGGTTCTTTGAAGGGTTCTGTAAACTTTTTAGACACAAGCAGTGCAAAGTTTGTATTTGGTGTCTTTTTATTTGCATAGCTGTGACCATTTACTGTCTGAATTCCGTTGTAATTCTCGGAAACAACTTCCCCGTTTGGATTCATACAGAAGGTTCTGACTTCATCCCCAAAAGTTGGAGAATAATAGATTAATTTTGATTCATAAAGACGGGATGTGATGGGCTCCATGACATCTGCAGGTAATTCCACACGAACACCCACATCCACCGCGTTATTTATCATAGAAATGTTATTTTTTTCAAATTCTCTTGTAAGCCAGTCTGCCCCTTCTCTTCCGGGTGCAACAACAACATAGTTTGCCATAACGGATTTACCGTCTGAAAGCTTCAGCCCTTTAATTGTGTTGTTTTCAACAATTAAACTTTCAACCGCAACATTATTCACAATCTCAATCTTGTCTGCAAGGTAATCCTGCATATGTTTTAAAACATCCAAAGACCTTTCTGTTCCAAGATGACGAACAGGAGAGTGCACAAGCTTTAATTCAGCTAAAGATGCAGCACGCTCAATGTCTGCAAATTCATGCCTGTTTACGCCATATACAACATCGGTTGCACCATGTTCTAAATAAATATCGTCGCAATATTTTATCAAATCTTCTACATCTTTGTATGGCATATACTCAGGCAAATGCCCACCGACTTCAGGAGTCAAGGTTAACTTCCCGTCTGAAAATGCTCCGGCTCCGCCCCAGCCGCATAGAAGACCGCAGGTTTTGCAGCTTGGACAGGATTTATATCCATTTCTTAAAAGACAAACTCTTTTTTCGATTTTGCTCCCTTTTTCAATTAAAATAATTTTCCAGTCAGGCTTTAATTTTACCAGCTCAAGTGCAGTAAAAATCCCCGCAGGTCCTGCTCCAACTATTGCCGCATTGTACATATCTTTCTTTTCCTTTAAATTATTCATCTCAACAAGTCCGTTTCCTATTGTAATACAAACATTATATTTTTAAACATTTTGATGTATTTATGTTACTTTCTTGTTAAATGATACATATGTGGTATTTGCTAAAGTGAAGATAAAAATATGGAACACCAACTACCTCCCTCCGACAGATTGACATTTATTGATATTTTAAAAGGTATTGGTATCGTATTTATGATAATGGGACATATGGGTTTTGGTAATGATTTTGATTTTTACATCCATGGTTTTCATATGCCGCTTTTCTTCTTTGTTTCAGGATACTTGTTCAATATAAAAAGAACCTTCTGTGAAGTTATTTCAAGAAAATTTAAAGCACTTATAATACCTTACGCATCATTTGGCATGGTGGCTTTGTACTATTTTATTTCATTTAGGGGTGCCGGACAGGAAAAAATCATAAAATTTATAAAGCACTTTATTTTTATAATGACACACTTCCCGCGGGCGGTGCGTTATGGTTTTTAACAGCCCTATTCTTTAGCAGCACAATATTTTATCTTTTGATAACCAAGAGAAGCAAAAAATTTATAATTCCTGTTGTTTTATTTTGTCTTGCTGCCGAATTTTGCTTTAAAATTCATTTACCTTACTCAATAAGTTCGGCAATAATTGCTCTGCCATTTATGTATGCAGGATTTGCTTTTAAATCTTTTGAACAAAAAATTGACCATATATTTGGCGGCTGTTATCTGCCCTTTGCAACAATTCTACTATTTTTATCCGCTTTTTTAATATTTAAAAATGATTATGTAAACTTAAGAACAATAACTGTTGCAAATCCCGTATTATTCTATTTGAGCGCAATCATAGCCATAACCGGATATTTGTATATATCAAAATCATTAGAAAAAACTAGATCGGAAGAGCACACGTCTGAACTCCAGTCAC
>CAJULH010000029.1:3918-24707 GCA_910587175.1 Candidatus Gastranaerophilales bacterium | reverse complement strand
AATTTGAAGGACAAGACAGACGTCAGGCAAAGCTTGATAAAGTTTTAGCCGAATACGGTTTTAAATCCCTGGAAGAAGTGCAAGAACTTTGTCTTTCTAAGGGAATAAATGTTGAAGAAATAGTAAAAGGCATTCAGCCTATTGCGTTTGAAAATGCTGTTTGGGCATATACTCTGGGTTGTGCAATTGCTATTAAAAAAGGATGTAAATCTGCTGCTGATGCTGCCGAAGCTATTGGCTTGGGTTTACAGGCTTTTGCAGTTCCGGGTTCAGTTGGCGATACAAGAAAAGTGGGTATTGGTCATGGTAACCTCGGTGCTATGCTTTTAAGAGAAGAAACAAAGTGTTTCTGCTTTTTAGCAGGGCATGAATCTTTTGCTGCAGCTGAAGGTGCTATTGGTATTGCAAGAAATGCTAATAAAGTTAGAAAAGAGCCTTTGAGGGTTATCTTAAACGGTCTTGGAAAAGATGCTGCTTATATTATTTCAAGAATCAACGGATTTACCCATGTTGAAACCCAATATGACTACAAAACAGGTAAATTAAACGTTATTAAAGAAACTCCTTTTTCAAATGGCGAAAAAGCAAAAGTTAAAGTTTACGGTGCTGATGATGTTTCAGAAGGTGTAGCTATTATGATTTCTGAAGGCGTTGATGTTTCAATTACAGGTAACTCAACCAACCCGACAAGATTCCAGCACCCTGTTGCAGGCACATATAAAAAATGGTGTTATGAAAATGGCAGAAAATACTTCTCTGTAGCATCTGGTGGTGGTACAGGCAGAACTCTGCACCCTGACAATATGGCTGCCGGTCCTGCTTCTTACGGTATGACTGATACTATGGGCAGAATGCATGGTGACGCTCAATTTGCAGGTTCTTCTTCCGTTCCTGCGCACGTTGAAATGATGGGCGTTATCGGTATGGGCAACAACCCAATGGTTGGTGCAACCGTTGCCGTTGCTGTAGCCGTAGAAAATGCTTCAAAATAGAAAAGTATTTTTCAATCAATAGCAAAAATTCCCGCTTAAACATAAATTTAGCGGGAATTTTTGTATCTTGAATACTCATTTATAAATACGCAACAAAAATTTATTTCTTTTCGCTGGTAACCAGAGTTTGTTTTAATTTTATAATTCTCTCATACGATTGTTGAATTCTTGAAGGCTCAATCAGCCCTTCTAAAATTGCATTTTTTATGATTTTGTTTATATCATCTGCTAAATTTGGATTATGATGTTTTCTGTTTGAAAAAAGAAGAATATCATTTCCGGCATTTATCGCCTGAATCACAGTTTCTTCAAGGTCAAAATTTTGCCTGATGGCGCCCATATCAAGGTCATCTGTGATAACCACACCTTTGTACCCCATTTCACGCCTTAAAAGACCGCTTACGGTATCATACGAAAGCGATGCAGGGTAGATTTCATCCAGATTTTTGTTGAAAATATGAGAAACCATAACCATCTGCAAATCATTCTTAAACATTAAATCTTCATAAGGTGTAAGTTCAATATCTTTGTAAGTCTCTGTTGCATCAGTAAAATTTAAATGAGTATCACCTGAAACACTGCCATGACCAGGAAAATGCTTAAGTGTGGTGATTATATTTTTATCATAATGTGCCTTAATAAATTCATCTGCAAAAATACTTACTTTGGCAGGATCACCGGAATAACTTCTTTGTTTTTGATGCAATATAGAATTTTCATTTATATCTAAATCTACACATGGTGCAAAATTTAAATTAAATAGTTTAGACGAGAGCACATCTGCCATATTTGAGTAAACTTCTCCAGCCTTTTTGGAATTATTTTCTTTTGCAATTTCAAGAGCTGAAGGAAAATCCGTAAAACCATTTTGGGAGTTTAATCTTTGAATATATCCGCCCTCCATATCTACTGCAATAAATGGGCGTGTCTGCATTCTCGTTTTATATATTTTTTCTGTCATTTCATACAGGTTTTCAGGATTTTTAATATTATCTTCAAAAAATATAACACCGGAAATTTTTCCATCGTTTAAATCTTTAATGATGTCTTTAAAACCGCGCGAAGAATCTCTATTACCATTAAAACCAAGTATTATCATCTGCCCTATCATCTCATCTAACGATGCATCGGCACTAAATACAGGTATAAAGGCAGAAAATACGGCACAAAGTAGTAAAAGTAATATTTTTTTCATAATAATCCTAAACCAAACTATATTTCTTTAGTATATCACAATTTATATGATTACTCAAAAACGCCCTTTGTTAGGGCGTTTTTGTTTTTTATTCCATCTCTTTTTTAAATTATACTTCTTCTGGTTCTTTTTTAAGGGCTTCAGGGTCTTCGTCGTCGCCTTCATTGTTTTCAGGAACTTCTTCAGTTTCAGCAACTTCTCCCTGCTGTTCGGCTTCGATTTCTGCATCTACTTCTGCAGTTTCTGCTTCAGCTACTTGAGCTGCTGAATTATCAATTAATTCGAGAAGTTCTGTATCAAGGTTATATAATGCCCATTGGTTTTCTAAATCTGTTCTTAATTGTTCAGCTTTTTCTTTGTATTGTTCGATAAATTCCATATGAGTTGCTAATTCATCGCTTGTTTCTTCGCCAACTTCTTGAGCAGTTGCTGCAACTTCGCCATTTTCATCAAGAACGTCAGCTTCAAGTCCGTAATTTTCAGTTAGCCAATCTTGGTCATCAAGTGTGTTATATCCTTTTGCTGTGTTGTCAGCGCCCAGGTTTTTGCTGCCGGATACTGTGAACGTACCAAGTAAATTCTGGTCAGCTACACCGTCACCATCATGGTCGCCAGCGCTTACTGCATCGTGTTCGCCACCGTTATTGTATGAATTCAGGTCGATTGTAAAGTCATCGCCAAACATTTCAGCAATTTTATCAGCATCCATAATCTCTTTATTGCCATCTTTGCCGTTCATTACAAGACCAATGCCTGCGGTTCTTAATTCATCAATAGTAACCTTACCGTCAGCACCGCCATCTTCAGCGCCTGTAGTATCGAGAGCTTTCATTGCATCCCATTGTCCCTCTGCACCAAGGAAATCTGAAGTTGTATTGAAGCCATCTTCATCCATAACTACAAAGTCAAAGGTATTTCCTTCAGCATCGGTGAAACCAATAGGGTCGCAGCATCTTGATTCTGATTTTGCGGCTTCTTCAGCTGCTTTAGCAGCTTCAAGATTAGTGTTTTCTGTTGCAATTTGTGTATCGATAGATGAAATATCATTAGCCATATCGCTCAATAGTCCAAGCTGGGTATCTAATACATTGAGTTCGCTGTTTGCAACAAACAAGTTAGATACTACATCAGCAATACCTCCAAGACCGGCAAGTGATGCGTTGATATTAGACTGTAAGTCATCTTGTGTAACCTGTTTACCGGCTTTTTTATCTGAGATATATTGTGCAACGTTGTTTTCAATGGCTTTTTGAACTTCTTCTTTGTGTTCTTCAACTTTAGCTTCCTGAACTTTTGCTGCAGTTGCAATTTTTTCTTCAATATCTTCAGCAAGTTCCTGAATTTGTGCTTCGATTGCTTCCATATCAGCCATTTTAGCTTCTTTTTCTGCTTCCAGGTTTGCAATTCTTTCTTCTATTTCTGCTGTACTTCCGGTTTCTTCAGTTTCTTTAGCAGCTGTTGTTTCTTTGGTAGCTTGTGCAGCTTTTAGTTCTGCCATTTCTGCTTCGCTTAACTGTAATTCATCAATGTTAACAGTGAAACCTTCGCCGCCGTTAGCTTCTTGGAATAAAACTTCATTACCGTTTACAGTATATCCGTTATAACCTTCAGCTTGTCCGTTGCCGTATTGTGTTGCAAGGGTTACATACTGGGTTTGAATAGTGTCAATTAAAGCCATTTTAATATCCTTTCACTTCTGGATTACTTACATATTAATAAAAACATTTGAGTATATACGATTTCAATATTGTTGATATATTTTACAAAACTTTACAAAAATTATGGCAATTTTTTGAAAAGCTTTGAAAACAGGAGCTTTTGCTGGCATTAAAACTTAAAATTTATATTGCATATTTATTAAGGATTATAATTTTTGACAATATTTTCATAAGAAATTGTGCCGTTGTCATATAAAAGCTGGATTTGATTGATATTGTAGTCAACAATTGTACTTAATAACTCAATTCTGGCATTATTCTTTATTGTTTGCGCCTGAATAACGTCAATTAATATTCCTTCACCGGCATCCAGTCTCAACTCAGCCAGGCGCACACTATCTGAAGCGTATTCAACTTGTCTTCTTGCTATTTCTATTCTTTCTTTTAAAATTTGCGCCCTGTAATAATTAGAAATTATATTTTCTTTGATATTTCTTAATAGCTGCTCAAGATTATATGAAGCGC
This sequence comes from Candidatus Gastranaerophilales bacterium, assembly GCA_910587175.1. GTDB lineage: Bacteria > Cyanobacteriota > Vampirovibrionia > Gastranaerophilales > Gastranaerophilaceae > MGBC122484. Next base: position 20,337 of record CAJULH010000029.1, on the reverse strand, counting down.
TATCTATCTGCGCCTGCATGCTTTTTGCCTTTGTAATTGTTCCGGCGCCAAGTCTTGAACCTACAGGAACATCTAAATACGCCCCAACTACATTGTTTGGGTAGACACCCACCCTTGCTGTACCCTGAAACTGTCCTTGATAAAGTATTCTTGGCTTTGGTACAAATTCGGTATATATTTTATTTTTTTCCTGCTTTAATGATTTTATTTGTGCTTCGAGCGATTTTACATCATCTCTTGAAAATTCCGCTATTTTGAAAAGCTCCTCTGTAGAAAGTTTTTCATCCACAAGAATAAATGGATTTACCTCTATTTCAATCGGAAAAAGATGGGTATTTACTTCTATCCCCATAATATTTGCCAATTTTGCCTGGGCTGTTCTGAAATTATTTAATGCCGCCATGAAATTCTGTTCTGCAAGTGCCTGCTCGCCTTTGGAACGGACTACGTCAAATCTGGTTCCAAGTCCCGCCTCCATAAGTGTTTGTGTCAGCTTCAGCTGTGCTGTTCTTTCGTACAAATTCTTCAGATGTATTTCGATACTTATTTTTGCTCTTAATAATTCATAATAATCTTTTGCTGTTTCCAGAATCGCCATGTCTTTTGTATAGTCCAGATTATTTAAATTTGCCCTGGCAGTGAGCTTTTTCGCTTTTGCTTCAAAAATCTGTGCACCGCCCTGTGTTAAATCATGTGTTACGCGCAATGTGCCTGAAAGCGCCAGTTCCTCTACATGGTCTGGCACTACTCCACCTACAAGAACCTGACCTTTGTAATATATGCTGTAGCCTTCAAAATTCACTTCCGGTAAAAATTGCGCCAATGCATTTCTATAATCCCATTTTGCACTTACATAATCAGCATTTGCAATCTTAATATTGAAATTATTTAAAAGTGCAATGCCTATACACTCATCAAGACTTACAAAAACCGGTTCTTCTTTGAAATGCTCTATAATCTCTGTATCAACATCTGCTTTAGTGTCTTTACAGTCTTTACAATAGGCATCAAGTGAAAAATTTAAATCATCAGTTTCAGTTATATGTTTATGGGCATATGCCGTTAAATTCAAAAGGCATAATATTATACTTAAAAAAGCTGTAATTACCCATCTTTTCATACCTAAAAGAGTAGTAAAATTTTTATCAAAAAATAATACACTCCATGGATAATACTTTATAGGCTAATACTTTTATGGTATTTTATATTTTGTAATTATTAAACAGCATCAATGAGGATATTTATGGCTAACTCTGATATTCAAAACCTTTCTACAACATATGAAGCAAGAGAATGCGAAAATGAAATGTATAAATTTTGGGAGGATAATTCTTTCTTCCGTGCAGATAATACATCCTGCAAGCCTGCGTATTCGATTGTTATACCGCCTCCGAATGTGACAGGAATTTTACATATGGGTCATGCACTTGATGAGACTTTGCAAGATATCCTTGTAAGATATAACAGGATGTGTCAAAAAGAAGTACTCTGGATGCCCGGATGCGACCATGCGGGAATTGCAACCCAGAATGTTGTTGAAAAACAACTTGCAAAAGAGGGTAAAACCCGCCACGACCTTGGCAGGGAGAAATTTCTTGAAGTAACCTGGGATTGGGCAAATCAACATAAAGACAGAATTCTTGAACAATGTAAGCTTTTAGGTGCCAGCTTTGATTTATCCAGAAAGCGCTTTACCCTTGATGAAGGCTGTTCCAAGGCTGTAAAAAAAGTTTTTGTGGATTTGTATAACAAAGGTCTGATTTATAAGGGCTCATATATCGTAAATTGGTGCCCCAGATGTCAAAGCGCAATTTCTGATATTGAAACTGAATACGAAACAGAAGCCGGTCATTTATGGGAAATTTCTTACCCGCTTAAAGACGAAATGGGTGCCATAGTTATTGCTACAACGCGTCCCGAAACTATGTTCGGCGATGTTGCAGTTGCTGTTAATCCAAACGATTACAAATATAAAGATTTAATAGGAAAGAAATGTATAATTCCGCTAACCGGCAGAGAAATACCTATTATTGCAGATGAATATGTTGACAAAACTTTTGGTACTGGAGCCTTAAAAATTACCCCGGCGCATGATCCCAATGATTTTGAAGTAGGCAGACGTCATAAATTACCTTCAATAAAAGTGATTGACGAAGAAGGTAAAATGATTGCCCGCGGAGAAGTGCCGGAAGAACTCCATGGAAAAGACAGATATGAAGCAAGAAAACGCACAGTTGAAATGTTAAAACTCCAGGAAGTTCTTGTAAAAATCACCGACCACGAACACAATGTCGGCAAATGTCAAAGGTGTAATACAACAATTGAGCCTCTTTTGTCCGAACAATGGTTTGTAAAAATGGAGCCTCTTGCAAAACCTGCCATTGAAGCGGTAAAAGACGGCAGAATAGAATTTGTTCCAAAGAGATGGGAGAAAAACTATCTGATGTGGATGGAAAACATCCGCGACTGGTGTATTTCAAGACAACTTTGGTGGGGGCATCAAATTCCTGCCTATTATCATAATAAAACAGGTGAAATGGTTGTTGCCTTGGAAAACCCCGACCCCGAAAATTATACTCAGGATACAGATGTGCTTGATACCTGGTTTTCAAGTGGATTATGGCCATTTTCCACAATGGGTTGGCCGGATACTGAAAGTGCTGATTATAAAAAATTCTACCCGACAACAACTCTTGTAACGGGCTTTGACATTATATTCTTCTGGGTAGCCAGAATGATTACGATGGGGCTTGAATTCACAGGAAAGGCACCATTTTCTACCGTGTATATCCACGGGCTCATTAGGGATGAAAATGGTCAAAAAATGTCTAAATCAAAGGGTAATACTATTGACCCTGTTGAAATTATAGAAAAATATGGCTGCGATGCATTAAGATTTACTCTTGCAAGTCTTTGTACATATGGCGGGCAGGATATAAAGCTTTCAGATGAAAGATTTGAATATGGAAGAAATTTTGCAAATAAAATCTGGAATGCTTCCCGATTTGTTCTAATGAATTTAACCAAAAATAATGATGAATTTAAATTAGACCCCGAAAAATTTTCGGCGGCAGACAAATGGATTTTGAATGAATTAAATGAAACCATAAAACTTGTAAATGAAAATATTCAAAATTACAGAATAGGTGAGGTTGCATCAATTTTATATGATTTCTTCTGGAATTCGTACTGTGATTGGTATGTAGAGCTTTCTAAAATCGAGAAAAACGAGGCTGTTCTTGTTTATGTTCTTGATATGACATTAAGACTTTTACATCCTTTAATGCCACATATTACAGAGAAAATCTGGCAATTAATACCGCAAAATAAAGATAAAAAAGCCATCATGCTTTCAGAATTTCCAAAATTTTCAGACAAATTTAAATTTAGCGAGTCAAAAAATCAAATGGAAACGCTGTTTGAGGCTATCCGCGCATTAAGAAACATACGAAGCGAATTTAATATAATACCGGGAGCCAAAATTAATATACAAATAGATGGTGGTGAAAAGCTTTTTGAGGATGTAATACCCTATTTAAAACGTCTTGCAAAGATTGATAATGTTGAATTTAAATCTGCGGATGATGCTGATAAACAATCAGCTAGTATTGTAGTAGGAAATTCAAAAATAATAGTTCCTCTTAAAGGTGTTATTGATATTGAAGAGGAAATTTCACGACAAAATAAAAAACTCCAAAAACTTGAAAACGAAATGAAATCTCTTGAAGGACGTATTAACAATCCGAAGTTTGTTTCATCTGCACCAAAAGATGTAGTTGAAGCCACAAAGACAAGAATTGCCGAAATAAAGCTTTCTGAGGCTAAAATCAATGAACTTATTTTAAATTTAAAATAGCAAATTAATTTTGAACGAATTGTTATTTAAAAAACACACCAATGTATTTCCGTGGTGTGTTTTTTACTTGCAATTTTTTGCAATATATTTTTTAAGATTTTTTCTGTATTTTTTCTTATTCTTTTTTATAATTTTATGTTCACTGTTTTCGCATCCACACAATTCAAAGCTTAAATCATCCAAAAAACTGTCGTATTCTTCTTCTGCTATCTCAGCCAGATTTTTTAGATATTTTTTTTGTTCATTGATACAATGTCTGCTTATTTCATCTGAATTGGTGTCCTCTTTTAATTTTTTGCAGTTTTCTGCATACTCGTAATCCAAACCTTCAAATTTTATAGAATAAGCATTGAATAAAATATCAAACAGGCGCTGCTGCTCACAGTCAGGATTTAAATAACTTATTAGTTTTTGATAATTTTCTTTAAAAAAAACATTAAAGGCACAGTTTGCGGAGCATAAATTTGATGCACATGCGCAATTTATTGATAGAAATAAAGTTATTAAAAGCGTTAGAGTTTTATATTTTCGCATATTTAAAGGCTATTTTAAAAGCTTTTGCAAATAAATTACCCTTTTGAATAATTTTAAAAAATCTGTTGACGGCAGATTATGTTCTTGATATTGTATATATTGTCGAAGCAAGCACTTATATAGAGTGTCTTTTGCTCTTTGAAACAGAAGATTCATAAAATTATAATAAATTTTAAATTTGCGCTAGTAGCTCAGCAGGTAGAGCACTCCCCTTTTAAGGGATAGGTCCCGCGTTCGAATCGCGGCTAGCGCAAATTTTTTGTACTTAAAGTCTTTTAGCATTTCATATTTTGCAATTTAAAATTTCAGTCAAAAACTGGCTTGATAAATTTGGCGGCTGAAATTGTTATTCACGTTACCTGTTATGCCAAATTTATTTAATATGTTAGAATATCTGGATATGGAAGTAATCAAAAAAGCTATAGAATGTCACAAAGAGGGTGATTTTACAAGAGCGGAAGAGTATTATAAGCTGTATTTAATACGCAATCCAAAGGAAGCAAAAGCGCATCATCTTCTTGGTGCTATGCTTATCCAGAAGGGCGATTTTGAAAATGCATTAATATCGCTTAAGACTGCTTTTGATTTGGAAAATTCCGTTCCAATTGAAACCGATTTTGCGCTTTGTTGTTATAAAATGCAAAATTATTCCGCCGCCTTTGAGCATTTAAAAAATGTAATTAATGCAAATTCTGATGAAACTCTTTATGATACAATGCTAATTTGCGCAAAGAAACTCAATTTAGAAAAAGATTGCCTGAAATATTTAAAATCTCCCGGATTACATAATAACAATATATACAAACTGAGAGAAATTGCAGCTTTAGCATTTGAGGTTGAAGAATACGATATTTCAAAAGATTATTACAAAAAAATTTTAGAAATCAGCCCGGAGGATTTTATTGCCCAAAATAATCTTGGTCTATCTTATGAATTTCTAAATGACTTTGAAAATGCAGAAATTGCCTATGAGAAGTCTATTAGTATAAAACCAAATTTCGATGCTTATTATAATCTGTCTATACTTCTTAAGCGTAAAAGAAAATATAAAGAATCCCTGGAAATGCTTCTAAAAGCTAAAAAAATCAACCAGGATTTTACAAAATACAATCAGGCATATGGTTTACTTAAGCTTATACAAAAAGATTTTAGCGGGTACATACCGTATATAGAATACACAAGGGCAAAATATAAAAAAGATATGGAGCCTTGGTGGAATGGGAGCATGGACACAAATAAGACCCTTGTTGTTTGTGCCACTGAAGGCTACGGGGATATTATTATGTTTACAAGATATCTCGACTTTGTGGACGCATCAAAATTTAAAAAAGTGATATTAATTGTGCCTGAAGCATTATTTGAACTCTATGCCTATAATTTTCCAAATTTTACCGTGTTGAAAATGGGTGAGTGCAATGGTATTAGTTATAATGCAGGCACTATACTAATGGAATTACCGCTCATATATAATCTTGATTTTGACCATATTCCATCTGCCGACAGATATCTTTTATCATTGCCTGAATATACCGAAAAATGGCAAAAAAGATTCAATGAATCAAAAATAAATATAGGGGTATTTTTTGCCGGAAATACAAACAATAAAAGAACTTTAAGAAACAGAAAAGTTCCGTTTAAATATTTAATACCACTTTTTGATTTAGATGCAAATTTTTATTCGCTGCAACCCGAAGGAATATTTAAGGAAGATTTCAAGGGACACAATATAGTAGATTTATCCGGCGAAATAAAGAATTTTTCAGATACTGCTGCAATTATAGATAAAATGGATATTGTAATTTCTGTTGATTCTTCCGTTTTGCATCTTTCCGGTGCACTTGGTAAAAAAACTTTTCTTCTTTTACCATATTCTGCTGACTGGCGTTGGTTTAATGATACAAAAACAACACCCTGGTATGATAGTGTGGAAATTTTTAAACAGGAAAAAGAAGGAGATTGGAATCCAGTGATAGAAAATGTAAAATTAAAAATTCAGAATTACAAAAGTCAGTTGCAAAAATAGTTACAACTGACTTTTGTATGTATTTTAATTTCTTAAAAACTAGCCATGATTTTGTTTCAAGGTGGCGCATGCTATTGCAATAGCAATTTCTGCGTCATCAGAAGATTTGATTGCCTTCGGTGAAGCAGTTTCGGCAACAGCAACAGGAAAAACTTTGTTTAAATATCTGATAACAACTGTCTGAATATTCATAGATATGATTAAAATTACCAGAAATACAAAAACAGTTGAAAAGCCTATTGCTAAAACGGTAAAGCCTTCTTCCAGAAGTGCCAACATTTCGGGACTCATAGATATAAACTCCTAAATTAATTGTCTTATAAGATTTATTTTATCAAAAACATGAATAAAATCAAAACAGCATAATTATTATTTAAGTTCCAAGTTCAATTCAAGTCTTGCCTGCAGATAGTCTATATACTGTTTTGCAAGCCTCGGGCTTCTGTTTCCTTTTGAAAGTGCAAATCTTTCCGCTCCAAGAATCAGCTCGTCATCTGAAATTTCAATACCTCTGTCATTTTTAATTTCTTTCACAATATCTATAAATTTATCCTTGTTTGGCAGGGTATAAGTTACAGTGATGCCAAAACGGTCAGACAAAGAAACTGTTTCATCTATGGTGTCTGCAAGGTGTATTTCGTCCCCTTCTCTTGCAGAAAAGTTTTCTTTTACAAGGTGTCTACGGTTTGTTGTGGCGTAAATTGTCATATTATCAGGCTGTTTTGCAAGAGAACCTTCTAAAACAGCTTTCAGGGCGCCAAAATTGCCATCATTATCATTAAATGTTAAATCATCAATGAAAATTATAAATTTTAGCGGAATATTTGAAATCATTTTCATCAAAATATCCAAATGCGCCAGGTTCTCTTTGTATACTTGTATTACACGAAGTCCATCTTTGTAATATTCATTCAATATAGCTTTTATGGTACTGGATTTTCCAGTTCCCCTGTCACCATACAAAAGCACATTATTATATGGTTTTCCTTTTAAGAATCCAAGCGTATTTTCTACAACTATATTTTGTTCTCTCTCATAATGCTTTAAATCTTTAAGTTTAACGTTATCCGGGTTATAAACGGGAACTATTTCATTTTTTGAATCAAACTTAAATGCTTTAAATTTTGCAAAAATCCCTACTCCGTTTGATGCATAATATTCCGCAACTTCATCTGCAGAAAGTCTTTTTGAAGCTGTATCAAACGATGCCAAAGAATCAATAATATCCTTATCATATGGAAATTTAAAATACAATAAATCCTTAAAATCCGAACATTTAATATCCGAAAGTTCAATAAGAATATTTAAATCATTTAAAGCAGCAGTTTTAATATTGGGATTTAAATCATGGTACTTGCCTTTTGCACATTCAAGGGTGAAATAATTATTATCAAAAAGAATTAAATTATTTATATATTTTCTCCAGTCAGCATTATATTCTTCATTATAAAGACAATTCACCATATCAGACCAGGCACAGATAACTTCATCAATGCTTTCCTCCTTTACGGCTAAATCCAAAATATATCTGAAATTATCAATAACAACATCTTCTAAAAGATTTGAATATACGGTAATAGTGTTAAACAGTACCCTGAAATCTTCTATTTTTGTCATAATGCACCTCAAATTTTTCCGTATTTTACATTATTATACCCAAAAAATAAGAGTTGACGTTTCATCATAATGAGATTAAACTTAAGGTACAAACGAGATATTTTGGAGGGGAAATTATGACAAAAATCTATTATGCCGAAGATTGTAATTTAGACTTATTAAAAGGTAAAACAGTTGCTATCATAGGTTATGGAAGCCAGGGACATGCTCATGCGCTAAATTTACACGAAAGTGGAATTAATGTAGTTGTAGGTCTTTATAATGGTTCAAAATCCTGGAAAAAAGCTGAAGATGCAGGTTTAAAAGTGGCAACCGTTGCTGAAGCCTCTAAAATGGCAGATTTAATTATGATTTTACTTCCTGATGAAAAGCAGGCTGATATTTATAAAAACGAAATTGCACCGTATTTAACTGCAGGAAAGACTCTTGCATTTGCACATGGTTTCAATATTCACTTTGCACAAATTATCCCTCCTGCCAATGTTGATGTTATTATGATAGCTCCAAAGGGTCCGGGACACACTGTTAGAAGTGAATATGTTGAAGGAAAAGGCGTTCCTTGCTTAGTTGCAGTACATCAAAATGCTACAGGCAAAGCGCTGCAAACCGGTTTGGCATACGCAGCAGGCATTGGTGGAGCCAGAGCAGGCGTTATAGAAACAACATTCAGAGTAGAAACAGAAACTGACCTTTTTGGCGAACAGGCAGTTCTTTGCGGCGGCGTTACAGCCTTGATGCAGGCTGGTTTTGAAACTCTTGTAGAAGCCGGATATTCTCCTGAAAATGCTTATTTTGAATGTATCCACGAAATGAAATTGATTGTAGACCTTATTTACCAAGGCGGTTTTTCAAAAATGCGCTATTCAATTTCAGACACTGCCGAATTTGGCGACTATGAGACCGGAAAACGCTTGGTTACAGAAGAAACTAAAAAAGAAATGAAGAAAATTCTTTCAGAAATTCAGGATGGTACATTTGCAAGCAAGTGGATTGCAGAAAACAAAAACGGTCGTGCCCACTTTATCGCAACAAGGCGCATTAAAGCTGAACATGAACTTGAAAAGGTAGGCAAAGAATTGAGAAAAATGTACTCTTGGAATGAAGAAAAATAAACTTCGGAATATATTTATTCATATGGGGCGTCTGTTCTACGGACGCCTTTTTGAAAGAAAAAACCAAACTTTTTTAAGGAGAAATTATGATTTTTGATATGCTCGAAAATGCTGAACTATACTATCCACTCTCAAAAAAAATTAAAGAAGCTTTTTTGTTTATAAAATCAACAAACTGGAAAAATTTAAAACCCGGTAGATATGAGTACAACGAAGATATTTTTGCAAATTTGCAGGAATATGATACTAAAAACCCTGAAGATGCAGAGTTTGAGGTTCACAGAGACTATTATGATATTCAGTATGTAATTTCCGGAGTTGAAAATATGGGCTTTGGCAGTCTCGAAAATTTAAAAATCACAAAAGAATATGATAAAGAAAAAGATGTAGCCTTTGGAGAATGCCCGTCATCGACAGTTACAGTTCCTGAAGGATATTTTACCTTCTTTGCTCCAAAAGATGCTCACAAACCCTCTTTAAATGCGTCTAATAAAACGCAAAAGGTAAAAAAAGTAATCGTAAAAATTAAAATATAAAAAATATTCTGTTTGTGATAAGATTTTTGCCAAAGAGTATTTATATTTTGTCGATATGGCGAAATTGGTAGACGCGCATGATTCAGGTTCATGTGAGGAGACTCATGGGGGTTCGACTCCCCCTATCGACATTTTTGCTTTTTTGGCACCCAAATAAATTAATTTATCCAAAACAGGAGTTAAATTATGAAATGGCTGTTGCTATTGTTGGCAGGAATTTTTGAGATAGCATGGGCAATTGGAATGAAATATTCAAATGGTTTTACGGTAATGTTGCCATCTATAATTACTGCTATAACTTATATTTTAAGCGCAGTATTTTTAGCCTTAGCTCTTAAGTATTTGCCTTTAGGTGTGGCGTATGTCATGTGGGTTGGATTTGGAATAGTCGGAGTAACTTTATTGGGAATTTTATTATTTCATGAAAAACTTACTATTCCTCAAACAGCATGCATTATATTAATGATTTTTGCGATAGCAGGTTTAAAGTTATTTGCAAAACATTAAAGAATAAACTAATCATAAATCTTGAATAATAACAATTATGTCTTTTTATTATTCAAAAATACTAACAACATTATTTAATCTATTGAGCGATGTTAATGCTCATTTGCGGACATTAAATTATTAATGAGAATTTACCGCAAGTTTTAGGTTTAAAATATGTTTAAAAAGAAAATTATTACTGCCGTCTTGGCATGCTGTGTTATTCAATTTGTATCTCCGGGCTTTATAGAAATACCGGCACTTTGTGCAGAAACTGAAACACAAGGTTGTCGCTATCCAGATTATTGCAAAGAATATATAGGCAAAGACAAATTTGAAAAATTCAACCGCAAAATGTTTAATTTTAATGCAAAATTAAACAAGTATGCACTTCGTCCCATACATGTTGTCTGGGCTTCTATAATGCCAAAGTACGGAATGGATAGGATTCAAAGTGCATATCATAATATTGAATACCCCAAAAGACTTGTAAGCAGTCTTTTACAGAGGGATTTTAAAGCAGCAAAAAATGAAACTGTAAGATTTCTTGCCAATTCGACCATAGGGCTAGGTGGTATGTATGACCCAGCAAAAAAACTTTTTAAGATTGAACCTATGGAAGAAGATATTGAGCAGGCTCTTTGTAAGTGCAAGGTAAAAAGAGGTCCGTTTCTTGTTTTACCAATAATTAACGCCACAACGCCGCGTGCACTGGCTGGAAGACTAATAGAAACCGGATTAGATCCCACAACATATGTTGCAAGCCCTGTGGCAGCACTCGTAAAAATGGGGCTGCTTATAAACAGAACATCTTTTATGCAGCCATTAAGTATTTATATGGAACGCACATATGCTGATCCGTATGATATTGCAAGAAAATTATACGGAATGGAAAACTATATTAAAAATTCTAATCTTGACAGAAAAGAAATTCTTGATATTGAATCAAAAATAATTGAAGAAGTAACTGTGGATAGCGGCGAAAATCTTATGGCATCTGCAAATGCAGCTGCAGGATTGATAGGCGAAGGGGAGGTTTTGAAAATCCCCGAAGAAATACAGATTGAAACTTCAACTGAGGCAAAAAAACTTGATGAACACAATGATAGAGAATTGCTAAAGATAAGTGGTGAGCCCGATGCGGAGAAAAAAATGGAAGAAGAAACCGACAAAATTGCCACAAACGAGGTTTTAAAGGGTGGAGCATATACGGATGACACCCTAAAAGAGGCAATTCAAAGCACACTTGAAGAGCTAAAACCGGATATCATTCTGAAAAATTTTAATCCGCAAACCCCAGTTGTAGATTCAATGAGAACAGCACTATTTGACCTGCCAGGGATTGATGAATCAATATGGAGCGAACTATCCATATGGAACAGAAGCTTTTCAAAAAGGATAAAGACCGGCACTATTGAACTTACTCCGGACAGAGAAAAATACAAATACAGATATATTATGCAAAAAGATAAATCATCACCTGTAGCTATTTTATATCCCTCAATAGGCGAAGGAATAATGTCCCACCATTCTGTTGTGCTTGCAAAATTATTTTACGACGCAGGATACTCGGTTATTATTCAGGGCAGCCATTTCCATTGGGAATTCATAAAAAGCATGCCAAAAGACTATAGACCTGGTCTTCCCTCAAGAGATGCTGATAAACTAAAAATTGCTACCGGAAAGATAATTGATACCCTTGAAAATAAATACGAAACAAAATTTTCCAAAAAGGTTCTTTTAGGCACATCTTTTGGCGCAGTGACGACACTATTTGTAGCCGATAAAGAAAATAAAGAAAACACATTGGGAATCAATAAATACATATCAATAAACCCGCCGGTTGAACTTATGTTTGCCCTTAAAGAGCTTGATAAAAACAATGACAGTTGGAATAAAAATCCATCAAATCTAAAACACAAAACCGCTGTGACAGCTGCAAAAATACTAAAACTTGTCGAGCAAAAAGATGAACCTGATTTTAAACTTGAAAGTCTACCCTTCTCGGACTATGAAGGCAAACTGATTACCGGTTTTATATTGAGACAAAAACTTTCTGATTTAATTTACACTATAGAAAATGACAAAAAGACAGATAAAGCAGCCCTTTATGAAAGCATAAATAATATGAGCTTTAATGACTATGCTCAAAAATACCTAATTACAGATAAGAATAAAACTGTAGATAATCTAGCCTATGAAGCAAGCCTACACTCAATTTCCAGATACCTGAAAAATAATTCAAATTATAAAATTTACCATACAATTGATGATTATTTTGCAAACAAAGGTCAGCTGAGAAAGCTAAAAGAATATACAGGTAAAAATACCGTTTTAATCAGTAATGGAGGACATTTGGGGTATCTATACAGACAGGAATTCATAGATGAGCTCAAAAAAGATATTGAACTTCCCGAAAAAATAACGCAAAAATAATAAATAAAAAAAGACGGTCAAACCGCCAATGAATTATATTTTGTTAAAATGGCTGGGGCGGAAGGATTCGAACCTCCGGAATGCCTGGACCAAAACCAGGTGCCTTACCACTTGGCGACGCCCCAACGGACTTTACTATCTTATTAAGAGCAAGGCTTATTGTCAAGTCTTTTTAACTTTAACTTCTTAAATTTGCAATACAAAATACACCTAAAAGATATGTATTGATAAAATTTATTCAAATTATACTTACAAGCACACTAAAACAGATAATTTTATAAACAAATATACTATTGTAAAAATAAATACAAGGGTTATCTTGTTCTTAAAACCTTAACAATGGCATCAATAAACATTAGAGCAATTTCTTCAATATATTTCTGCGTTGTAAGACCGTTAATAACGATATCGGCAATTTCCATAGTAGGGCGAATATATCTGAATGCTGTCTGATTTACATCATGGAACTGCATATCGGCAGCTTTACCAATTTTGCCACGGGTAACTGCACGTGCATACCAACGTTCTTTAATTATTTCAAATGGGGTATAAACATAAATCTTTACATCCACAATGTCGCGCATGCATTCATTTAAAACGTATAATCCTTCATTTAAAATGATTTTTGCAGGCTTTTTAATAACACTATCCTTTTTGCTTTCACATGTTACAAAATCATAAAGCGGTGAATAAACAGTCTCACCGTTTTTAAGCCTTACCAAATGCTCTTTCATAAGCCCGAGATCAATGGCATCGGGTGTATCAAAACTAAAACCTGTTTTAAAAAGCTCTTCATAGCTTCCAGCCTGCGTTAACTCGGCAGACGCATCTTTATAATAATCATCACAGCAAATAACAGTATAAGTATTATCTGTATCGGTTTTAATGCAAGCCTTTGCTGTATTTTTAACTAAAGTTGTTTTTCCTGAAGCAGACTCACCGGCAATGGACATCAAAAATGTGGAATTTTTTTCTAAAATTGCCTTTCGGGCAATTTTAAATATAAATGCCTCATTGATTCTTAAAATAAGAGGCTGTTTTTGCTGTTTGTCATATGCAATAACTTCTCTGATATTTTCTAAAATCTTTGCAATAAAAGGCATATCGTCTTTTGCATTTTGAATATTCAAATTTTCTGTTTCAGTGCTCATAAAAACATTTTACATCAAAACAGCCAGACTTTTATGTCATATTCATAAAATGTAACAATTTTTGCTATTTTCTCTAAAAAGCAAATAATTATTCTTCAAAATTTAAAAGCTCATCTTGTTTTTTTGCAGCATTTTCAACAAGAATATATGCCATATACGCCCCGGTAGCAACAGCTTTTGGGTCTAAATCGGTTTTATTTGCAAGCTCAATTATAGCAGAATTTAATTCAGGATTTTCTTCCTTAATATAATGAATCATATTCTTTCGCCAAGCGGAAATATCTGTCAGAATTTCATCAACAACACTATTAAAATTTTCTTCATCAATCTCTGGTAGCATTCTTAGATTCTATACCTTCTCCCTGCGTTGTGTCAAATTTTTATGATAAAATTTTTGTTATGGAAAACGGGGAGAATATGTCAAAAAATCAAAGTACCACGGTTCTGGTCGGTATTTCGGGCGGAGTTGATTCTGCTGTGTGCGCATTAAAACTAAAGCAGTCAGGGTACAATGTCATAGGCGCCATGATGAAAGTATATGATGGTGAAATTAAGACCATAGCAAATTCCTGCTATGGCGCCGACAAAGAAAAAGAAATAAATGATGCAAGGGCAATATGTAAAAAAATCGGTATAGATTTTCATCTGATAGACTGCGCCAAAATATTTGACGAGCTTGTTTTTAGTAAATTTAAAAACGAATACAAAAACGGACGTACACCAAACCCCTGCGTCCTTTGTAACCCGAAAATTAAATTTGGTGCATTTCCGGCACTAGCCAGCTTTATGGGCATTAAATTCGATAAATTTGCAACCGGACACTATGCAAGAATAGAATTTGACGAAAAAACAGGAAAATATCTTCTAAAACAAGGGGTTAATCCCAAAAAAGACCAAACTTATTTTTTATATAAATTAACCCAAGATAAACTTAAAAATATTATTTTCCCGCTTGGGAACCTTGAAAAGGAAGAGGTACGCGCCTTTGCAAAAGAAAACGGACTTATTGTACATGATAAAAACGATAGCCAGGATTTCTATAAGGGCAGTTACACTGAAATTATCGAAGCGAAAGAATGCAAAGGAAATATTGTCCATCTCGACGGGAGAATTTTAGGTACACATAATGGCATTTTTAATTACACTATAGGACAAAGAAAAGGCTTAAAAGTTGCTTATTCAGCGCCGCTTTATGTAATAGCACTTAATTCCGTCTCAAACGAGGTTATTGTAGCAGAAAAAGAATATACTTATTCAAAGGTGCTTTTTGCAAAAGATATTTCTTGGACATATTTTGATGAAAAAAACCCGGCACCTACAAAAATACATGCTGAAGCCAAAATACGCTCGGCAGGGCAAAAAGCGGAATGTGAAATAACTCTTTTTAGCGATAGCATTAAAGTAGAATTTTTAGAGCCGCAAAATGCAATTACACCTGGACAAGCCGTCGTTTTTTACGATGGAGATATTGTACTTGGCGGTGGAACAATAGAAAAAGTGTTAAATTAGCCGATAGAATTAATTCATACTGACACAAAAGAACTAAAATAAACATAAAAACAGGGTATCCGTTTTAAAATACCCTGTTTAAATTTGTTTTATTATGTTTTAATTTATTCTTTGATGATTATATCACCATCTGCACTGACTTCAACAGCGGGTGCTTCACTTTCGCCTCTTGATTCTTCAGCATCTACACTGTCTGCAATTGCATCAGCTGTAACATCAACTACAGTATTATATGTTTCTGGTAAAGCAGATGGTTCAGCCTCTATTACTGCTGGGGTTTCAGCCTGAACAGATTGCACTTCTGCAGCAGGAGCTTCAACTTCGACAGGTTGTGCTTCAACTGCAACTTCTTTTGTTGCTTCAACTACAGGTGCAGCGGCAGGTGCCTCTTCAAGTATGGCTGCTGCGGGAGCTGCACCCCTTGATTCTTCTTCGTCACTGGCGGCAGCTTCAGCGTTTGCTGAACTATCCTGAACTATGTTACCTGTTGAAGCTGCACCTGCTCCTGCGGAAGGTGCAGATTGTTCAGGAGCCTGCTGCTGAACGGCTTGTCCTCTTGATGTCTCAGAGTCTGCTGCCGCTGCTTCAGTATTTGAGGTACTATCCTGAACCTTATTACCGGTTTCATTGGGTTGACCTTGTGCAGGTTGTTGTGTTTTACCAGCTTCAGCGTCACCCAGAGATGTAGCTCCACTTGAACCAGCTACACCGGTTGAACCACTTTGTTGACCACCGGTTTGACCGCCTTGACCAGCATTGCCAGCACCAGATTGTTCACCACCGCTGCCGGCAGTTATGTCATTAACCACTTCAGCTCTTTCTACATCGGCAGGTTCGTTATCGGCATCCGGAGGAGGCAAGCATCCACTCTGAGCTGGCGGAGTATAGCTTGGTGTACTACTTGGAGCGGTACTTGGAGTGCTGCTTGAACTTGGAGTTACGGAATCCGTTGGCTCGGTTACTGAAGGAGTCGGATTAAAGCTTGGTGCCGGTTTACTTTGCGTTACACTTGGTGTAGTAGAGCTAGAAGGAGTGCTGCTTGAACTTGGTGTACTGCTATTTGAAGGTGTACTACTGTTTGAAGGTGTACTTGAATTTGATGGAGTACTGCTATTTGAAGGTGTACTACTGTTTGAAGGTGTACTTGAATTTGATGGAG
>CAJULH010000029.1:0-3818 GCA_910587175.1 Candidatus Gastranaerophilales bacterium | reverse complement strand
TACTTGAATTGCTTGGTGTACTACTGTTTGAAGGAGTACCACTAGTGCTTGGTGTGCCACTCTTACCTGGGGTTCCGCTCTTTATTGTTGAAGTTGTAGTAATTTCCCTTGCACTACCAATGGTTACATAAGTATCAGGAAGTACAAATTTTAAAGGTGAACCATCAGGATTTGAAAAACGCAATTCGCCATCTTCATCATATAGATTGATGTTTAATGCCCTATTGAAGTTTAATTTGGTATAATCTTCAAGAAAATCTTCAATACTACCTTCGGCAAATTTTTCAACAGCAGCATCACGAACCATAACCAATGCTTCTTCGTCGCTTACTTTGCCATCTTTTTTAACGTTCTCAAGTTCTTTATTGATAAAATCTGTAACTTTTTCGTCAGCAATATCATATGCACCAAACATATGAAGTTGATCGTCAATTAACTGCGGTGCAGCATATATTTTCATATTACTCTTAATGGTACTTGCCATATCTGCATTGCCAAGGTCATAAGCAAACTGATCAGCAAATTTAGTTACGGTAACCATTTTACCGTCTTCAGCCTTTTCAAAAAGCCCGTCAGCAACGGTATTTAAACCAGTAAGATTATCTTTCATGCCAGCTTCGAATGGAACAACCTCAGCCAAAACAGCGCCTGTTCTCGCATCTCTGTGGTATTTCAAAACATCTCTTAATGTTCTAATATCATTTGGCTGAACATCAGCTTCCGGGTCGATTTCATCAGGCAATTCAACAAAGTGAACATTTTCGCCACCTTCCGGAGCGGTTGCAGAAAGTTGGTAAACAGTAGTACCTGCAACATATTTATACTCTTTATCATTGTCATACTGAATAGCATTTATAACAATATTATCAGGAAGATGAAGTTCATCTATTTTATCCATTGCAAGAAGAGCCTGCACTCTCTTGTTATCTTCCGGGGATTCAACTTCATCAACCGCAGTAGCGATATTTAGTTTTCTAAGATATGTTTCAACTAATTCTTTATTTTCTTCATCATTTGCAACAGCAAATACAATATCATAGAAATCCTTATTGTTTTCATTAGTTAAACCATATTTATCAACAATTGCAGAAGTTGTAGTTTTAAATGAGCTGCCATCTTCTGCTTCATCGTTTGCATCAATGCGTACGGTAGAAGATTCTGGTGAATACTGTCTTTGAACAACAGTTGTATTTACCATATCATCAGCCTCGCCAAAAGTTGCTATAGGAAGTTTAACAGTAGGAGCAATCACACCATGAAGAGTCATTGGCAAGTTTTCATCTGGATATAAAACAGTATCTGCAATAACATCGTCTGTAAGTTCACTTATATCATCAACATTATTTAATTCTGCAATATGTGATGCCAAATCCGGGTTTGACTGTAAGTACTCATGAATGAAATTATGCCAAACACCATCGGTATTTTCAATGCCATTTTCTTCACAAATTTCATCAATATTGTATGCTTTATCTATTAACGCCTTGATTGTTGAACCTTCAAGCGCATTGCCTTCATCGTCATTTTCGGGAGTAACAACGGTTTGAATTACACCCTTGGGAATATTAGTAGGTGCGAATGTTACAGTTTTATAAGTTATGCCCTTTGGAAGGTATAATTCCTGGATGCTTTCATAATCTTCGATAAATTCAGGCACCGGTGCGCGGTAGCTATCCTCAATATTTAATTTTTCATCTAAATCCGGCTGCGGAGTTACTTCCGGTGTTGTTTCAGCAATAGTAGCATCGGATGGAGTGGCATCAGAAGGTGTAGCAACTTTCTTATCACTGCTGCAGCCAGTAAGACTACCTGCTAATGACGTAATGCCAAGAAGCGCAAGGAGGTTAGATTTCCAGTTGCCTTGCTTTTTTATATGTTTACCTGTAAAGTTAACAGTATCCTGTTGCAGACCAGTATCTTTTGAGCCAATGTAAGAAGCTTTTTTACCTGTTTTGTTATTAACTAAATTGTTGGAATTTCCTTGCGGATTAATGAAAAAATTAGTGTCCATTAGTTTCTCCTAAAATATATGACTAGTATAAAAAATCAAAATATGATACTAAAATTAAAGATTATAAATAAAAAAATTTGATATTATTTTGAGCATGAGTAAAATTATTTTTACAAAACTTTACATAAAATTTGGCAATCCGTATGATTTAGTTGTTTGAAATTTGTTTTAAATATTTTGCCAGTCCTTCGCCCATAGAAAGACAGCTTCTTTGAATTCTTAAGGCAGCCTGTGCCTCAAATTCAGCACCGACATTTCGCCCTGCAAGAAATACATTCCCGTAATCCATAGAAATTAAACATTCCACAGGAAGGCAATATTTTTTTACAGCCTTTAGCGTGGAAGAATTTTTATCATTTGAATGAATATCTACAGGATAATCTGCATACAATACCGGGTTTTTAAACTCTTTTGCATTTAATATATCATCCAGTTTATAGATATATTTGGTTTTTGGGCGTCTTGAAACACGAACCCCGGTCATATCTGCAATTTGCGAAATATAAGAATCATCAAAACCATCAAAATATTTCTTCATAAAATTATATAATCTAAAAATACTCTCTCTGGCTTCACAAAGAGCATCAGAATAGCTAAAAGGCACATCCGGCGTATAGTTTTGCAATCTTGGGCAATTAAAAGCAAGAGAACCAGGCATATTTGCAATAGTAAACACTTGAAAATATGCTGTGTCAGATGATTTCAAATCACCAGCAACGAGAGCTCTCTCAAAGACTTCTGAAAGCCCCCAAATTTTATTAGTATCAAAAGTATAGGCTGTTGATAAATGAACTGCCTTATCGAGCTTACAGGCAGTTGTAACATTTCTGTTTTTATCTAATTTTAAAATCTGTTTGGCAAATTTTTCTAAATTAATATTTGAAAGAATAAAGCGAAGAGAATCCGGTTGAAATTTATCTTCATCGTCAATAAATTCACAATTTAAAAATTCACAAAAATTCGAATTGCCCGTTGCGTCTACATAATATTTCGAATAGATAGGTATCGATAATATTTTTGAGGCAAATCGGGTCTTTACCGTCACAAAATTTACATTTTTTTCTTCCGCATTTTGCAGTCGGGTTGTTTCAGAAACAACAGAATTTAATATTTCAAAACTTTCAAGCTCAGCTTCATACAAAATATCAACACCTGAATCTTTTAATATCTTTTCAAAAACTATTTTTAAAAGCACAGGGTTAAACCAACCATCATTACCATCAGAATAAGTAATTTGCGCATTGTATTTTTTTGAATATTTAACGAGAGTATCAAAAAAATCCGTGTTTAAATTTTCACCGGCACTTTGCATCATGGGCACAACAAGTGCGCCTGTTATTTGTCCGCCAAGATAATTGTTCTTTTCTACAAGAACGGTTTTGAGCCCAAGTTTCGATGCAGTATAGGCACAGGCAACCCCCGCAGGACCACCACCAACTACAAGAACATCATATTTGTATATATACTGGTTTTTAGATTTGAAATTCATATCCAACATTTTAGCATTGGATAAAAAATCAAGGTAATTTGTTAATTTTTTTGTCTTTTAAAATCATTAAAATTAACTGCAAGATATGAAAATTTCAAAATTTGTTCAACTTTTATATTTTAAAATTAAAAATGTGATAATACCATTATAACATTTTTAAGATACAGACATTTTTCTTATATACGGTTTTTTATTAAAAACGATTATACAAGCTTTTTATGCCTTTTTTATATCTTTTAGTTTGGTAACTATAATGTATATTATGTAAAAGCAAAAGTTTATATAGAAAAGGTATATAAATAGTAAAAAAAATAATAA
>CAJULH010000028.1 GCA_910587175.1 Candidatus Gastranaerophilales bacterium | reverse complement strand
CTGCAAGCAGCAACGATGCAACCAAAAGAGCCATGAGCATTTCAACAAGAGAAAAAGCTCTTTTAAGCTTTACGCCGAGTTTTACGGCGTCATTTTCGCAAAAATAACAAATTGCGAAAAGTGCGATTACGCACAATAAAACAATTTCGTTCATTTAAATACCTTGTAACCTTTATTTTCGATAAAACAACTATAAACAACGTTATCAATAATATAACAATATTTTATTTACATTTCAAGTTTGCTAAAAATCCTGTTTGTAAAGAAATTTTAATATTGTCATTTATCGCACAAAGCTCATACTGCGAGGCAAATTTCCAATTTTTATAAAAGGGCTAAATGATTAAACACAAAAATTTACACACCAAATTACAAAGTCCCGATCCATCTTTCAAAAAGCATGGAAAAAGTCATGGAAAATTATTCCATAAAATATTTTGGGGAAACTTTGTAAAAAAAGACTCTTTTTTGGCAAAAAATATAAACAAGTACTGCCCAAATACACCCAAAAAAGGCATACATACACTACAAAAAGAGTTTGTTGTTTTAAAGGTTAAAATTTTAACGGGGACAAAAAATACATTTTTCGCAATTTATTTCTTATCCTGAAACTTAAAATCCTAAACCAAAACCAAGCTTTGTTTTGTTCAAAATTGCTTTTAAAATACATAAGGCAAGATACAAAATGAAAAATTTCTATTTTAAAGGCGTATCTTTGCTGCTTTTAGCTTTTAAAAAGCCATACCTCCTTTTTTTAATTTTAATTACACACATTTGCTGAATATATTTATATATTAAGGCGGGCAGGCAAGAATGGCTATTGCCCGGGTGGGGAGTATTCAGGATGTGTGGAATTCATCAGAGAGCAGAGACTGAGACTTGAAAAGATATTGAAACCACTCCCTGATGACCCATTTTGCACAAAACCGGAGAATTTTTGGCAAAAGGAGGTAAATTTAGCATAGACAGGTATACTTTGAAACATTCTCCGGCATCCGGGTGTTGTAAATCCAGGGGGAGGGGCAGCAAATAACAGGGCAGAATAAGCACTTGACAAAGGGGGATAATGGGTAAATAATGAGGATATAGGGGGAAGCCCCAAAGAAGAGGGTTTTCTTCGAGGCTTCACTTAACACCCTATGATTTAAGGAAAATGCTCAACATCTCTAGTGTTGGGCTTTTATTTTTGAACTTTTCTATAAGAAAAAGTGTCAAAGACATTATTCCCAAATGCATAGTATCGCCTCCTTTCCTACCGATTTCTTAACAAAACGTGTGCAGGAGAGGCACGGTGTTACCCTTTTGTATCGTAATATTATAAAGCTTATTATAAAGCCGGCAGAAAAGATTAAAAAGTGACAAATAAGCACAATGATTATAAATAGTGTTTTTAAATAAGCCCTGCAAACACTGTGAATTTGGGCGCAAAGGTTTTTGTCTGCCAGAAGTGCTGTTCCCTTACAAATTTAAATGCAAAGGCAGCATTTTTAAGATTTCCGGATTACCTGCGGTTTATAGGCTGTTCAATATAAACCCCTTCGCCGCCAAGGTATTGGGCTTTTTTGCCATCCAGGTAAAGATATATAGGCATGGATTCTGCATAAAGATTTGCGGTGCGCACAATTTGCTCTATACGGTTTTGAATGGACTGTGTGCCGCCACCTTCGCCAAATTCCTTTGTGAGGTTTATTATTATTGAATTTTCAGCCTCATTTCTTTTAACAGAAATTAATTTTGCATTTGAAGGAATTTCTGTGAAGACACCGAGGTCTTTTTCATCATCTGATGGTCCTCTCATTAAAAGCCCAAGGGCAGTGTAGAGGGTTTTATGCTTTGCTTTTCTTGTTACAAATTTTATAGTACCTTCATTTGTAAGAAAGGCAATTTTTACATCCTGAAGCTGGTTTTCAGGCTTTTGGGCAGGCTTTTCTTTTTCTTTTGGAGTTTGCTCCTGCACAACAAAGTTTTTAGCCTCTTTTGAAATATTTAATTCAGGGCTGTAACCTTCTTTTGCAAAGTACATCCAGGCATAATAGCCAATACAAAAAAGAAGTGTGACAACAAGTGTTCTTATAAAAATTCCCATTATTTAAACTCCGGTATTAAAGTGTGGTCTGCTTTTTTGGTCTTTTCAGACCGGCATTTTCATTGCTATAAAAGTCATTTTAGATTTTTATAATTTTTTCCAAGCTGCTTTTATTTTAGTTTGCCGATTACAAAAAGCTCGCAAGGCAACCAAAGATTGGATTTTTCTGAAGTATACAGTCTGTTAAAACATTTCGGACTGCACCGGTCAAATCTTCACCGGGTCTCAGATATGTCTCAGTCGGGTTATTTAAACACCTTTTTGCAGACAATTCTATTATCTGACAAAACCGCAATTGAGACAAGATTATTTTTATAAAGAAGGCTTAAGGGAGGATTCTCCTTTGGGGAAAGTGCGTTTGCACCGCTTTTGAATCCGGAATTTTCAGAAGCTTCTTTGTTTTGGGAATACCGGCATGGTTCTTGCGCGGAAACGTTGTAGCAGCTTGGATTTTGGACATTTTGACAGCCCTTCCCAAAGGTTAAATCGGGTGAGTTTTTATATACAGAAGGAAGTTTTTCCGGAACCGGCATGAAGCTGGCACCGTTTAAGACAAGTTTGTACTCTTCTTCATTTAGGCAATACGTCTCGTTTTCAAGGGCTAAATGGGGCAAAATACCATCGTATTCGAGGCTGGCATCTTCAATTTTTACGGAATTTTTAATTTCAAAATTTCCGGCTTTAGTCCTGGTGAGGGCGGTAAGATATGCACCGGTGCCGAGTTTTTTAGCCAAATCCTGCGCAAATGTACGAATATATGTACCTTTTGAACAGGATATTTCGATTTCAATTTCTGATATTTGTTTTTCGTTTTCAGGAAAGGCAATATTCTCCAAAAGGCAAGTGTCTTTTAAAAGAGAGCCATCTTTCAGGGGACAACTATTTTTTACGGGGTGGTCATTTTTCAAAAGACCGTCACCTGCCAAGGGGAAAGTATCAGAAATTGTAAAGTTTTCTAAAGTTTGAAGCTTTGAAGAATTTTTATCGGCAGTTTTTGGCTGGCATGAAAGCAGTTTTACTTCATAAATTTTCACAATTCTTTTTGGAATTTCAATATTTTTTGCAGCATTTTTCCTTGCAAGGTCGCAAAGCTTTTTCCCGCCAACTTTAATGGCACTGTAGAGAGGAGGAACTTGCTCTATTTCACCCGTCATGGAATTTAGTGTTTCAAAAAGCTCCTTTTTGGTAAATTTTGGAACATCGGCAGGATAAATCTCTCCTTCTGCATCACCAGTGGTTGAAAACCAGCCAAATTTTACTCTGGCACAATACGTTTTATCAGAACCAAGATAATCTAAAAGCCTTGTAGCATTACCAATGGCAACCTGCATAACACCGTCTGCAAGGGGGTCTAAAGTACCCGAGTGCCCTATTTTTTTAATGCCAAAACGTTTGCGAAGCTTGTAGATGACATCAAAAGATGTTATACCCTTTGGCTTGTAGATATTCAAAAAACAAAAGGGTGTGGAATTTAAAGAGTTTTCAGCCGGTTTTTGTATTAAAGAAGCATCCGGAGCAAAACCGGCATTGGATTTAGAACATTTTACACTATCCATGTCCGATTTAGATGATTCTTCGGCACCTTGAAAGATTTCCCCGGCAGACAAATTACAGCTCACCTTTTGAAATTTGGTCGATTAATTTTGTAATTCTAAGACCGCGCTCTAAAGATTCATCCAATATAAAGTTTAATTCGGGCGTATGGCGCAAACGAATGCGCTTTCCAACCTCGTGACGGATTTTCGGAGTAACTTTCTTCAGCGCCTCTACGGTTTGCTGTTTTTTATCATCATCAGCCATAACACTGTAGAAAACTTTCGCATAAGAATTATCGTGTGAAACCTCAACATCGGTAATTGACACAATGCCCACAATATGAGGGTCTTTCACTTCACGAAGCAAAATATCGGATATTTCTCTCATCAGGGCTTTTCTAACCCGCTCATTTCTAAGTGTCATTTTCTTTTCCTGTAAAATATAATAATTTGTTACTATCTTTCGGATTTTACACTGACTGTAATGTTTTTAACAATATAGTCACATATTATATGCATACACATTCCCAAACAGGAAACGCTTAACTGCTAAATTATACGAGTGAACTTCTTTCAACCTCTTTTGTTGTTGAAACTTCGATAATATCACCTTCCTGCAGGTCATTAAATTTGGCAAACGAAATACCGCATTCAAAACCCTGGGCAACTTCTTTGACATCATCCTTAAAACGCTTCAATTGATTTATTTCGCCCTTATATATTTCCTCGCCGTTTCTTTTAACAACAGCAGTCTTAGAGCGGACAATTTTGCCCTCAAGAACATAGCATCCGGCGATTTTACCAGTCTTTCCAAATGTAAATATCTGGCGAACTTCAGCCGTACCAAGCTCAACTTCCTGGATTTCAGGCTCAAGAAGAGAAAGCATTGTCTTTTCAACATCTTCCAAAACCTGATAAATTATATCGTATTTTTTGATTTGAACAAATTCCCTATCTGCAGCAGCAAGGGCATTGGCATCTTCCTTTACGCTAAAACCAAGAATAATTGCGTCACTTGCTGATGCTAACATAACATCTGCCTCTGAAATATCCCCGACACCAACGTGCATAATCTTTGGAATAATCTGGCTCGATTTAACGTTTTGGATAGCCTGTGAAACAGCCTCTGCAGAACCATTTGTATTTGCCTTGATAATAAGGTTTAAATTTTTAATTTCATCATTGGCAAGCGTTTCTTTTTTCACATGAGAAACAGCCATAGCTTCAAGTCTGTTGATTCTTTCTTTTTGCTTTCTCTCTGAAACAATCTGCTTCATAACTTTTTCATTTGCAACCACTTCAAAGAAATCGCCCGCCTGCGGCACCTCATTCAATCCTAAAATTTCAACAGGCGTTGAAGGACCGGCTTCTTTTACCCTTTGTCCGGAATCATCCAAAAGAGCCCTTACCTTACCACCAACTGTTCCTACAACAATAGAATCACCAACTTTTAAGACACCATTTTGAACAAGCATTGTAGCAACAGGACCCTTGCCCTTATCAAGATTTGCCTCAATTATAACACCGCGACCGGGACAATCTTTTACAGCTTTCAATTCCTGCATATCTGCAACAAGAAGTATGTATTCAAGAAGTTCATCTATGCCCTTGCCTTGAATTGCAGAAACCTTGACACAAATAGTATCACCGCCCCAATCTTCGGGAACAAGACCATATTCTGTCATCTGCTGTAAAACTTTATCCGGATTTGCCTCAGGCTTATCCATTTTATTTACGGCAACAATAATAGGTACATTGGCTGATTTTGCATGATTTATGGCTTCAATTGTCTGGGGCATAACACCATCATCCGCAGCAACAACCAAAATTGCAATATCTGTCGATTTTGCACCCCTGGCGCGCATTTGCGTAAACGCTTCATGACCGGGTGTGTCTATAAATACAATCTTTTTATCATCCTGCCAAACGGTATATGCACCAATGCTTTGGGTAATGCCGCCAACCTCGGTTGAAACAATTTTATGTTTAGAAGCTCTGATGCTATCCAAAAGGGTTGTCTTACCATGGTCAACATGACCCATTATAGTAACAACCGGTGCTCTTTTTATTAAAGATTTTTCATCAGCCTCTAAAAATATCTTGTTTTTCTCTTCTTTTTCGGTTTCTTCTTCGATAAATGCTTCTATGTCTTCATCCAAAGGCTCAATATCAAAATTAATTGCAACCTTTTGGGCTGTCTCAACATCAATTGGTGAATTTACAGTCACCATTATCTTTTCCATCATAAGAAATTTAATAATTTCAGCAGGAGATTTTTTAATTTTATCTGAAAGCTCACCAACGGTCATAGGACGATTAATCACAACCTGGGTTACTTCCTCTACAGGCGCTTCTTCCTGAACATGTTTTTTATGTTTTGACTGCACAGCCTTTTCAAGACTGATTCTTTCCTGTTCTTCTTCTTTATTTTTATAATTTTTATCTTTTTTCTTCTTTTTATTGCGGTAATCCTGATTTGCATACATATCAGGAGAAATTATATGCCTTTTTATCGGTGCCTTAGGCATATCCGCAGCAGGCTTTCCTTTTTGCCCCGGTTTTGCATCCTTTTTATCATCACTTTTTTGGCTCTTGGTATCTTCCTTTTGGGAAGATTTTCCAAAATTTTTACGAGTTAAAGAAGCAATATCCGGAATCTTATTTTCCACCTGACGCCCAACCGGACGTTCAACCCTATGTTCCTCAGGCTTTTCTTGAGGCTTTGGAGCGGGGCGCACAATTTCAAGTTTGGGTCTTTCTTTTATGGTTTCCACAACAGGTGGTTTGGGTTTTTCAATACTTGTCTTTGTAACCTTTGTAACCAAAGTCTTATTTTCTGCAGGCAATTCGTTTTCTTCAGGCTTTGTTTCAGATTCTGCAGGCTTTTCTACCTTTGCTTTTTTTACAATAAAAGCTTTTGGCTTGGCTTTTTTCTCAGCAGGAGCAACATAATGAGCCTTAATTTTATCAATATTGCCTTGTGAAACCGTAGCACTATGTGACTTAAAGACAATATCAAGCTTATCTTTTGCTGTTTCCATTAATTCTTTGGCGCTGACGCCTAATTCTTTTGCAAGTTCGTGGACTCTCATTTTGCTCCAATTTTATATTTTAACAATTAAACAATACCACAAGCAAAATTTTAAGTACAGCATTTATGATAAATAAGAGGCAAGGACACCCGATATTATGAAAAATTATTCATAAATTTCCTGAATTTCAATTTTTTCAATATAATTTTTGTCTTTAAAAACATCATTCACATCAGAAAGCGGACAATTGGATAAAATCCTCATTTTCAATACAATTTTGCTGCCGTTTTCATCATTTGTAATTTTGCGCTCAATTTTTTGAATTTTATCAAAATTTTTGTCCACAAGTTCACTCATCTCGCCTATAAAAAGGATTGGCGAAACAAGCTTAATTTCTAAAACTTTAGCCTCATAAGATTTACTTGAAAGAAAATTTCTCTCAAAACGTCTGACTAAAATTAAAACAATCAAAGAAAATATTGAAGCAGTGGCTGCAATTGAAAACATACCGGTACCGCAAGCCATACCGATTGCAGCGCACATCCAAAGAGTAGCAGCCGTAGTTATTCCGTAAATATTATTCCCATGACGCATAACAGTACCGGCACCAATAAAACCAATACCTGTAATAATTTGTGCTGCAATACGCGCAGGGTCATTTACTCCTGAAAACCCTTCTACAATATGCATTTTGAAAGCATATATTGAAAGCAGGGTAAAAACACAAGCTCCTGCGCTTACCAGAATATGCGTTCTAAGCCCGGCAAATTTGCCTGTAATTTCCCTCTCAAGCCCAAGGAGGAATGCAAAAAGAATAGATGCACCTATCCTCAAAAGCAAAACATATTCAAAATCTAAAGTCTGAAGATAGCCTGATGCAGACATTTTTAAAACTCCCTTTATATGCTTTCCTGCCGTTCTTTTAATTTAAATTCAGAAAGTCCGGTCTATGTGCTTATTTTACTTTTTGGGTCAAGCACATCTCTAATTGTATCGCCAATTAAGTTATATGACAAAACAGCAACAAAAATTAAAAATCCGGGAGTTAAAAGCCATGGTCTGTAGATGATATTTGCAAACTCCTGTGCTTCCTTCAGCATATTCCCCCAGCTCGCATCGGGCTGCTGAATACCAAGCCCCAAAAAGCTTAAACCGGATTCTGCCAAAATATAGCTTGGAATAGAGAGTGCCATTGCAATTATTACATAGCTTGAAGTTTGCGGAATAATGTGTTTAATGATAATTCGTGCTTTTGAGCACCCGCAGACAACTGCGGCTTTGATGTAATCCTGGGTCTTAATTGAGAGCACCATACCGCGAACCACCCTTGCAAAGCCAGCCCAGCCAATAAAAGCAAGAATTACGGTGATTAGCGCAAATCTTTGCGAGCTCGTCATCCCAGATGGCAAAATTGCGGCAAGTATTATCAAAAGATAAAAACTTGGAATTGACATTATGGCTTCTGCAAAACGCATCATGATATTGTCTGCAACACCGCCTAAATACCCTGAAATCCCCCCATACAAAAGACCAATGGGAAAAGATATAAAAAGCGCCAAAAAACCTATGGTGAGTGAAATTTGCCCGCCATATAAAAGCCTTGAAAAATTATCCCTTCCGTTGATATCAAGTCCTAAAAGATAGAGTTCACCGCCATTTTCAACCGACACAAAGTGTCTTGAGCATTTTATTACACCTAAAAACTTATATTCAAAACCTTTTTTAAAGAATTTCAGATAATATTTTTGACTTCTGTCCTGCTTGTATTCGATGCTTAAAGTATCTTTATTAAATTCTCTTTTCCAATTGTATGTATATGGTTTTGTAAATTTTCCTTCCTTATCAATAAAATAAACATTTGAAGGAGGTGCGTAAGATAATTTTCTGTTTGAGTAATCTTTGTTGTATACTGCAAAAAATTCGGCAAAAAGAATGGCGGCATACAAAATAACAAGCACGCAAAGCGCAGTAATGCTAATTTTATCTTTTAAAAATTGTTTTAGTTCAGGATTTTTAATATCAATAAAACCCAGCTTTGAAACCCGTCTTTTCATCAGCGCACACTCACTCTCGGATCAGTCAGTTTCAATAAAATATCGGCAAGAATATTTCCCAAAATGAGCATAAATGAGCCTATCATAAGGCTTGCCATAACAAGATTTATATCAGATTTTAAAACAGCCTCTAAAATTAGCCTGCCAAGCCCGGGATATTGAAAAACGTACTCTGTAAGTGCAGCACCGGACAAAAGCCCTGCAAACTCAAACCCTAAAAGGGTTACAAGCGGATTAACAGCATTTCTTAGCGCATGCTTTACTATCACCTTGCTTTCAGATAAACCTTTCGCTCTGGCAAATTTTACATAATCAGAATCCAGAACATCAAGCAAATTTGCCCTCATCTGACGGGAAAGCCCTGCAAGCGATATTGTTGTAAGTACAAGGGTTGGAAGAAACAGATGGTGCATAATATCAAACATTTTTTCAAAGATATTCATTGAATAAAATCCGCTGCTTGTGAGCCCCCCTATCGGAAACCAGCCTGTCTTTTGGGCAAATATCAAAAGCAAAATTGCAAAGAAAAACGATGGAATCGCCATGCCGACAGATGAAAATATAGTCAAAAATCTGTCAAACGCACTTCTGTAATTAAGCGCTGCAAACACACCTACGGGAATTCCTATCATCCACGTCCAAAAAAGAACACTCAAAGAAAGCAAAACCGTATTTGCCACCCTTTCTTTGATTTTATCCGAAACCCTCTCCCCGGTGACAGTTGTACCCATATCGCCCTTTATAAAATTTTTTGCCCAATAGACATATTGGATATAAACAGGCTTATCAAGCCCGAGTCTCTGCTTTTCATGCTCAAGAGTTTCTTTTGAAATTGAAGGGTTTAATTTCAATTCAGCCAAAGGGTCAACAGGAGATAAACGTATCAAAAAGAAGCTTATAATTGAAACAAGTATTATTATAGGCAAGCTTTGAATTATTCTCTTTAATATAAAAACCCACACTGACATAAAAAAACTTTACAACATATTGAACTTTTTTAAATTAACTTACCGGGCAAAAGTTTCTGCATATTGTAAATGTTCACCTTTAAAACTCCGGCAATTTCAGTAAAACCCCTATTCAAAAAGACTATTCAGTCTGTCTTGAATTTCCATAGGATCAATTTCATTTGTAACACTATTGATATCGTAGGCTATTTGGAAATATTTTGCAGCCTCTACCTTTTCGCCCTTAATGGAAAGAGAGCGCGCCAGATTATAATATGCAAGGGCATAATTTGGATTTGCATCAATAGCAGCTTTAAAGCACTCTGCCGCCTTTCCTATATGTGCTAAATCATCAAGATAAATTACACCAAGGTTGTTATGGGCAATAGCATACCCGGGGTCATTTTTAATCGAAAGCTCATATTCTTTCACAGCTTCGGATAATTCGCCCATACCCCAGTATAAATATCCCAAATTACAGTGAATTTTTGCATTATTCGGTTCAAGCTCAAGCGCTCTTCTGTATATTATCAATGCATTATTATAGTCTTCTTTATCATAGAAGGCAGACCCGAGACTAATATAGATATCCAGCTCCTTTGGCGTCAAAAGGTATGCAGACTGGAAAGCCTCAATTGCAGCATCTGTATTTTTAATAACATTTTGCTGAACATACCCGAGCGTTTGTGCCACAATACTTGTCCAATCTTGTTTTGGGTTTAAAGTAATTGCACTTTGATAATGCGACACAGCCTGTTCATATTCACCTTTCATAAAATAAAGATTTGCAATATTACTATGTAAAATAGCATTGTTAGGATGAATTGAAATAAACTTTAAATATGTACTTATTGCATTATCATAATCACCCATCTCTTCATATGCCTGAACAAGCCCTGAATATTCAGAAAAACAAAGGGAATCAATCCATCTTGCCATCTTATATTCAATTATAGCCTCTTCATGCTTTCCGATTGCTCTATAAATATCACCCAAAAGACAATACAAAGGTGTAAACCCGGGAACCTTATCAATCATTTTTATATAATAATTAATCCCGGCATCATAATCTTTTATTTTAGAAACGTAGAACGCCTTAACTAAATCCGGAAAAATTACAATTATTTTTAGTTTTTGGAAAAAATCCTTCTTTGCTTCCCGGTCAAACGGAAGAAAAATATACGACAATAAAAGTTCAATATTACTCTGCATCTTCGTTTTAAAAGATGAAAAGAACAACACTTTTAAAAGCCTGTGCTTTAGATAATGTATTCTTGAAGACTTAAACAGTGTAAATTTTAAAGCGTTATCAGCCTCTTCCAAGGCATCCGTATATCTATCCTTCTTTTTTAAACATTGCGCAAGCATATAATGACACTGCGCCCTGTCTGCACCGTTTTTAATTGCAAGGTTAAAATAATTTATGGCACGGTCCAGTTCACCTTTGTGAAAAAAAGCAAAACCTATTTTATAGTATATCTCTCCGTTATCAATTAAAGCCTCGGATGCCCTTTGATACTGGGTTATAGCTTCATCAATATACTGTTTTGCCTGATAAACATCCAAATGCCAATCCATATACAAATCGCCAAGGCGCACATGCAAATCATAGCGGTTCGGCTCTTTCATAAGAATAGTCTGGCAAAATTCAATCGCTTTTTGAATTTCGCCTTTTCTTTTGAATTTATCAATCTCTTTATTTATATTCCTGATATCGGTACTCAAAATATTTTATCCAATACAATGCAAATATACTTTAATTCTAATTTACACCTTAAAAACATGCAAATTTTTAACACTTATTTAAAAATTAAGATACTCTTCCGGTGCCAAAACGGATATGACAGCAGGATTTAAAAGATATTTTCGCGCCATATCGGAAACGTCTTCCCTGGTGACAGAATTGAGCATTTTTTTATACTTTTCTTCATAATTCAGCCCAAGCCCCATAATATAATCATACCCGGCAATGCTTGCAAGCTGAGCATTTGTTTGGGAAAAATATTCAAGGCGCCCCATAATATTTTCCTTTGCACCATTGAGCTCTGTTTCGGATGGCAGCGCATCAATAAGTTTTTTAGACTCTGTAATAAACCCGTCCAGGGATTTTTTAATATTTTTGGGCTCAGTTCCTATGTAAAAATAGAAAAGGGAAGAATGTCGCAAGGGTTCAAGTGCGCTTCTAACCGTATATGCAAGCCCCTGCTTATCGCGAAGTTCAACAAAAAGTCTTGAAGAAAGACCAGAGGCGCCTAAAATATTATTCATAACAACAATTTTCGGATAATCTTCACTAAATTGCGTATCCACAATGCAGCCTTTGAAGATTTGCGCCTGCTTTGCATCGTTTTTTGCAATTTTCACTATTTTATCTTCATTATTTTCGGTTATAAAACACGCCACATCAGGAATTTGTGATTTCGAAGAACAGGTTTTCATAAATGAAAAATTCTTTACAAAATATTCAACAATGCCCTCTTCGTCGGAAAAATCCCCGGCAATTGATATCACTTTTTTAGCCTTCATGATTTGTGTTAAAACATCAACCACATCCTGTTTTTGAATTTTATCCAGCTCGGCAAGTGTCTTGGAATAAGAATTTCCATAATAATGACCTTCAAAAATCTTTTCAATAAAAGCGTCAGAAGCTTTAATCTGTGGAGAATCCAGGTCTGAAATAATTTCACCCTTCATTTTGAAAACTTCTTTTTCAAAAGCATCAAATGTAGAATTTTGCAAAATATCAGTCAAAACCTCTGTTGCAAGAGAAAAATCCTCATTCAAAAAAAGTGTTGACACTTTTAAATAATCCTGTTTGCATTTAACAGAAGTTTCTATGCCGTTGTTTTCTATAATATCCGCTAAATCTTCTGCAGAACGCGTTTTTGTACCCTTTAAAAGCAGTTTTGAAAAAAGAGTATAAACTCCGGCATATTTTTCAGGCACATCTATTGAAAAATACAAACATACAGCCATTCTTGGCGTATTTTTTGTATTTTTTAAAATTATATCAATTCCATCTTTCTGGATTAATTTCATATCATTCTCCTTATTTGCCGCAAAGCTGTAAAATAGTCCAAACTAAGCTTTTGGCATCAAAATACTAATTGAGCATTTATCGTTTGTTAAATATTTTTTTACAACAGATTCAATGTAGGTGGTATCTATCCCGTCAAGGGTTTTCAGATATTCATTTGCAAGTGAAACATCGTCCATCACAGTCATATAATGTCCAATCGTATCAGCAATCTCTGACACAGTTTCTGCAGCTTCAGCAAAATTTACCTTCAAACGTTTTTTTGCTTTTTTTAGTTCTTCAACTGTCACATTTGCCATTAAATCAAGTTCCGAGCGGATTTCAGCTATAACTTCATCTTTAAAGCCGGCATCAAAATTTGCCTCTATAAAGAAATTGTCCCCATCCTTGAATTGATAATGACAGGTGTCAATTTGATAAAAATGCGGCTTTTCAGGCGTTTCAATAAATTTCCGGTTCAATCTGGAACTTTTACCTTCCCCTAAAATTACCGAAATTAAATCCAAAGCTATTGACTCTTTTAAATTCCCAGCCTTGTCTGCTAAAAATCCCGCCATAATATATCCAGTTTGAATTTCAGCGGTTTCTTCCAAAATTCCGGGGGCTGCAATCTGAATTTCCGGTGTCCTGTCATCAGGGGTTAAACGCTTCGCCGGTGCTATATTTTGAAACTTAAACTCATCCTGCACCATTTTAATAATTTCTTCTTCATCAAACTCGCCCACAACAATTGTTGTCATATTTGAAGGAGTATAGAAATTTTGATAATACGCAAGAATGTCATCCCTTGAAATGCGCGCTATTATTTCCTTTGTGCCGATTACATTTCTTTTATACGGATGTTTTTGATACATTGCATCATTCAACTTGTCGTATACCTTGCGCCAGCTTCTATCCTGTCCCATACGGATTTCTTCAATAACAACACACCTTTCGCGCCCGTCCTTAGGCGGAATGCCGGAAGGATCAAACGCAGAGCCGATTTCATAATCCGGTAAAACAGGGTCAATCATCATATCAGCATGCATATGCAAAGCAAGAGCCAGATGAGCCTTTGGTATTGTTACATAGTAAAAAGTATAATCTTTCCAGGTGGCAGCATTTATGATGCCGCCTTTGCGCTCAAGCGTACAGTCAAATTCGCCTGCTTTATATTTATGTGTTCCTTTAAACATTAAATGTTCAAGAAAGTGGGAAACACCGTTGTTATCAGCATTTTCATTAATAGAACCGGTCTTTACCCAAGTGCTAACGTTAACCATCGGACTTTCTTTTTTTGCAAGCACCAGCCTGTGCCCGTTATCAAAGGTTATAAGACTTAACGGTTCAGGCAAAAACGGGTATTCAACAAGTTTTTTTTCAATAATTTTTAACATAATATTTTTCCGTTCTTATTTTAAAATATCACGCTCGAGGTCTGTCCTAAGGGATTTTGCACCCTTTAGATACACATGTTTTATTTCATTTTGGTTTTTATCCGTATTAACCACAAAAAGTACCCGAAGACACATCCTTATTGAGTTTGGAACATCAAGCTCCTGATAACACATCATGGGAACCATATCAAAACCACAGTTCAAACGGGCAAATTTGGCAGGAAATGCTGCATTTAAATCCTTTGTCAAAGTAAAAATAGCAAAGGCAATATCCTGCACCATTATTGAGTTTTGAGCAATAATTTCATTCGTGAGTTCAACTGTAGCTTTTTCAATATCTTCGGAAATATTTGATGAAACCACCGTAGCACCGCGTATTCCCCGTGTTTGCACTCCTCTATTTAGCATCCTATAACATCTCCGGTTTTTATCTTTGAGCCTAAAGACCAGGCATAAGCAGGCATTTCAGGTTTTCCTTCAGGTTTCACCGTTTTTAGTAAAATGGCTCCATCTGCGCATTTTACAGCTATACCTTGCTTTTCAACTGAAATCACTTCACCCGGTTCAAAATTTTCACAATCGGAAAAATCGCAAAAATCCGTCTTCAAAACTTTAATAATTTTGCTGTTGTACAAAAAATGACAGGTATTAACGCCACAAAGCGCTCTAACCTTGTTGTGAAGGACATTTGCAGGATTTTTAAAATGTAATTCTTTATCAGATTTCTGAAGTTTTTTTGTAAATGTAACGCCGCAATTCCCTTGGGGAGAAGGTTTTAATGTTTTATCATACAAGCCTTTTAATGTTTTAATTATTAAATCCGGTGATTTTTCAGCTATTTCTCTTGAAAGACAAGGGAAATCCATTTTATCAACATCGGAAATCTTCTCAGTCAGGCAAATATCACCGGCATCAAGTTCTAAAACCGTTACCATTGTTGTAATCCCCGAAACAGAATCGCCTGAAAGCAAGGCAGCGCAAATAGGATTGGCACCCCGGTACTTTGGCAAAAGTGAAGCGTGCAAATTTATCGTTTGAAACTTAGGAATATCAAGCACTTCCTGGCTAAGTATCTGCCCAAAAGCAAAGGTAACAAAGAAGTCTACGGAATACGATTTCAATTTTTCAATTATATCAGGTTCTTTGGCGATTTTAACAGGTTCCAAAACATCAATTCCGTGTGCCACAGCAAGCTTTTTCACGGAAGAGTCCTGTATCTTTTTCCCTCGCTTTGCGGGTTTCGGGGGCTGGGTAACAAGAGCCTTCACTTCAAAATCAGGAGACTCAATTAATTTTTTAAAAGAAGGAAGCGCAATATCCGGACTGGCAAAGAAAATAAGGCTGATTGTCACTTTACTTAACGCTCCTTATCCTTGTCTGCAGCCTCTTTTTGCAAAATTAACTCCTCCAAATCCGCTTCATTCAAGAGTTTATCGTCTTCAAGCTGGGGTAGATTATTTGCCTTAAGAACTTCGGTTGCCTCAAAAA
Organism: Candidatus Gastranaerophilales bacterium; assembly: GCA_910587175.1. Classification (GTDB taxonomy): domain Bacteria; phylum Cyanobacteriota; class Vampirovibrionia; order Gastranaerophilales; family Gastranaerophilaceae; genus MGBC122484. Next base: position 9,845 of record CAJULH010000028.1, on the reverse strand, counting down.
TATTCCTTGAATGGTCAATAAAAAGTACTCCGTCAAGGTGGTCATTTTCATGCTGGATTGCATATGCCATAAGCTCGCCATTCTTTGCGTCCAGAACAAAAGGTCTGCCGTTTATATCAAGTGCCTTCACTTTAACATCAGAATATCTCCGGACATTTACAAAAGCTTCAGGAAAGCTTAAACATCCTTCCTTAACGCATATTGCACCATCTTTTTTAATAATTTTAGGATTCACAAAAACAACAGGGTTGTAAGGCTCGTTATCCTTTGATACATCAATTACAAATATACGAAGGCTCTCCCCCACCTGCGGTGCAGCAAGACCAACGCCATTGTTTGCATACATGGTATCAATCATATTTTCAATAAGAGTTTTTATTTTTTTTGAAATCTTGGAAACTTCTTTAGCCTTCTGTCTTAAGACAGGATCCCCATACTTTAAAATCTTCAATATAGCCATAAATAAATTCTACCACAAATTTCACAAATAGGCTAAAAATGAGGATATTTTCAAATTTGGATTCAGCTTTTAATCCCGGAAATATTAAACTTTCAGGCAATTTAATTTAGAAAAAAATCTGAAAAAATAAGTGTAAAGAAAGGATGTTTAAAAGTATGGTTTATACGATTTTAAGATGGCTTTTGTATTCACTGGTAATCCTTTTTATAGCCTGGCTGATACCCGGAATCAGCGTTTCCGGAATACAGTCTGCTTTAATTGCAATTGTAATAATAGGACTTATCAATGCAATATTAAAACCGCTTGTGTACTTAATCACACTGCCTATTAACCTTTTAACATTGGGGCTTTTCAGCCTGGTTATCAATGCACTTTTGTTTATGCTTGCCGGGTATCTAACCCCGGGCTTTAGCGTAGAAGGCTTTTGGAGTGCGCTTCTTGGGTCTTTAATACTTTCCGCCCTAAGTATTCCGATAAATAAAATTGATGGAAAAGAAATATAGACAACAGCTATAAAATGCCTTCTTAAGCCTTATCTTGGAAATTGCCCCGGTTCTTTTGATATCGGGGCATTTCCTGATATAATAAAAAAGATGCAAAGTTTACACAGGCAAATTAAAATGTCAGATAATCCGGTACTTTCCATAATAACCGTCTGCTACAATGAAAAAGAGGTTGAAAGAACCTGTAAAAGTATTACAGAACAGACTTTTAAGGATTTTGAATGGATAGTGATTGACGGCGGCTCAAACGCCGAAACCCTTAAAATACTTGAAAAATATAAATTCAAAATGGACTTTTTTGTATCTGAAAAGGATACGGGAATTTACAATGCCATGAACAAAGGAATAGCACAGGCAAAAGGAATCTGGCTGAATTTTATGAACGCGGGCGACGCTTTTTTTGAGAATACATCTCTTGAAAAACTTTTTTTTAAAAATGCCAACTCATTCAAAAAAAACGATGTAGTATACTGCAACAGCTTATCCCACAAGGATAATGGCAAAACATACACTACAAATTTTTATAAAAAATTAGATTATCCTTTTTGGTGCGAAAACTGCATCAGCCATCAGGCAAGTTTTATAAAAAAGGAATTATTTGAAAAATTCGGACCATACAGCGAAGAGTATAAAATAAGCGGAGATTTAGACAAATGGCTGCTTTTCCTGAGCAAAGGATGCAAATTTAAACATTTAAAAAATGTTGTTGCAAACTATTATGAAAACGGAATTTCTGCCAGAAATACGGAATTGCGTGAAAAAGAGCGCAAAACAATCCTGGATAAATATTTTATAAATTCATACAAAACCGCTGAAACCATAAGGTTTTTAGGCATTCCGATAATTCGGATTAAAAAAAGTCGGGATAATAAAAAATATAAAATTGTTTTTTTAAAGATTCCGGTTTTTGTCGGAAAAACAAATTTATAAAAGGGTTGCGGAAAGTTTATACTTTAAGCTCCTGTCTTTTGAACTGCATCTCATAGAGAGATCTGTATGCCCCATCCGGAATGTTCATTAGTTCCTCATGGGTTCCAAGTTCCACAAGCCTGCCTTCATTTATAACTGCTATTCTGTCTGCATTTTTAATGGTTGAAAGCCTGTGTGCAATTATAAATACGGTTCTGTTTTTCATCAAATTATCCATTGCCTTCTGAACAATAGCTTCGGATTCATTGTCCAGAGCGGAAGTTGCCTCATCCAAAATAACAATCGGCGCATTTCGAAGCATGGCTCTTGCTATTGCAACTCTTTGTCTTTGCCCGCCTGAGAGTGTTAAACCTCTCTCGCCAAGCAAAGTGTCAAGCCCTTGGGGTAATTCCTGTATCATTTCTTCCAAATGCGCAGATCTGATAGCCATATTAAGCTCTTCATCAGTTGCATCAAAATTACCCATCATAATATTTTCTTTAATGGTACCTGAATACAGGAAATTATCCTGAAAAACCATTGAAATATTTTGTCTCAGGGAAGATAGGAAAAACTCCCTTATATCAATATTATCTATCTTTATAGAGCCTGATTTTATATCATAAAAACGCGGAATTAAATTTACAAGAGTAGATTTCCCTCCTCCTGAATTTCCCACAATAGCAAGGGTTTCATTTCTTTTCACGGTTAAATTAAAATTAAACAAAACCGGATGTCCCTCAATGTATTCAAAATTAACATTGGAAAATTCTATGCCATCTTGAAAACCAGCTAAAACTTTTGGGTTTTCAGATTCTTTTATCTCCGGAGCAAGATCAAAAAGCTCAAATACTCTGCCCATTGCAACAAAAATACCCTGAATACCGGTCAGAGTATTTCCTAGGGTTTTTACAGGTTTATAAAGAAGAAGAAGCGAAGTTACAAAAGCAGCAAAACTTCCCGCAGTCATTTGCCCGGAATTAATTAAGTATGTACCATATCCCAAAACTATTGCAATACCAAAAGATGCAATCAAATACATCATGGGCGACATCCATGCGGTTCTTTTTAAAAGAGACATGCCAATATTGTAAGAATCCCAGATTTGTTTTCTAAAGTATTTCTCCTGACGCTCCTGCAATTCATATGCAGCCATGACTTTATTACCATTATAGGTTTCGTTAATGTTTGTGGTAATGTTTCCGCCAATTACCATATTTTTATTTGAAGCCTCTTTAATCCTCTTTCTGATAAGGGCGACAGGAAGAAAGGCAATACAAAGAACCAAGATACCAATAAATGCAAGCCGCCAGGAAGAATACAGCATAACAGCAATAAGACCCAGAGCACCGCATAAACTGGTTGTAATAATTTTAATATTTTCAACAATGCCGGCAGAGGCAGTCTGCGGATCACCCATATATCTTGAAATTATAATACCGGAAGAATTTTCATCAAAAAATTGCGGATGCATGTAAATTAATCTGTGAAATAAATCAATCTTCACATCATTTGTGATATGTGAACTTGTCCAGGCTGAAAAATAATCATTCAAATACCTTAAAACTCCCTGGAGCCCGGCAAAAAGCACAACGCCAACAGGCAAAAGAAAAGACATCTGAAGACTTGTTATGGAAAAATTGTACCCCAAAAAGACAAACTCAAAATTCTTTCCTCCAACCACATAATCCATGTAAGGTTTTAATGCAAACGCGGTAACACCATCTAAAAGCCCCAAGGGAATTGCAATTGCAAAACCAAGTAAGATTCTAAACCAATATGGTTTTATATATGGATATATCCGGCTTAAAAGCCAGGTATATTTAAAAGAATTTTTAGCTGCAGTTGCATCAAGTTTCATTCCATATTCCCCTGTTTTATTGCACTGATACTTCGGCAATTAATGTAACATCGCAGCAGATATCTTCTACATCGGGCTTTATTATTTTGAATTTATAACCTAAATTTAAATTTTCAATCCATGGTTTTATGTTAAAAAAATCATCAAATGTATGGTAAATAGATATTGATAAAACAGGCTTATCCCTTTTGATTGTTTCTATTGCTCCCATTAATAAATTTTGTTCAAAACCCTCAACATCGGTTTTAATTAAACCAATTTTTATATTGTTTTCTTTTACATAATCATCAATTGTAGTAATTGATACATTCTCAGTCTCCGAACCAATATAATCTTTGGAGAATGAAGCCATGCATTCAACATCTTTAACAGAATTAATTATGGCATTGTCTGCTTTTGCCCCAAGACCAAGTTTAACAGGTACAATGTTCTCAAGATCGTTAATCTTAATTGTTTTAAGCATTCTATCATAATTAGTCTGCAATGGTTCAAAAGAATGTATTTTTTTATTGGTATATTTCGATAAAACCAAAGCGGAATCACCAACATAAGCCCCAGCATCAATAATATCATTATTCAAGATTTTTTCCTTATCCTTAATATAATCCATAAAACAATCATAGTATAATGCTGTTGCACAAAAAACATTGACTGGGATTATATACTCACCAAACCCATAAATATCATTCGCCAGTCGAATTGGATTTGAATAAATTAAACGAATTTTTTCAATATTATTATATTCTCTTTCAGAAACTTCAAAATCAATTTGACCATATTTTGCAAACCTCTGAATACGCGAAATAACACGTGCAACAGTATTAATGCTTTCCTTATCTAATCCATATACAAGTTTTCTATATTTTTCCGTTAAATCAGAAGTAATAAAATCCTTATAAAAATTTTTTGGAAAGTACTCTTCAAGCGGATACAATCTATATATCCGCTTAGTTTTATTTTGTGAAGGGTAATCTTTGGTTTGATTTACAATTTGATTCAATATCTTTCTTAAAGATAAAAATTTAAATTTAATTCCAAAAACTGTCAAAACTTTATGCTCAGCTTGCCGGTTTGCACCTTCATTTTTAATTGAAAATATCCACTGTAAAATCTTTTTCATATTATTCTGCTCCGATTATTTTTTAACTTTAACTTTTATGCCCAAAACTGTCAAAACTTTATGATTTCTTGCGTCATTTCTGACAGAGAAAATATTTTGCAGAACGGTATTTTTTGTTTGCTTCAAAGGAGTACATCCGCAACCACATCCACCGGTAAGTTTTTCGTATTCTCTTTTCATTGCCAAAGTTGGAAATTCAATCGACTTTTGGGGTACGTTATACGCCCAATTAAATACTCTGGGATCAGATAAAATCGGATCTTTAATAATTTCTTCATATTCTTTATGATAAGGATGACATGGATTTAATACATTTTTATATAAAAGTTCATCTTCTTTTAGACCAAACCATTCAAAAATTGGTCTTAATATTACTTCGTCAGCATCATATACTTCAATTGATTTTTTAATAAATTCGGGAATTTGCCTGAAGTTGCTATCCTGAATAACCATAATAATGCGTATTCTATTTACTTTGCCTTGGTGCTTGAGTTCGGTTATAAATCTTAAACTTTCTTCAAACCTTTCTAAATCATCAACCCCGGCAAGGTATTTATAAGTTTCTCTATCATAGCTGCTTGGTGTAACAGAAACTGTAAGATGATAATCACCAAAATGTTTTATTTTCTCCCAATTAGCTTTAAACAAAACTCCGTTTGTTTCAATATGCATCATAAAATCATCATTTTTCGGACGGAATCTTGACAACATTCCAAGCATTTCATGAGATACAAATAAGTCGCCAATACCATTTGCAGACAAATATTTAACTTCTGAAATATATGGCTCAATATTACTTGTAATAGTCTTTAAATCTTCAAGATATTTGGCATCTGGTTTCAAAAAACACTGGCGGCATGAAGGACATGCGTGGTTACACCTTTCATCATAAGATAAAGAAATTGTTTTAGGCATTTTAGGCAGATTATTATATAAACTTTCCATTTCTTCTTTGCTAACTTGAAGTGCTTCGGTATTATTTATACATTCAGGGCAATACTGTTCAGAGCAATATAGCAAATTGCCCTCTAAAAAAGCTCTGCGAATTTCATCTGCTTCTTTGCCGTTCCATATTTCTTCCAGCGTATTTTTCTTTAGATTACCAATAACCTTGCCATTCCATGGACAAAATCTAACATCTCCGTTTACAAAAACATACAAATAATCAAAACATTTTTTACAGGTTCTCATTATTATCTCCTTCATTTAAATACTCGCTATTATAAAGATACTCCACCATCAATCGGCAATACTACTCCTGTTAGATATGAAGCATCATCTGAAGCCAGAAATGCTACAACTTTTGCAACATCCTCCGGCTCAGCAAGACGTCCCAGCGGAACACGCTTTGCATATTCACTTCTGTCTCTGTCACCTAAAATCAATGTATCTACAATTCCAGGAGCTATACAATTGACACGAATACCTTCTTGTGCATAATTTTTAGCCATTTGATGAGAAAATTGCACAACGGCTGCTTTTGAAGCGCTATAAGCATAAGATCTTCCTGCTGCATAATATTGCAATCCTGCAATTGAAGCATTATTGATAATTGTTCCTTTTTCTTTTAACAAATAGGGTTTTGCATATTTTGTAACAAAAAACATTCCATTGATATTAATATCAAAGGTTTTTAGCCAGTCTTCAGAAGACATACGCTCAATTTCCATAGAAGGAAGCATAACACCGGCGTTATTAAACAAAATATCAATTTTTCCATACTTTTCAACCGTTTTTACAATTAAGTTTTTTGCCTGTTCTTCTTTAGATATATCGCATTGTATAAAGCAAGCCTCATTGCCATTTTTAAGAATATCGGATTCTATAACCCTGCCTTTTTGCGTATTTCGCCCACAAAGAACGACATTTGCTCCAAGGTTAGCAAACAATCTTGCCGTTGCTTCCCCAATTCCTGATGTAGCACCCGTTATAAGCGCAACTTTATTTTCAAAACTTTTCATTTAATTATCAACCAATCTTTTTAATTTCTCTAAAACTTTTACAGCCGTAAGCCCATAATGCTGCATTTTCTCATCATAAGTTCCATAATTTCTAAAAATTTCTCTGGGAAATGCAACCTCCTCTATTTGGACAGACTTGCCACTAAATGTTTTTATAACATCATAACTTAAGCTGCCTTCAAATTCGGGCTCAACAATAAGTATTTTGCCATTATTATGGTATTTTGAAAGAGTTTCATTGTCAAACGGCTCAAGCGTAGTATAATAAAGAACTGTAACATCCTCATCCTTGCATACTTCCATCACATCATCAAGCATAATTGAAACAGCAATAACGGTTGCCTTTGAGCCTTCTTGCATAACAACAGCTTTGCCAAACTCAACATCTGGATCATATTCAATATTTGGATGATCAGAAATCCTGAAAAAAGTTGGGTGACCATTTCTATATGTTTCATTAAACAACTGTATAAACTGTTTCTTGCTTCCCGGAGCTATAAATTCACACCCCGGGATTGCCTTTATAATATGACAATCCTCTGCACAATAATGAGAATATCCGTATTTAGAATAATCTACAGCAGCACCGGTTCCAACTACATTTACACCCAGTTTCTGATACGCCAAATCCATTTTAATTTGTTCCAATGTACGTTCAATCAAATATGGTTGAATACCAAATATTGTAGGAATTAAACCGCGGCTAGCCATGCCTGCTGCGATTGAAAACATGCCATCTTCATAAACCCCGACATTTGTACATCTTTCCGGAAACTCAGCCAAGACATCACGAATTGCCCACATTCCAATATCGACCGTGAAAAAGGTTGTGTCAGCTTCGTCTCTAATCATTTCTGCAACACGTTTTAAAAAAGCCCTTCTCATAGCGACTCAACCTCCTTGATTAGAAGTTCCAATTCCTCCTCATTGGGTGCTTTGTGAAACCAAATATCATTTTCGGCCATAGTCTTTGAACCAAATCCCCTTAATGTTTTTGCAATAATAGCCTTGGGTTTTTCATTGGAAAGAAGCATTGCTTTCTTAAAAACATCTTCAAGCTTGCTTAGATTATGACCATCGACCTCAAAAACATCAAAATTGAATGCTTCCAGTTTTTTCTTCATATCGCCCATATCAACCATAGCAGCTACAGAATTATTGTCATCTATTATCACACAGAGATTATCAAGCTTTTTAGCGCTTGCAAAAATACAAGCTTCCCACATGGTACCCTCACAAAATTCACCGTCACCACAAAGAACGTAAACATTGGATGGCGATTTTTTAATTTTATTTGCATATGCAATTCCTGCAGCAAATGGTAAGCCATGACCCAGTGAGCCTGCGTTATTCTCGATTCCGCCCTTAAATTTTGTTAAATCTGTCTGAATACAATAACGACTATCAAATTGTCCGATTTGGGAAGCTACTTCATCCATTTTAAAATATCCTTTTTCAATCAATACAGGATAAAGCGCCAAAGTAGCTTGCCCCTTCGAGATAATAAAGAAATCTCTGTCATCGTCTTGAGCTTTCTCAGGTGACCAGTTCATTATTTTGTCATATAAAATCCATACAATATCAAGGCAAGAAAAAACACTTTGCAAATTTCCGTCTCGACATTTATGAGAAAGATATAATGCGCATTTACGCAGTTTTTTAGAAATTTGCAGCATTTATTTTCTCCGTCTCTATAAATTTCTTTGATTTCATTTTTAAGATTTGTTTGTGCATACCCATTGCTATACAATAGCTTCTGTATATAATTTTTTTCCATAGCATATACATAAGCAAATTAGGTTTTTTATTATAAATTTGCGCATAATCTTCAAAATCAGTCTGGTTTGTTGTAACTGTACTTCTCATACTTAAAACGCATTTTGTAAAATTATAATAAAGAGAACTTCTAAACATAATGCCCCAGATTTTTGTAAAAAGATTTTTAGAAAATACATATTCGCGAAAATCATAGTTATCTTTGACGGTTTTATAAGCATTTTCAAATTTTGACATTTGATTTATTCCCCAGCGGTAAAACCCGTAGGGTTCAGTTGTTGAATAAACAGAATACTTATTTTCCATACAAAAATATAATATTAAGTCAGCAGAGATTCCCAAATCGTCATTAAATCCTCCTGTTTCAATAACGGCATTTTTATTAAACAAGGCACCATTGCTTGGAACAGAACCGCCAATGTGTCCTGTAAAAAGAACATTTGCATGAGTTAATTTAAAAAACTTATAAGACATTTTCTCTTCCAGAATTTTAGTAGAAACAAATTCCAGAAGCGGCATATGTTTTTGTGGATAAGCAGGATCATATTTAAATTGAAATGCTCTTGTAGCAATTGCACCAAGAGGTTTACCTTTCTGCGCATTTAAAAAAGTGATCGCATTAGACATTTTTTTTATTGCATTTGGTATTAATAAATCATCATCATGAAGCATCATCACCCAAGGCGCTTTTGCAAGGAATATTCCTCTGTTAAAGTTATCACCCGGTCGCAGATTTTCATCATTTCTATAATATGTTATTTTATTCGAGTGCAGCTCTTTTATATAGTTTTCGGTTTCGTTTGCGGCACCATCATAAGGTTCGTTGTCTACAATCAGAATATCCCATTCAAAATTAACCGGTTCCTGATTTAATACACTCTCCAAGGCATCCTTCAACAAATCCAATCGTTTATATGTAGGGATAAAAACCGTAATAAATGGGCTTTTTACGCCTGCACCATCATATAATAAGTTTGATTTTACATTCTCTGTCAGTTTAAAACAATCACAATGTTTTTCATAATTAAGGTTTTTTTTGTTTTCTTTGGTCACTGAAATTCTGCTGCTATATCTATTCTGAAAAAACGAAAAAATAGTATTAACTTTTTTCTTTTTTATGATCTTTGCCATATATTTATCGGCAATTTCTTTTTTAAAAATAACCCTTTCTTCTTTTGGAATAGTAGAAATACATTTTTCAATTATTTTATTATTTAGACGTTTTTTTTCATAATAAGCAGCAAAATTAGGGTTT
>CAJULH010000027.1 GCA_910587175.1 Candidatus Gastranaerophilales bacterium | reverse complement strand
ATAGATTACTTTTATTGTTGGGTTTTACCTATTAAGTTAAAATAAATTTATAGCATTTCAGAGCAAAAACTTCCGCATCTTTGAAATGGGCTAAATTTTTAACACGTGAGAATTTACGCTTCCGACTTTGTTGTCTATATTTCCGACTATTTTCTTTTGTTGTCAAACCAAGTGTTATCTTACAATATTTTTTGTTGAAATTTCAAAACGGACTTTCCAAAAAAATCAAAGTATCCGTAAAAAATCAAACCAGTGTAAGTTTCAGGCATTGACTGCATTTAAGGGGGAGAATTTTGCCCCGTATTTTATCCGAATAAAGTCCGTTTTCGTCCAGTTTGATTTTTCCAAGTTTGAGAAACTTCCGACCAAAAAAGTCCCTGTTTAAGCAGGTTTTCAGGAAAAAATCAAAGTATCCGTAAAAATCAAAATGGTCGTTAAAATACAGTTAAATTGTAACAGTTACTAAAATATGCAAAATAAAAAGACCCAAAAGAGGTCTTTTTCTATGGTGGGCGCGAAGGGAATCGAACCCCCATGCATTGCTGCGCCAGATCCTAAATCTGGTGCGTCTACCAATTTCGCCACGCGCCCATAACTATATTATCTATTCAATTATCAAAATCTAATTTAACCCAAAGATTCACTGCCGTCAAGTATGGCAAAACAATCAATTCTTGACATCGGTTTTTGTCTGTTGTGTAATATATTTACGCCACCTTTTTAAAGTAATAATAAAAAATTTAAAAGGATTAAAAATGACAATCAATCTAAAAAACAAACAGGAATTAATTAAAAAATTCGGTAAAAATAGCAAGGATTCAGGCTCTGTAGAGGTTCAGGTTGCAATGCTTTCACAAAAAATCTCAGAACTTACTGAGCATCTTAAAATCAACGCTAAAGATTTTCAGGCAAAAAGAGGTCTTTTAATGATGGTTGGTAAGAGAAAAAGAATGCTTGCGTACCTCAAAGAAGCAGACCTTGAAAAATACAGAAAATTAATCAAAGACCTAAATTTAAGAGGTTAATAACCTGTTTTAAAACTATTAAAAGGCACCCTGTTATAAATAAGGTGCCTTTTTTAGACCAGGCATATGTAAAATTTCAGGAGGCTTTAAAATGAGAATATTAACCATAGGAAGTGCAAAAACTATGGAAATTTTAACAAATTTCCTTGCAGAAGATGAAAATCTCCTAGTTTTTACAACATCTGAAAATACAAATGCAAATTTTATCAACATCCATGCTGAAAACATCGAAGAATTAAAAGATTTTGCTCTTGCAAATGAAATAAATTTAACAATTACTGCCGGAAATAATCTTCCCGATATTGATTATTTAACAGAATTTGGCGAAAGCAATCTTGCCATACTGGCACCGGACAAAGAAGCATCTAAAATAGCATCTTCTAAATCTTTTGGCAAAAAATTTATCTATAAAAATAAAATCAAAACTCCAAAGTTTGCTTTCTTTGAAAAATCAAACCTGGCAATTGAATATATTAAAACAAGCGATTTTCCGCTTGTAATAAAACCTGATGAGCATTCTGAAACAGAAACCGCTTATATAGCAGAAACTTTTTCATCTGCCAAAAAACAGATTGAAAAATTATTTCAAAGAGGAAATCAAAAGGTTTTAATTGAAGAATATATTTATGGAAAAGAAATCTCGGTTTATGCGCTATCGGACGGTTTCAATCCTATAATAATCGGAACTACGGCAAGTTTTCAAAATGAAATTTCAATAAAAGATGTTCCCTTTGTAGACAAGGTTTTGGAAGAAAAAATATACAATGAAATAATTTTCCCGACAATTTCAAGTCTGGCAAGAGAAGAAAACGAATACGTCGGCATTTTGGGATTTGATATTATAATCACACCTGAAAACAATGTATATTTACTTGAATACAACTCCTTTTTTAAGGATATTGATTCTGAAATTATGTTGAAAGGGACAAACGAAAACTGGACAAAGCTTTTTATGGATACAATAATAGGCACACTCCAGGATAATTTTGAAACTCCGTTTTCAATTCAAAAAAAAGAAGATTATTTTGGCTCCTTCAGGTTGAATAACGAGATAATTTCAGACTGCGCAAGAACTCTTGGATCATTAAAAAATAAGCTTTTAGCCGAAGGACTTCCTGAAACACTTTTAGCCGAAGCAGAAAAAATGTGGAAATTATGAAAACTTTTCAGTGGTTTAAATTATTATTCGTTGAAACATTTAAGGTGCTTTGCGCAGTGTTAAAAACTGCAATAATAAGACTTATCAACATATACAGATTCTTTTCAAAATTTACCCCCTCTGTGTGCCGCTTTCAGCCCACCTGCTCAAAATATACAATGGAAGCCATTGAAAAATACGGGGTTTTAAAAGGATTATATTTGGGAATTAAAAGAATTTTAAAATGTCATCCGGGAAACCCCGGCGGTTACGACCCAGTACCGTAGAAAGTATAATTTATAAGCTTTTTTATGATAGAATAAATATTATGAACAATGATTTATGCAAAGAAAAAAAGTTGGTATAAATTGCTATTTACCATTGCCACAACTGCCCTTGCTGCTTGTATTGGCTGGCTTGTTTCAAACTTTAATTTCCCGCAAAAAGCAGTCATTATACTTAATGAAATTGCTATTGCAGCAATTTCTATAATTTTAGCTATATCAGTTTATAAAATAAGATATTATTTAAATAGATTTGAGGAAGATTAAATGTTTGAAAACTTTATTATAATAAGTATAGGTTTTTCAATGGCTATTGCAATCGGTGCAATGTTTTACGGAACATTTTTACCTGAAAAAAAATCATCAAAAAAATAGTTTCCATGCCATAATCGTTACCCTTCTTAATTATTTTTTGTGGTAAAAAGTTATTACAGTCGCAATAAAAATGCAAAAATTGCGGTAAACTGCAAAAAATCTGGAAATTTCGGGGGTTTTAATGAAATATGTTCCTTTGCATCTACACACAGAATACAGTCTTTTGGATGGAGCAATAAGAATTCCCGACCTTTTTAAATTTGCCGCTGAAAACAATATGCCTGCTGTTGCAATCACAGACCACGGCACAATGTTTGGCTGCGCCGATATGTTTATTGCAAAAAACGAGCTTCTATCCCACATGCTTTCTGAAGAAGAACAGGAATTTAAAAAGAAAATTGAAGGCGTAAAGCCAATCATAGGATGCGAATTTTATGTTTGTGACGGAGATGTATTAGAGGATAGAAGCAAAAAAACAATGTTTCACCTTGTCCTTTTGGCAAAAAACCAGGAAGGATACCACAACCTTTGCAGAATGGACTCAATCGCATCAACTGATGCTTATTATTACAAACCCCGTATAAACCATGAAATTTTAGAAAAATACAAAGATGGAATTATCTGTCTTTCAGCCTGCATTCAGGGTGAAGTTGCAAGGAATTTTCTGGACGGTAAGGAAGAAGAAGCCGAAGAAAGGGTTAAATATTATCAAAACCTTTTTGGCGACGATTATTATATCGAACTTCAAGACCACGGACTTGATGAACAAAAAAGTTCAAACCCGTTTCTTATGAAGATGGCAGAAAAATATAGCATAAAAACTGTCATTACAAACGACTCACATTATTTAAGAGCGGAAGACGCCCTCTGGCATGACACCCTTCTTTGCGAGCAAACAAAATCTTCCAAAAATGATTCAAACAGATTTAAATTTTCCGTAAACGAGTTTTATGTAAAAACCGTGGAAGAACTTCGAAAAGCATTCGACTGGATGGATGAAGATTATTTCAATAAATGCATAGAAAATACGGTTGAAATTGCTGATAAGGTTGATTTCCAAATGGACAAACTTGAATTTGGCAAAACAAAGGAATATCTGCCAAAATACCCTTGCCCTGACAATTTATCCGAAGAAGAATATTTTGATGTTCTCTGCAAAAAGGGTCTAAAAGAAAGATATGGAGACCCGATTCCTGAGAGCATTATGGAAAGATATGAATATGAAAAAAGCGTAATCTTTAATATGGGCTTTCCTGCATACTTCCTTTTAACCTGGGATTTTATCAACTGGGCAAAAGAACACGATATTCCGGTAGGTCCAGGCAGAGGCTCTGCAGCAGGAAGTATTGTTGCATACTCTCTCGGGATAACAGAACTTGACCCGATTGAGCACAATCTCTTGTTTGAAAGATTCTTAAATCCTGAACGTATTTCAATGCCTGATATAGACATTGACTTTTGCAAAAGACGCCGCGGCGAAGTTATAGACTATGTTTCAAGCAGATGGGGCGCAGACCATGTATGTCAGATTATCACATTTGGTACACTTGCTGCAAAAGCTGCACTAAAAGCTGTTGCCAGGGTATATGATGTTGATTTTTCAACCGCAAACAAGTGGGCTGCAATGATTCCGTCAGTCCCGGGAACGAAGCTGAAAGATGCCCTTGCAGATGGAACAGAATTCAGACAGCTTCACGATTCCGACCCACGGGCAAAAAGTTTAATTGATGAAGCACTGCACATTGAAGGTCTTAAAAACCAGGTAGGTACACACGCTGCTGGTGTTATTATTGCGCCAAAGCCTATGAGTGATATTATTCCTGTTGCTCTTTCAAAAGAAAAATCCACCACAACCCAATATCCCATGGCAGGTATTGAAAAAATCGGTCTGTTAAAGATGGACTTCCTTGGTCTTGAAACTTTAACCATCATAAGAGACTGCATTGATATGGTAAAAAAGCGTACAGGAAAAGATGTTAAAATAAACAAGATTCCTCTTAATGATGAAAAAACATTTGAACTTTTAAAAAGAGGGGAGACAGACGGCGTATTCCAGCTTGAATCTCCCGGTATGAAGGCACTTGTTAAAAGGCTAAAACCGTCAGTGTTTGAAGACTTGGGCGCTCTTGTTGCGCTGTTTCGTCCGGGACCTTTGGAAGCAGGCATGGTGGACGATTTTGTTGACAGAAAACATGGTCGTCAAAAGATTGAATTTGCACATCCGCTTTTAAAGAATATTTTGAAAGATACTTACGGCACAATTTTGTATCAAGAGCAGATTATGCAGATTTTCCAAACTCTTGCAGATTATTCGCTCGGCGATGCAGATATGGTGCGCCGCATGATGGGTAAAAAGAAATTACAACAGATGGCAGAGCAGAAAGAGCGTTTTGTAAAAGCATCTGCAAACAAAGGGATGAGCGAAAATGCTGCAAATACTCTGTTTGAGCAGATTGAAAGTTTCGCAAAATACTGCTTTAATAAAGCCCACTCTTCAGCTTATGCTTTTGTAGCATATCAAACAGCTTATCTAAAGGCGCATTATCCTGTTGAATGGATGGCGGCAATTTTAACATCGCAGTCCGATAACCAGGAAAAAACCCAGCAATACATTCTGCAATGCCAGTCTCTTGGAATTCAGGTATTGCCGCCCGATGTAAACAAATCCGATGCAGATTTTACACCGGATGGAGACAATATCCGCTTTGGTCTTGCTTCTGTTAAAAACGTGGGCAGGGGCGTAGTTGAGCTTATTATGGAACAGAGAAAGGAAAAGGAATTTGAAAGTTTTTATGATTACTGTTCCAGAATGGATGGCAGAAGCCTGAATAAATTAACCCTTGAAGCCTTAATTAAAGTTGGAGCATTTTCAGGAGTTGAAAAAAGCAGAAAGCAGCTTATGGAAAACTACGACCGGGTTTTAAAGGATGTTTATAATAAAAGAAATGCCCAAAGTGCCGGTCAGGTGAGTCTTTTTGCAGGGCTTGGCGATGCAGCGCAGGATTTAGGGATTCCTACTTTTGAACTCACGGGCGATTCGAACGATGAGTTTTTAGATACCGAAATTCAACAGTTTGAACACGATTTAATGGGAATTTATGTTACATCCCATCCGCTTTCAAGTATCAGGGATACCTTAAAATATTTGACTACAGACACAATTTCAGATATTTTACAAAACCCTGTAAATGATAAAACTGTAACAATTTGCGGGCTTTTGAGCCGCGTTGCTGCAAAACCGACAAGAAAAGATCCGTCAAAAATCTTGAAAACCGGCATGATTGAAGATTTATCCGGCGGACGTGTTGAATTTGTTACCTTCCCGAAATCTGTTGAAAAATTTGGTCAAATGATTCAAAGTGAAGAAAAAATCATAATGACAGCAAAGGTTCAACAAAGAGAAGATGAGATAAACTTAATAGTTCAAGAGGTAAAGCCTATTGAAAATGTTAACCTTGTAACGTTAAGATTTCTTGAGGATTTACAGTTTGAAGAATTGATATATTTAAAGGAGCTTTTGGCAAAAAATAACGGGGATGACCCTGTAGTAGTTGATTTTAAAGACGAAGAAAGCCCAAATGATGACCACAGGGTGCAGATATTAACAAACAAACACCTTTGGGTAAATGCTGGTTCTGATGTAAAAAATGTTATTTCAAATGCATTTAAGGGCAAGGTGGAGCTTGCAATAAGGTCTCTAAATAAATAGCAATTTTTTTCTTTTATATGGTTTAAGAAGTCATAAAAGGAGAAAATATGCTAAAAATTAATATAAATCTGCACCCTGTAAAAACAATAAAGAAAGCTTTAACGAACAGTACCGGGGTAAAATCAAACAGCAAACCTGTAAATGATTTATATATTCCAAATTTTAACCGGTATATTAAAAGAGAAGATTTTATAAATACATTGACCGAATCTACGTCCTCTGACTCTGATTTTTCAGCTTTTGAAAACACAATAAAAGAAAATTCCGCTTTGCTTTCTTCATTTTCAAAAGAGGGACTGCCTTTATCATACCCGAGAAAGAAATTTGTAAACAATCTAGAAACAATACTCCGAAGCATAGATAGAGAGGGCAAAACAGCTATTTTGACAAAGCTTGGCATAGAGCTTACACGTGCGCCTTATTCAAATAAAATAGCAGGATATAACGGAATTCTCGACCCGGAAAAACTCAACTTGAATGATAAAACACAAAAACGCATATATGATGAATGCTACAAATTTTTGTATCAAAATAGTGTTAATACAGGAAATGAATACCTTGATGAAGCATTAAATACCGTAATTAAAGGGGCACCCGAATTTATAAATATAATAGGTAAAAAGCAGCATGGAAATCACGATTACAGTGTTGATATCCACTCTTTAATGGTACTTTGTAACATTATAAACCACCCCGAATATAAAAACTTATCTGATGATGATAAATTTATTTTAAAAATGACCGCCCTGTTTCATGACATAGGCAAAAAAGAAGGTGTTACAGACCCTGAACATCCTATCGTATCACATAGGCTCGCGTTATCTTTTATAGATAAATACAAATTATCACCCGACATTAGAACCAAAGTTTTGAAAAACATTAAAAACCATCAGTGGCTTCAATGGTATAATAATTCTAATGCTTCAAAAGATATTGTCGACAGACTTATTGCAGACTATGACAAGCCCTCAGATTATACAATGGCATTAATTATGTCATCAGCAGACCTTGCTGCAACTTCGGATTTTATAAATAATGCTTTTTCGTATCTTTTAAACAATAAACAGCAAAGACCAATGAGAAAAGCTGTAGAAGCAAAATTTGACGTAAAATTGTAGCTAAAATCATTCCCGGCGTACATTTAAAATACAAAAGTTTAATCCACTGAGAAAATATCTTTAATATCCTGATATGTAAGCGTTTTAGCTATGTTTCTGTCAACCGAAATTACAGAATCCACGAGTGAACGTTTTTTGGATTTCAATCTTTGAATCTTTTCTTCTACGGTGCCTTTTGTAATTAAACGGTATACAAACACTTTTTTGGTTTGACCAATACGATAAGCTCTGTCTGTAGCTTGGTCTTCAACTGCAGGATTCCACCAAGGGTCATAATGGATTACATAGTCAGCCCCTGTTAGATTCAATCCTGTACCGCCTGCTTTCAAGGATACGAGGAAGATAGGAATCGTAGAATCAGTATTAAATCTTTCTACAACAGCCTGACGGTCTTTGGTTTTTCCTGAAAGATATTCGTGTTTAATACCTTTGGTTTCAAGCCAAACTTTAATGATATCAAGCATACCGACAAATTGACTGAATAATAATATTCTGTGACCTTCTGAAATTATTTCTTCAAGCATGGACTGCAGATGTTCAAACTTTCCACTCTCTGATATTCCAAGTTTTCCTTCAGTATCATATAACCTTGGGTGACAGCATATCTGTCTCAATCTTAACAGGGCAGAGAAGATGGACATTCTGGATTTCTCTAAGCCAACTGTTTCAATTGATTTAAATAATTCTTCTTTTGTAGAATCAAGAACCTGAAGATATAAATCTTTCTGG
The DNA here is from genome assembly GCA_910587175.1 of Candidatus Gastranaerophilales bacterium. Classification (GTDB taxonomy): domain Bacteria; phylum Cyanobacteriota; class Vampirovibrionia; order Gastranaerophilales; family Gastranaerophilaceae; genus MGBC122484. The sequence goes on along the minus strand of CAJULH010000027.1, from coordinate 17,525 downwards.
TCCGGTGTAAGCTCACAGTATGCAACAGATTCAATCTTATCAGGCAAATCTTTTGCAACATCTCTTTTCATACGTCTTAAAATAAATGGGAAAATCTGTGACTTTAAGCGTCTTTCAACAGATTTATCCTCCTTTTCCATAATCGGATAAACATATCTGTTGTTAAATTCAGGAACATCAAACAAAAAGCCCGGCATAAGAAAATCAAACACACTCCACAATTCTTCAAGTTTATTTTCAATAGGAGTGCCTGAAAGTGCGAGCTTATGCTTTGCATTTAAAAGCTTTACGGCTTTTGATGTTTGGCTTTGATAATTTTTAATATTCTGGGATTCATCCAAAATAATATATCTGAATTCAAACTTTTTAAAATCTTCAATATCGCGTCTTATAAGCGCATAACTTGTAATTACAATATCGTATTTTTCAATATTTTTAAATTTAGATTTCCTGTCCACTCCGGTAAGATTTAAAAATTTTAAATTCGGAGCAAATTTTTCAATTTCATTCTCCCAGTTAAACACGACAGATGTCGGACAGATAACAAGACTTGTCTTTTTTCCGTCCTTTTCTTTTGCCTTCTGTAAAAGCGTCAGAGTTTGCAGTGTTTTACCAAGCCCCATATCATCTGCAAGAATACCGTTTAACCCGTATTTATATAAAAACCAAAGCCAGCTGTATCCCTTTTGCTGATATTCACGAAGGCTTGCAACGGTTGATTTAGGAAGAGACGTATTTTCCATATTTGAAAAGGTTGAAATTTCTTTCCAGAATTTTGAAAATTTCCGGCTCATCTTTAATTTCACCTTCATATTTTCCATTTCAGAAACAACGCCGGCACGGTATGTTTTTACAATAAATTTGTCTTCTTCATTTCTGTAGGCATCATATGTATTGAAAGATTTTAATAAAGAATAAACATCATCTACGGGAATTGAAGCCTGACCCTTTCCTAAGACCTGGTAATATTTCGCTCCTTCGTATACGAGCTCCTGAATCTTATCCAGCTCAATCCTCTCGCCATCAACATCTCCATATAGCTCTATTTCAAAGATATTTGTAGTGTTTGGCGCAAAATCGATATCGGCACAAAGCTGCAGTTGTTTTGTTGCAAGCTTGTATAATGACATATCATCTTTTTCAATAAATTGCCAGCCGTCTCCTGCTTTTTGAATATAATAATTGTAAAAATCTATGGCATTTTCTTTTTCAAGTGCAAGGTTGTTTGTCTGCATAGGATGAAAACGACAGGCAAGAAGCATCTGATATGCCCTCTGTTCAAAGGCTGAATCTCTTTTTACCCAATATAACAAATCCTTTGCAGGGTCTTTAATTGTAACATATGGAGATTTCGGCGTTCTAGTATATGGCACCCTTACACCGTCATATTCAAAATCCAGGGATGCTTTTAAAGACTGGTCATAATCCACACCCAATTCAACAATACATTTAGGGGGTCTTTTCTCAAAGGCGAGTCTTTCCATTTCCTTTGAAAGTTCAACTGTCATCATCTCACGAAGTTTTGGCAATTCTTCATATACAAATTTTCCGCCGTCAGCATCTTTAACATCCGTAAACGATGCTTTTGTTAAATATTGCGGCAGAATTGAAACCTGCACGTCAGTCGGGAAAATTACATCTTTATATCTTCCCCATTTCAGCTGGCGGGAAAAATAGCGAACCTCTTCAAAAGGATAAATTTCAGAATCATCCGGACGCTTCCAATAAAGAGATAATAAAACATTCCCAACATATGATATATTAACACTTAAACAAAGTTTCCAGGTTTCATCCATAAAATGAATTTTTTTATGGGTTTTGGCATCTATAACATCTTCAAGCTTTGACAGCATTCTGAAAAATTCATCAAATTTATTTATCTGAATATCATACCAGCCTGATTTTTTATCAAGTCTCGATTGTTTCAAAAGAAGCCTGAACATCATAATTTCAAGTTTCTGAGCTTCGTTTAAAGTGAATTCCGGATCATTTTTCTGTGCCTCCAAGATGGCTTTCAGAGGACCCTCTAAATCCCTCATTACCCTTTTTGTGTTTCTATCCATAACAAGAATGGAAAAGAAATTTTGACGTCTTTTCGGGTTAAAGTGGAAAATATATCCGCCCTCGGGATTTTCCTTCATTGGAAAATCTTCATCCTCAAAAACAGGCTGGATATCATGTTTTTCATAAAGATACTCATCCCAAAGATGTTCTTTTAATGCGTTCAGACCAACGGCAACAACATGTTTACACCAAGGCTCATCCAAAGGACAGCTGCAGGTGGGTTTTATACCGGTTTTATTAAATTTCAGCGTCACATCATAGTGCGATTTAAAATTACCCTTCACCTGCGCCTTAACAACACTGTCTTTAAGCTCGGATGATGCAACCTGTCCCTTTTGAAAATACTCGTATCCCCGGCGCCAGCTGCCCGGTTTAGCATTCTCTTTTATATATTTGTGGTTAAATTTATACTTCAAAAAATTCCTTTTAACAATTTTAAATAAATAACCTAAATGCTTTGTTTATAAGCTCCAACCGCTGATTTGACAATCCCAAAAAACAATTATCTTGTTTTATATCAGCCTTAACAAAATATAAAATAACAGAAAACAAAATAAAAAGCAAGCAGTGAAGCAAAAACATAATATTGTTAAGATTTGCAAGGAATTTTAAAATAATGTAAACTATACATAATAATACACAATAGACAGAGGTAAGAGGAATTGAGTGATTTTAAATCTTTGGGCGTCGGTGTTGATATAGAAGAGATTGAAAGATTTAAAAAATACGACACCAAAAATAATCCTTTTGTTTTGAGAATTTTTACAAAAGATGAGATTGAATACTGTTTTTCAAAGAAAAACTTTGCATCTCATCTTGCTGCAAGATACTGCGCAAAGGAAGCTTGTCTAAAAGCCGTGTGTTCGTTTGGATACGATGCAGTAAGCTATGCTGATTTTGAAGTTTACCATACAAAAAACGGTGCACCTGAAGTCAGAGTTTTAAACCCAAATCTTTCAGACAAAGTAGAATTAAAAATTTCAATATCCCACAGTAAAACAAACGCCATATGCTATGCTATTGCAAACAAAAAACACCTTCCTATAAACTACCTTGGAGATAATATCTATGGAAACGCAGAAATATAGTCCCGTCCTTTATTTGGTAGCCTTTATTGTTGCTCTTGGCGGGCTTTTATCCGGCTATGATACAGGAGTAATATCCGGAGCACTTTTGTATATAAAGGATGAATGGCTTCTAAATGACTATATGCAAGGCTTTTTGGTTTCATCTACACTCGTAGGGGCTACTATAGGTGCTATATCAAACGGTTTCCTTGCTGATATTTTCGGCAGGAAAAAAATTTTAATATTAACATCAATTCTGTTTTTTATTGGCTCAATAATATGCGCAATCGCTCCAAATATTGAAATGCTGATACTTTCCAGATTTCTTGTAGGGCTTGCAATCGGTATAGTTACATTTGCAACCCCTTTGTATCTTTCTGAAATATCTCCCGAAAAAATAAGAGGAAGCTTGGTTTCCTTGTTTCAGCTTGCAATAACTTTGGGCATTTTATTTTCATACCTTATAAATGCAGGTTTTGCAAATTTTCAATACGGATGGAGACTGATGCTTTTAGCAGGAATTATCCCTGCGATTATTCTGCTTACGGGAATGTCATTTATGTCTGATACACCAAGATGGCTTGTATCAAAAGGAAGGGAAGAAGAAGCAAGAGAAGTTTTTAAAAAGATTGAGCCTGAAATTGACGCAGATAAGGAAATAGAAGAAATTAAAAATATACTTACAAGAGAAACTGAAGACAAAACAAAAAAATTTCATTTTAAAAAATGGATGATGGCGCCTTTATTGCTTGGAATAGGATTAATGTTTTGCCAGCAGTGGACAGGAATAAACACGATAATTTACTATGCGCCGACAATTTTAAAGCTTGCAGGCTTTGAATCAAATGCCACGGCAATTTATGCAACGGTTGGAATAGGCGTGGTAAACTGTCTTATGACATTTATTGCAATATTCCTAACAGATAAAACAGGCAGAAAGCCTCTTTTATATACCGGTCTTGCAGGAATGGCAATCTGCCTTTTTGCGCTTGGTGCTGCCTTTCAATACGGAGAAATGCTTGGGATATATTTAAAATGGTTATCTCTGCTTGCAGCAATATTTTATATAAGTTTTTTCTCATTTTCACTTGGACCCATAATATTGCTTCTTGTAGCCGAGATATTTCCTCTGAAATTTAGAGGATTTGGAATGAGCATCTCGACAATGTCAAATTTTTTGTTCAATTTCACCGTAACTTTGAGTTTTCTTCCTTTGATAAATAAAATTTCTGAAAATAATACATTTTACCTTTATGGAATAATTGCAATTTTTTGTATTTTTTATATATATTTTATGGTACCCGAAACAAAAGGACTATCTCTTGAGACCATTGAAAAGAATTGGATAAAAGGAATAAAACCGAGAGATTTCAGCCTGAAAGATACAACGGAGTAATTTATGTTTAAACATTTTAGGGAATCTATATTTGTTACAATATTTGGCTTTATTGCTGCATATTTTTGGGCAGAACATATGCTGCCAGGTTCGGGCTTTAAAATGCTTTTTGTGACATTTTTCTTAAGCATACTGGAAATAACGCTTTCATTTGATAATGCTGTTATAAATGCGCTCATACTTGAAAAAATGACCCCAAAATGGCAGCACAGATTTTTAACCTGGGGTATTTTGGTTGCGGTGTTTGGAATGAGATTTTTATTTCCCGTTTTAATTGTTTCAATTTTCTCAAAATTAAGCCTGATTAAAACAATTCATCTTGCAATAGAAGATGTTGCCCGATATACACACTATCTGCATATTGCTCACACACCATTAGTAACATTTGGCGGAGCATTTTTAATGATGGTTGGTTTAGAATATTTCTTTAGTGAAAATAAAAATTTTTGGTTAAAGAAATTTGAAAATCTTCTTTTAAATTTAAAATTAAAGCATCTTGATGTCCTAATTACTATGCTGTTCATTCTTATTGTACAGTTTTTTACCCCTGAATTCGAAAGACTTGATATAGCACTTTCCGGAATTATCGGGATATTTACATTTGTTTGCGTAAGACAAATATGCGCGCTTTTAGAAAAAGGTCAGTCAAAAAACATCGTAAATGGCACCGCTACAGGAGGCTTCATGATGTTTTTATACTTGGAGTTAATTGATGCATCTTTTTCATTGGACGGTGTGTTGGGAAGCTTTGCAATCAGCAAAGATATAATAATAATTACAATCGGGCTTGCAATAGGTGCAATGTTTGTAAGAAGTTTAACCCTTCTTTTAGTTGAAAAGAAAACGCTTCAAACGTATATATATCTTTCTTCCGGCGCCCATTATGCAATTTTAACGCTTTCTATTATTATGTTTATATCAACAGTTTATGAAATACCCGAAATTATAACAGGTTCTCTGGGGCTTATCTTTGTGGGTTCAAGTTTTATTTCTTCTGTTATCAAAAACAAGAAATGTTAAGAATGTAAACTAAATTAATAAGAAAAACGAAAAAAAGGCAACAAATATTTTTTAGGCACCTTAATAAAGCTACCAAAAGTTAAAAATAGCGGAAGGAAAATTATGTTTATAAAACCCGTAAATTCAAATACGGCTTTCGGGCGCACAATGATTATTGATAGTGAACAAATGGGCAGCAGACAAATACTATTAAGCGAAGTGCACAATATGGACATGGCGAGAAAAAAAGGTGGTGTTGATACTCCGCATACAATTGGTTTTGCAGAAAGAAACAAGATTATGAAAGTAGCATGCGAATTTGATGGAGAAACTGCTGATATACAAAATAATCCAATAAATAAAACACATCTTCAAAACCTTTTTAAAAACTTTCTTGCGATGGATAAAATAGGTATGCTTCACGGAGACTTAAGTCTTGAAAACCTGTATTTTTCAGACAGCGGAGATATAGTAATTGCAGGTTTTAAAAATGCTGCCATATTAAACAATACAATTGAAACATTTAAAAGCAGAAATGCAGATGAAAACATTTTTCCTTCAAATGCAAGGGATTTTGAGGAAGACGGCTTGCATGAATATCTTGCTTCTATGGCAACAGAAGAAGAACAAATTGATTTCCTGAAGACCTATATGCAGATAAAAAGCGATTATCACAAGCAAAGGGCTGATTTCCTTGTAAAAGAAAAGGGACTAAGTGTTAATGATGATGCCGTCAAAATTGAACTTGCAAATGCAAAGGCATGTTTAAATCCCGATAAAAAAATAATAAATTTTGAATTAGAAAAACAGAACTTGTATACCATGGGCAATACAGCTTTAGAACTATGGAAAGACGGGTGCGGACTGGCTGATGGCGTTAGAAAACCAAACCAGAAAATAAATTCGATATTATATATGTTTGACTGCTTGCGTTTTGGACTACAGTTAAGAGATGACGCCAATAGCATGTCTTCATCTACAAAGGACAATGGTGGATATTTCGAATCTGAAGCATCATATATAGACGCATTCAATAAAAAAATTCTGGAATGTATAGATGTTTCAGCAAAAAAGATACTTACTCCAAAAACATTCCATATGCCGTTTGGCATAGCTTGCGAAAACCGCAGAGCAAAAATCCAAAAAGCAAAAGATATATTTGACAGCCTGTATTCAAAAATTGATATTAAAAAACCATATGAAGAAACCAAAAAGGCAATTGATGATGTTACAAGATTTTATGGGGGTCTTGCATTTGCCGATGCAAGCGTCATTGAAGAGTTAGCCGCACAACCCAAAAAAGCACAAGAACCCCCAAAAGCAACATCGGATTGCAGTCAGAAACAAATAAAAGCTCCATTAAAATATTTGCAAATTCATTCCGGAGATTCAAGATGCACTTCTCCAAAAGAAGAAAAACAGTCAGAAAAAATTATTGACTACACCACCCGAAAAAGACTGCTTAATACGCAACAAGCAAAACCTTCAAAATCAACACCCCCTGCTCTTGAAAGCTAAGCATAATAAGATAAATATAGCGAAAATCAAACCAAATTAAAATCAGAAGTGTATATTAATAAGAAATGTCGAAGACGGGACTTGAACCCGTACAGATTGCTCCACACGCCCCTCAAACGTGCGCGTCTACCATTCCGCCACTCCGACATTTCTTATTCAATTATCAATTTTTAAAATCTATCTGCCGGAATGGTATCTTTTTGATATACGGCTCACGTAACTTTGTTCCGATTCGCCTGCTCCATTTTCCAAAATGACATTTAGTCATTTTCTCAAACGGAGTCCTACTCCGACATTTCTTATTCAATTATCAATTCTATTTGCACATTATGCGCAAATCAAATTCTTTTTATGCTTCATATTTCTTAAACAGAAGCGAAGCATTATGCCCGCCAAAACCAAACGAATTTGTCAGCGCATAATTAATATCAGCTTTAACAGGTTTGTGCGGCACGTAATTTAAATTCGCAACACATTCATCCTGATTATCAAGATTAATCGTCGGCGGAACAATTCCTTCGCGAAGAGCCATTATACAGGCAATAGATTCAGCTGCACCCGTTGCGCCAAGCATATGCCCGTGCATACTTTTTGTTGATGAAACTTTCAAATCAGGATTAACATCCAAATCACCAAACACCTGAGCAATGGCTTTGGATTCTGCTGCATCGCCAAGACCGGTTGATGTACCATGAGAGTTTACATATCCCACTTCTTTTGGATTGATACCAGCATCTTTAACTGCAAGCTCCATTGCCTTGGCTGCACCCTGTCCGCTTGGGTCGGGAGCAACAATATCATATGCATCAGCTGTTTGACCATATCCAACAACCTCTGCATAAATTTTAGCACCGCGCTTTTTAGCATGTTCAAGTTCTTCCAAAATAAGGATGGCTGAACCTTCAGACATTACAAAACCATCTCTGTCTTTGTCATATGGACGGGAAGCTTTTGTAGGTTCATCGTTTCTCTTTGACAAAGTTCTTGCAGATGTAAAAGCACCTATACCAAGTCTTGTAATAACAGCTTCAGCACCACCTGCGATAATTACATCAGCATCATCATATTGTATGCTTCTGAATGCATCACCAACACAGTGTGCAGATGTTGCACAAGCCGTAACAATAGCTTTATTTAAGCCCTTAGCACCGTATTTCATGGAAATTCTTCCGGCACCCATATCGGAAATAATCATAGGAACCGTAAAAGGCGAGCACTTAGATGGTCCTCTTTCTATAATAGTATGGTGCTGTTTTTCAAATGTATCAAACCCGCCTGCAGCAGAGCCGACAATTACACCAAAACGATACGGGTCAACATTATCTGTTGAAATACCTGCGTCCTTTACAGCTTCTTCTGCAGCCATAAGAGCAAACTGGGTGTATCTGTCCATTCTTCTTGCTTCTTTTGGTTCAAGCGTACTTATTTCATCAAAGTTTTTTATTTCGCCTGCAATATGCACAGTATGACCGTCGAGCGAAATATTCTCTATCGTTGAAATACCGCTTTTGCCATCAAGCAAACTCTGCCAGAATGTTTTTGCTCCGGCACCAATGGGCGAAATAATCCCCATACCCGTAACTACTACTCGTCTTTTATTTGTGTTCATATTAATAATTTTTCCTTTTAAACAGCTATCAAAATACAAAATTTAAATAAATAAGGGACAAACCTGCCGAGAATATTCCATCTATATAAGGATTATCCCCTAAATAAACTTTGCAAATGACTTTTGCCCTGCAATTCAAAGGGCAGAAAATTTTCTTAAATCTTAGTTAAGATGAGCGTCGATATAATCAACTGCATCTTGCACTGTAGCGATTTTTTCAGCTTCTTCGTCAGGAATTTCGCAGCCGAATTCTTCTTCAAATGCCATAACTAATTCTACTGTATCTAAAGAATCAGCACCCAAATCGTTTGTGAAACTTGCTTGCGGAGTTACAAGATTTTCATCAACGCTTAGCTGATCAACTACTACTTTTTTTACTCTTTCTAATGTGCTCATTTCTACCTTTACCTCATTAAAATTAAATAATACTAACTAACATACACCGATTATACTAAGCACATGATAAATTTGCAAATTATGAAGCGCACAGGATGGGGAATGTAAACAAATTGTAATAAATTTATACCTTAACATTAAGACAGACAAGAAAAAACTAAAGCGGGCACCTGAAAATAAATCCAAAGTGCCCGCAATATTTAAAATTAAAATAGTTTTACAGATCTTCATTAATGCTTACATCATTTAAAAGCTTGATGTAAACTGTTTCACCTGCTCTTGCAGAATAAGTGAGACCTTTTGTTACAAGACCTGTGATGGCACCCATACCGGCACCAACAGGAGTACCGATTGCAAAGCCGGCACCTGTTTCGTCGCTTGGAATGCCAATACCCATACCGGCACCGGTACCTACAACTGCACCGCCAAGAGTATAAAGACCAACCTTTTTCCAAGGATTTTCTTTTAGATAACCGTCACGATCATTGTAAACATATCCGTCAAGATCAGCGGTTCTGCCATCCGGAAGTTCAAGCCTTGTAAATTTAACTTTTACTTCCCCGTTTTTGTTAAACCATTTAGGCTCAATAATATCTTCAACCTGTGCAAATAATTTAGCATTTGCAGGAATAACAGTTGTACCTTCATCTGTTACAACATCGTTTCTGATAAAGAATATAACATCATCGCCTTCATTTGAAACTTTTGATTTATAAGGTTCAAAAAATTCCGCTTTAAGAATGTTTCCTGCAGAAATAACTTTTCTTGTATTTGTAATTGTAACAATATTAGATTCGGCATCTTTGTGAATACTTAAGTGTTCTGCGCCCATTGTCTTTTCAGGAGAAACGTATTCTTCCTTAACATAGTTTAGAGCCTTGCTTAATTTGGCAAGCAACACAGCAGTTTCAGCCCTTGTTATTTCTCTTTTTGGTTCAAACTTTAAACCATCAGGATAATTTACATAAAGACCGAGTCTTACAGCCTTTTCATAAGCTCTTTTTGCCCAAGCCGGTATTTCTTCAACATCTGAAAAATCAGCTAAAACATCTTCATCTGTCATGATGTTTTTTGTAATATGGCTCATTACAGATGTAACTTCAGCTTTAATCATTTTATTTTCAGGCTTAAATGTTTTATCGGGATAACCATATACAAGCCCCAATTCCTCAGACTTCATAATTGCGCTAAAGTTTTCCGTGTCACCATTAATATCCGTATAAGGATTTTCAACACGAACATCAAGATTGTCATGCCCTAAAACCTTAACAAGCATTTTTACAAAATCGCCCCTTTTAACGGAATTTTCAGGATTAAAATTATTTGATTCATCCAATTGCATAACATCTTTTGAAACCATTTCGGCGATTTCAGCATTAGCCCAATAGCTTTCAGAAACATCGTTAATATCTGCAGCAAACGCAGGTACGGAAACGAAAAATCCTAAAAAAGCAAATAAGGCAAATAAACTTTTTAAAATCTTCATAAGCTTTACCTTTTCTCTCCCACAATTTCTAATTCATTAAACCAATAATATTAATACTATTACAAAAACCAGCCATGTGCAAATCAAATTAAAAGCGCCCTTTGCAAAACTGCATAAGGCGCTAAAAACTCTTCTAAATCCTAAACTCCATATATGTTTAATTTTATTAATTAGATGGTGCATTCCAAAGAGCATCTCGTGATAATTTGGAGCTTACCATCTCTTGGGAAAGATTTATATTATCCGGAGTAAATATAAACACACATTCGCCAATCTTTCTCTGGTCACCTTCAAGAGCATATGTACATCCGCAAAGAAAATCTACAACTCTTTGGGATTGTTCTCTGTCTAAAAGCTGAAGATTTAAAATAACGGTTTTCTTATCCTTCAGTGCTTCTGCTATTTGTTTTGACTCATTGTAAGACCTGGGTTCAAAAACAATCACTTCGTAGCCTTTGGGTTCTCCTTCGTATCCGCGGCTTGGCATGGAAATTACTTTTCTTTCATGCCTGTAAGATGGTGCAGCAGGTTTAAATTCAGGAACAAGTGCTGCATTTCTGTCTGTTGAATAGTCTGCGTCAAATTCTCCCTGAAGTCCTGTAAAAAGGTCGTCCTCTTCTTTTCCGCTTTCAAAGGGCGATGTTAAAAATTTAACAATGTTATTTAGTGTGTTTGAAACTCCGGTCAATGCCTTATCCTCCTAATTTTTATTCAAATAATATTCTACCAAGTCTTATCATCGTAGCGCCTTCCTGAAGCGCTATTTTGTAATCGTTGCTCATGCCCATTGAAAGCTCTTTTAAGCCGTATTTTTCTTTCATTTCGTACATTTGGCGAAAAAGTTTCCCGATTAAAGCAGTATCATCAGTCAAGGGAGCTATGGTCATAAGCCCCTCAAGCTTTATATTTTGAAGCTTGCCAATATCTTCAATCAGGCTTTCTAAATGAGAAGGTGCAATGCCAAACTTCTGTTCTTCGTGCGCATTGTTTACCTGAATTAAAACTTTTTGCACAATGTTTTTTTGTCTGGCAACATTATCAATTTTCCTTGCAATCTCTGCAGAATCCACGGAATGAATTAAATCAAAAACCCCTACCGCTTTATTCACTTTGTTGCTTTGCAAGTGTCCAATCAAATGATAATGCGAATTTGAAGCGATTTCCTCCTCCAATAAATTGATTTTTTCAATTGCATCTATCACCCTGTTTTCACCAAAATTGTTTAAACCGGCATTATACACCTCTATCATCTCATCTACCGTATGATACTTGGTTACGGCAACGATTGTAGGGTTATAATTTTTTGCAAATGTCAAAATACGGTTAAGATTTTCAGAAATCTTTGTATTCACTTTTCACAAGCCCTTAACGTTATGTGATAAGCTTCTACCTCCAAGCTCAAAATAATTATAATTGTTCACATGACACATGACAACATTTAGATTACTAATTTATTTGTTGAATAAAACAACATGCTAAAACATGCATCAGCACATGTTTTTGACAATTTTTAATGTCTTAACATTCCTTAATAAATATGGCTTTTTCAAAGCTTTCATGACATGTGTAGTAAAAATTTGGCATGCCCGCCTCTTAAAAATTTATTTTAAGAGGTAAAATCACTTTTTATTTCCTTAAAAATTTCTTTATACATTTGTCCTAAACCCTTGAAAGCATTTAACATGAAATGCCCAAGAGCAAAAGTTCTGTCTTTAACATCGTGAATCCTGGTCTTAATTGGTCTTGACTGAAGCTCAATTTTTTCAGGCGAATATACCACAAATTGCTTTTCATCTCTGCCCAATTGAGCATTTATATCGAACATGTGTGCAGCAATTTCTACATCCTTGAGAGAATTTATACCCTTGGTTGTATACATCGCATCAAAACCATTGTTAACAACAATCTTTCTTGACAACATTTCATTTATTGCAACATTCTTATCTCTAAACTTGACAAACTCGTTGCTTGCCCGAAGCAGTCTGACAGGATTAAAATGTTCAAAATCAAACATATCAAATAATTTGTCATCAACCCTCTCGGATATAAAATCGTTTACAAGCCCGTTGAATGCAACCATGCCTTCTTGCGAAGCAATTCCTGCAGTCACATCTTTGGTTTTATACGGAAGAATTCTTCCAAAAGGACCGGAAAGACCGGCAAAACTTTGCGCAACCTCAATATCCGGAGTTAAATAAATTCCGGCACCGCATTCTCTTGCGCATGCCATCATAGCATTCTTTCCTACCTGATTGCTCTTGAAAGGGGTTATGCCGTGTTTAAATATTCCTCTCGTCTTGCCTGTGCCGTGATAATAAACATTATCTTTTGGAAGCAAATCTTTTGGACACAATTCAAATGCATTTATTTTTCTGTGAAAAGCTGAAAGCCTTGAAGCATCATATTTACCGTCTACAAAACCAAAATTATTTTCTAAAATCTTAAAGTTATTCAAAAGCTTATTATCGGAAGTATCCGAACTGATTTTTTCAAAAAATGGTCTTATAACATCCATATCATCCGCAGTTGATGTTAAAAAATCTTCGACTTTATCCATTGGAACGCCGTCCATGGTAATAAAGCCATCTTTTCTTTGATTTATAAGATTTGAAATTTTATTTTGCAAACTGTTTAAGGCATCCGCAATTTCTTTTGGCAAATTGTTGCAAGATTCTTGCAAAACACCCATTGCTTTTTCAAAATCATATTTTTCATCTTTCTTAAAGAAAACATTAAAATCTTCAAGATTTACAGAATATTCAGAGCCCTTCTTTTGAAGTATCTCAGATAAAGCTGATTCGCCTTGTTTATAGATTTTTGTCTGAAATGAACTTCCATTCAAAGTTTTTGCAACACGAGCAGGATCGCGTCCAATCATGGCTGCAGCACCCAAACCGGCAAGCGCAAGCGCCCCAACGCCTGCAACCAGATGTTTTTGCTTTTTTGTAAACTTTTCATCAAGTTTTTTATTTGTATAATTGTAAGCATTTTTTGCAGTTTTCTTTATTGCTGTATTAATTTTCTTTCCTGGGGTTTCAATATGGGAAATTTTAATCATCGTAAGCCTTTTTTAAATATTTTCTATACCTGCAGATACAAAACATCTGACAGTATAAATTTGCCCCGTTTGAAATAATAATTTACATATATATTTAAGTTTATATCAGCTCTATCATCTCTTTCACGGCCATCTCAAGCCCGACAAAAATTGCGCGGGAAACAATTGAGTGCCCTATGTTTAATTCGCAAAGTCCTTCAATTTTATTCATCAAAGAAACATTTTCATAATTCAAACCATGTCCGGCATTCACCTTTAAACCCAGATTTCTTGCATATTCTGCAGCATCTTTTAATTTATTAAATTCAACATCCTGTTCTTCACACCCAAATGCATTTGCAAATGCACCGGCATGAAGCTCAATATAATCAGACCCGGCATCAGCTGCAGCCTTTACCTGGTTTTTATCAGGGTCAATAAAGAGGCTTACAATTATACCTTTTGAATGCAGCGCATTTATGAGTTCTTTAATTTTGTCTTTTTTGGAAATAACATCAAGACCGCCTTCGGTTGTAAGCTCCTGCCTTTTTTCGGGAACTATGCAGCAGGAATAGGGAACCACATCCAGGGCAATTTTTTGCATTTCATCAGTTGCTGCCATTTCAAGGTTTATTTTTGCCTTTAAATTTTTCTTCAAATTTAAAACATCATCATCCTTAATATGACGTCTATCTTCCCTTAAATGCACGGTAATGGCTGTTGCACCAGCCATTTCACAAATAAGTGCCGCATCAAGAACAGAAGGCTCAATTCCTCCTCTTGCATTTCTTAATGTGGCAACGTGGTCTATGTTTACTCCTAATTTCATAGCTTATAATTTAGCACTTTTTTGCATGATTTTAAATATTTTTTATATAAAAAACACAGAGGCTGGTTTAACACACTAACCCATACGGTTGATTTTAGCCTCGTTTTGCTGGACTAAATGGCAAATTTTAATATAATAAGAAATGTTACAATAATAAAATTGTTTTGAGCAGATTTAAGAGAATAAAAAGTGAACTGTCCAAAATGCAAAACTGAGGTTAACCCAAAAGATACTGTATGCCCGAATTGTAAATTAAGGCTTGTTTTTGAGTGCCCAAGATGCAAAAGCCAGATAAAAATCGGAAGTTCATCCTGCAAAAAATGCGGGTTTGTCTTTGTAAAATTCTGCCCGGAATGCAACAGTGCAAACTATGTCTCATCTACCCATTGCAGAAAATGTTTCCACCATTTTAAAGAAGATGAAGAAACTTTAGAAAATATACAACAAAACACCCAAACCCAAAATGTTCAGCCCAAGGAAGATACAAACAAAGCTGACTTAAAAAAAGATACGGAAGCAAAAGCTATTACTGCGCCATTGCCAAGGTTGAATGTATATATAGATTTTATTACATTAAAAAATGTTTTTGACAAATATAAAGATGAAGAATTCAAACAAAAAGTTGTCTTAAATATAAAAACAGCAACAAAGCTTGCTTTTAATGTAACACCTGATTTTATTAAAGAAGATATTGTAAATTTCAAAATAAACTATTCTAAAAAAATTGGTTTTTTAGAAAAGGTGAATAAATTCAGTGAAGAATTTTCAAAATTTAACCTCATTTTAAATGAGACTTTGGGAGCAGATATTTCATTTAAATTTGCAGTACAGCAGGAAGGCGAAACAAAAACAACAAACCACAGTGCATCTTTAAAATATCCCGTAAAACAGCTTGAATACGGTATTGAAAAAGATATCATAACATCAGAGGGCGCATATAAAATACTATCTGATGAAATTCCCCTAATTAAAATATCGCCCGAATCTTACAAAATGGTATTTTTAGATCAAAAACCGGAATTTACGCAATCTAAAAGCGTAAAAGAAGATGTAGCACTTGAACTAATTTATGACACAATAAATGATTCTTCAAGCGAAATAAAGGGGATTTCACTAAATGCTCCGCGCGGAGCAGGAAAGAGCTTTCTTTTAGAAAAACTATACAAGAAACTGGAAGATACAAATATCCTTGTTTTAAAAGGACATTGCAGTGCACTGACACAAATTACGCCATTCGGGCTTTTTCAGGATATTTTGCTTTCACTTTTTAACCTTTCATTTGTGCCTTCAAAATATGAAAAAAGAGTAAATGAACTAAGAAATATTCTTCAGAAAAATTTATCTTTTATGAACGGAAAAAACGGGCAAAATAATGAATTCAACCCGTCAAAAATTGAAACACTCATAAACCTTGTCTACCCTGTAGGCGAAGACTTTTATGAAAATATTCTCACAAATAAACAAAAAACATTCAGCCAGATTAAAGACGTCCTTGAGGCGCTTGCCGGCGAATCAAGACTTGTGATAGTTGTAGATGATTTTGATTTAATTGATGAAACCTCGTTTGAATTTATAAAATACTTGGCAAATAAGGATTTCTTCACACAGGGGACAAAGTTCCTTTTAACATACAGAAACCAACATGCTCTAAACATGTACATAAATTCAGACAAATTACCCAAAAATGCAACATTAAATATAAACCTTGCAGCAAATGAAATTGAGGATATTAAAGAATATTTAAAATTAAGGTTTGGCTCATTTGAAGTGCTGCCCGAAAAAGTTTCAAACCAGATAATTTTAAATTCGCAAGGAAATTTTGCATATATTGAACAAGTGACAGAACATCTTTTTGAAACCAAAAGGGTATATTTGAAAGGAAAAGAGTTCGCATACAACATTAAAGAGGAAAATTATTTCGTACCTCAGACACTGGGTGAAATTTTAGATGCAAGACTCAAATTTTTAAAAGAAACAAATTTCTCCCACTATGCTCTACTTGGCACAGCTTCTCTTCTTGGCGGAAAATTTACAAAATCAATTTTGCAGACAGTTTTTGAACTGTCTGACGATAACTTTGCAAAAACTGTATCCTCTTTAGAAAAAACAGGATATTTTATCAAAAAGAGCGAAAATATTTACAGATTTAAAAATACATTAATATGGACTCATATTTATTCCGAAGCAAAAAACAGCGAAAGTTTAAAACCCTATGCTGCAAAGCTTCTTAATGAAACATGCGAAAGAACTATCTCTTCGCCTGCCATCCGCGCCCTTTTAGCACAGACAATAGGAGATAAATCTCTTGCATTTGACCTTTGGACTGCAAATTTAAAGCTGGCTTCATTTATAGGAGATGTTGCATTTTATACAATGTGCCAGAAACAAAGTCTTGCGAATCTGGAAGAAATGAAGCACCCTAATGCTTTCTATATTAAAAATAATATCTTTGAAAGACTTGGGAAGCTCACTTACAATAAAAACCCGAAAGAAGCAGTTGATTACCTTTCATCCGCACTCATAAATGCAAAAAACAGAGATGAAGAAGAAAAGGTTATAGAACTTTCAGGTTATTTAATCCATAGTTTAAAAATGGTACAAAATTTCCCGGCAATAATTGAAACTGTGGACACTGTTTTACAGTATTTTGATAAACCGAAATTTGCCCTGCAAAGAGCTTTGATAAAAACAAGAAAAGCAGAAGCACTTTTATACACCGGAAATTTTGAAGAAGTAAATACAATTGTAAATACAGAAATCAACCCGCCGCTGCAGGATTGGCTAAAACATCCCAAAAAGAATGAGTTTTCAAACATAAGGGAAATATACAGCTCCTGGATAAAAGCAAATATAATCCTTATAGAAGCACTTGCCGAACAGGGAAACCCTGCTGTATTTGAACTCATTGATGCAGTTGAAAAAGAAGTATTCAAAGAAAAGAAAAAAGAAAAAGTAATACTTGAACCCAAAATCATTGTAAATTTGAAACTTGCAACCGCGTTTGCTTATACAATTAAAGGGTATTTAAGCCTTTCTGATGAAATTTTGCAATCCATTGTGAAAGATTTTTCTTACGCAATTGATGATTCAAAACTTGTTTCAAAATGGAATACAATAGACATTT